>NZ_KI421418.1:47474-107330 GCF_000472285.1 Desulfuromonas sp. TF
GTAAAACAACTCCTTGTTGTGATGAAGATGTGCGGGCGCAACCTATGCGCTGCTCTGAATCAAAACGATAAACCGGGCGAGGCATGCCTACCCTACGGTTTTCTCCCGTTAAATGCAACGCGGTATACATCTTCATAATCTTTTGAAAAATGCACCTCCAGCCCTTCCTTCAGATAATCGGGCAACTCGGCAAAATCCTTTCTGTTCCCCTCGGGGAAGATGAGCATTTTCAGCCCCGCACGGCGGGCGGCGATGGTCTTCTCTTTCACGCCGCCGATGGGCAGCACCCGCCCGGTGAGGGTCAGTTCGCCGGTCATGCCCAGGCTTTTGCGCACCGGCTTGCCGGTGATCATGGAGAGGAGCGCGGTGGTCATGGTCACTCCCGCCGAAGGCCCGTCCTTGGGCGTGGCGCCGGCGGGAACATGGAGATGGACGAAATGGTTGTCGAAGTAATCGTCCGGGGCTCCGTAGGTCTTCAGATGGGCCATCGCATAGGAGTAGGCGATCTCCGAGCTCTCGACCATCACATTGCCGAGCTGCCCGGTCTGCTTGAATCCCTTGCTCTTGCTTGGCATGGCGGTCGCTTCGATCTGGAGGGTTGCTCCGCCCATGCTGGTCCAGGCCAGTCCGGTGACGACGCCGGGCACCCCTTCGAAAACTTCCTCCTCGACGAAGGACGGCTGCCCGAGATAGTCGGTCAGATCCTTCTTCTCGACGACGATTTTCTCCTCCCTGCCGGAAGCGAATTCCCGGGCCGCCTTGCGCATGATCTTGCGAATGCGGTTTTCCAGATTGCGCACCCCGGCCTCGCGGGCGTAACCGTCGATGATCGCGGCGAGGGTCTCCTTGCGAATGGTCACCAGCCCTTTTTTAAGACCGTGCGCTTCCAGCGCCTTGGGAATCAGGTAGCGGCGGGCGATCTCCAGCTTCTCCTCGAGAATGTAGCCGGAGAGGCGGATGGTCTCCATGCGGTCGAGGAGCGGAGCCGGTATGGTGTCGAGCTGGTTGGCCGTGCAGACGAAAAGGACATTGGAGAGATCGAAGGGGACATCCAGGTAGTGATCGCGAAAGGCGGAGTTCTGCTCCGGATCGAGGACCTCGAGCAGAGCGGAGGCGGGATCACCCTGGAAAGAGGCGCCAATCTTGTCGATCTCGTCGAGCATAAGCACCGGATTTGCGGTGCCGGCGCTCTTCATGGCCTGGACGAATTTGCCCGGCATGGCGCCGATGTAGGTGCGGCGGTGCCCCTTGACCTCGGCCTCGTCACGTATCCCTCCGAGGGAGAACCGGTAGAACGATCGTCCCAGGGCGCCGGCGATGCTCTTCCCCACCGAGGTCTTGCCGACCCCGGGAGGGCCGACGAGGAGGAGGATGGAGCCGGAGATGTCGCCCTTCATCTTGCCGACGGCGATGAATTCGAGAATCCGGTCCTTGACGTCCTCCAGGCCGTAATGGTCGCGGTCGAGCACCCGGCGGGCCTTGTCGAGGTTGTACGAGTCCCTGCTGAATTGCCCCCAGGGGAGGATGGTCAGCCAGTCCAGGTAGTTGCGGGTGACGTTGTATTCGGGGGAGTTGGGTTCGATCAGGCGCAGCTTCTCGATTTCTTCGCGCACCGCGCGCTCGGCTTCGTCATTGAGCTTCAGTTTTTTCAGGCGCGCTTCGAATTTCTCAATCTCCGCGGTTTTCCCCTCCTTCTCCAGACCGAGCTCCTTTTTGATCGCCTTGAGCTGTTCCTTGAGAAAGAACTCCCGTTGCTGGGCGGAAACCTTTTCTTCGATCTGTTTGGAGATCTTTGTCTGGAGCTTGGAAACTTCCAGCTCCTTCTTAAGCAGGACCAGAACCCGGTCAATGCGCCGGCGAACGTCGAAAGTCTCTAGAATCTTCTGCAGCTCCTGTCCGTCCGCGCTGGTGAGGTTGGCGGCAAAGTCCGCCAGCCGCCCGGGATCATCCATGCTGGAGCGGTTGAGAAAGAGTTTGATCTCCTCGGAGTACAGGGGGTTGATCTGGACCAGTTCCTTGAGGGTGGTGATGATGGCCATGGAGTAGGCCTTGAGCTCCGGATTGACCGAGAGCTCGGCCCCGTAGTGGTAGCGCACCCGGGCGAAAAGCCCCTTCGGGTTCTGCCCCATCTCCTCGATGGTGAAGCGCTCGAGGCTGTTGATCAGAAGGTGGACGCTCTCTTCCTCCTCATGGATGACCTTGAGGATCTTGGCCACCACTCCGATGCGGTGCAGATTCTCCGGCGCGTCTTCATCCTCCGGGTTCCGAACCAGGACCAGTCCCAGAGCCTGGGAGGGGGTCGCCATCGCTCTCTTGACGGCGGCCACTTGAATATCGCCGGTGATTGCCATGGGAATGAGGATGCCCGGAAAAGCGGGACGAGGTCTCAGGGGAAGGATCGGCAGAGCGGTAGGGAGGACTTCGGCGGCAACAACCAGTCCCTCCTGGCGGTCTTTGTCCTCGGATCTGTTTCCGTTTAATTCGGCTTCGATGAAATCTTCCTTCTCTTCGCTCACGTAATCACTCCTTGCAGAATCATGCTGATGACTCCGAGCAAGCTAATCATTGTGGAGAGGAATGTCAACGGCAGACCGGATACGGAGACTATTTGACGACAGGATTCGCCACGGTGCCCGTGACCCTGAACCGGTAAGAACCATCGCGGCCGGGTTGCCGGAACAGGTTGAGCAATTCCGCCATCTCCTTGTCCAGGGACGGGGTCGGGGAGAGGATCACATTGAGATTGAGTCTGCTGCTTTCGACGGTTCGGCCGAAAAGAAGGGTTCCTCCGCCGGAAACCTTGAGGTCGCCTCCCTCGGATTCGAGCTGCTCGATTTTGAAGGAGTTCCCCCTCCCTGAGCCCCGCAGGGAAACGGCGCCAAGGGAAAGGGTGTCGCTGCCGATGCCGACGGATTTGAGCCCGATGACCCTGATGTTCTCGAGAGTGACCTCCATCCGTGATTCCGTCGTCGGCTTCGCCGGCACCGTGGTGACGAGTTCCCCATTTTTCAGATTCCCTGAAAGACGGAGACTGGTGAGCGAAGGCAGGGGGGTGTCAAAGATGACCCGGGCGATGCTGACTTCCATGTCTCCGTTTCGGCGAATGGTCCCTTCCCCCGCCCCGCCCAGTATATCGGTATGGATCGCCACGCCGGGATTCCTACCGAACAGGGAATGCCAGAGCGGTTTGACCGAGACTTTGTCGAAGGTCAGCGAGTACGGCTGCGGCTGATCGATTTTGAGAATAAGCGTTTCTGCTCTCATTGCGGGGGGGAATCCGAGGGAGAGCGCCATCAGGTCCGCTTCCACCGGCGTGCGCCCGTTGATTTCATATTCGACGCGTTCCTCCAGGGCGGAGACGGGAAAGAAGAAATACAGGCTTGCCACAAGGCCAAGGATCAGCGAGGCCAGGGCGCCGAGATAAAAGCGGAGCTTCGGTTTGGAAGAGGAAGGGAGCGTTTTCCCCCGGGCCGTTCTAAGGCGATGGAATCGGTTTAATTTCATGCACTGCCTCCGAAGGAGGAGATGGTCATGGTGGTATCGAGCAGAGCGGGATCGTCGAAACGGGTGCGCACCCGCAGGTTCTTGACCTGCAGATAGGCATCCGCCGATTCGACGCTGAAGAGGAAACGGACCAGCTGATCCAGGCTCAGCTTCTCCAGTTTGATTTCCACCGATTCCTCCTGGCGGCCCTCCCGCGTGGCGGTCTGCTGGGGTCTCATGTAGATGAGGTTTTCCTTGGTGGCGACTTGGGTAGTCTGCGATTCGATAAAGGAGAAGAGTGAGAAACCCTTGGACTTGGCCAGGCGGGTCTGCGCCTCGGCAAGCTGCCGCTGCAGCACCCGGTATTCCTGCTGCAGGGCGTCCACTTCCCGGACCTGCTTTTGGCGAGCGGCGATTCGGGCGTCCAGTCGGGACATCGCCCCCTGGTAGGGAAGGATGAGACCGAAGACCACGACGGTAATCAGCACGGCAATGCCGCCGACGATCAGGGCCGTGCGGTCGCGCCGGCTCAGTTGGGATAGATCAAACATGGCTTATCCTGGTTTGGCGAAGGAGAGGTTGAGACGGAAGTCGACCCGGGTTCCATCCAGACTCATCTTCGCGTCTGCGATCTGGGCCTGGGCAAAAAGAGGGGACTGCTCCAGGCTGCGGGCGATCTGGTTGATGGCTTCAAAGGAGGTGGATACTCCCTCAAGGCGGACCGATTCCGCCGAGAAATTCATATCCCTTATATCCAGGGTCACCTCGGCGGGGATGCTGCTCGAGATTTCCTGAAGCACCCTCAGAACCGAACCCTGTGGTCCGCTGCCGATCTGCCAGGCCTGCTGGCGCAGCTCGGTGATTTTACTGCGCATCTGCAGGGGGATGTCCACCATGGGGGCGGCTCCGGGAAACGTTTCCCGGAAGGCCGTCACCATCTGCTGCTGCAATTGCTCGGCCCGTGCTGCCTTGTGCGCGTAGTTCAGGTAACCGGTTCCGGCCACGATCAGGATGGAGAGAAGAAGGATGGAGGCCGCGGCGATCATTTCCCTTTTCAGGGTCGACCAT
This sequence comes from Desulfuromonas sp. TF, assembly GCF_000472285.1. NCBI lineage: Bacteria > Pseudomonadati > Thermodesulfobacteriota > Desulfuromonadia > Desulfuromonadales > Desulfuromonadaceae > Desulfuromonas > Desulfuromonas sp. TF. The sequence goes on from NZ_KI421418.1 coordinate 52,026, forward strand.
TCATTTTTCAGAGCGTAGCGGCCGCGGCGGAAATTGAATTCCCGCTGCTTGGCCGACATCGCCGCCCGCAGGGCCAAGGCAACCGCCGGAAGATATTCCGGCTCGACCTCCCGGTGGTCCAGCGTGAAACGGGGGATTTCCACTCTCCGCGTGCCCGGGCGCAGGATGTCCAACAATTCCGGGGTGACCTCGGGGCCGATGAGGGTCAGGGACGGGCCGCCCGTATGCGCTTCGTGCTGCAGGGAGGCGCTCTCCCGCAGAAGCATGCGGGCGGTCTCCTGAACGGTCGCTGCAGGGGAGGCGGGAATTACCCGGTAGTCGCTCACCCGCCCGGCCGTCACCAGGGCGATGGTGGTCTCCCGGACTCCCAGGCTGGCCAGGATTCCGTCCGGAATATGCTCGCGCAGCCCGCGCACAAAGGCGAAGGGAGCCAGGTCGACGATATGCACCGGAATATCGGCCCTGTCGAAAACCTCGACAATTTTCTCCAGGGCATCGATGCTCACCGCTGCGGCGGTGACCCGGTACAGATTCTCCTCGGCGGGAACCGGCGCCTGGAAGTCGACGGCGTACTCGTCGATGGACACCGGCAACTGCGAGGAGAGCTCGAAGGAGAGGGTGGACTCTATCTTTCGGGTATCGGCAAAGGGGAATTTGAGCCGGCGCACGAAGGTCCCCAGCGCCGGCAGGGCGGTCGCCAGCCGGTCGCCGAAGATGCTGGTGCTGCCGACGATTTCATGCACCGCCGCCGCCATCTCCTCGGTACTGCCGAATCTCTGCTTCCCCAGGGCGATCAGCCGCTGGTCGTCCTGGGCGAGGATGGCGATGCGCAGGGTGTCCCCGTCGATATGGATGCCAATCGTCCGTCGTTCCATCTCAATCCACCTTCATGTAGTAGATGTCCTTGCCGTTGCCGCTGACCACAGCAGTGACCTGCCGGGCGCCGTCGCCGACCCTTCCCAGGGAGGTGATGCGGAATGTTTCCCCGGCCACTGTCACATCGATGTTGCGGTTCAGGGCCGTCCAGTCGTCAAGGGTCAAAATATCCTTCACGTCATCAGCGCTTTCGAAGGGAGCCGTCTCCCGGGCGAGGAGGATTTCATCGATGGCCTGGGTCGAAACGTCCTTGTCCCAGGCCTGCAGAAGTTCGGGGGTAGCGGTGTTCAGGTTCAGGTTTGCCGATCCGTTCACCGAAATGTGGGGGAGTACGACAGCCAACACCTCGGGGGTGAACCCTCTCACCATGGACAGTTCCTCGATCGAGATCATGGCCGTGTTCGCCGCAGGATAGGGGGAATCCAGCCCCTGGTAGTAGGCATCTTCTGCGCCCGTGACCGGCAAGGTGCTGTTATCCTCGAAGATGATCTGGTCGTACACGTTCCCCGGTTCATCGATCCAGTCCACCACGGCCGCCGTCAGGTCCCCGGGGGATTGAAGACCGAGGATGTCGAAGAGACGGTAGAGCCGGCGGATCATGACCGTGTTCGGGTTCCCGCCGGCACTGACCAGGGTGTTGAGATTGAGCTTTCCGTCCAGGTCCTCGATGGTGATGAATACGGAGCCGTTTTCACCAATCGGATAGCCTGGGATGCCCTGCCCCCAGAGTTCGCTCGGATGATCCCAGGCATTGGTGTCGTTCTGCAGGATCATCCGTCCCGCCTCCACGCCCCCCTTCCCCAGATACCAGGCACGGGTGCTGTCGCGGAAGGTCTCCGTGAGCCGCATGTCAACATGGGTGGAGAAGGCCCATTCCGTCAGCAGAGCCGAAAGCAGAGCCACCACCACAAGGACCAGCAGCAGCACCATTCCTTTTTCCTGGCGCAGAACTCTCATTGCGGCACGTCGAAGTTGGAACGAAACGGAACCGATTGCTCCCCGCTGGGCATGGTGATGCTCACCTCCACCATCTGCGGCAGACCGTCCCGGACGGAGGAGTCCCATTCGTCTTCCCATTGCCCGTTTCCGTAAAACCGGAAAGTCATCTCCCGGATGCCTCTGGCCAGCGGGTAACCTTCGCGATCCTGAAGCAGTACATCGAAGGTGGTGTATTCGTCGCGCATCAGCACCCAGGTGTCCGGCTCCTCCGCCTCAGTGTCGGGACGCAGCTCATAGCGGACGACGGAAATGGCGCCGCGACGGCCGCCGAAGGGGGTCCCTGCGGTGGTGGTCAGCTCCAGGAAGGTATAGTTGTCTCGAGTGCGGCCTGCCATGAAGCGGGTCTGGCGGTTCGCCTGCCGCCAGTAGGTCCCCCGCAGTTCGCGGCCGAGGCGGTCATAGAGAACCCGGGTCTGATGATAGCTTTCACCTTCCGCTTCCAGTCGCTGTTTCGCACCGCTGACGGAGGTGAAGACGCCGTACACCGCCGTCATCAGCAGGACGGTGACGGTGACCGCAACCAGCACCTCCAGAAGGGTGAATCCATTCTGTGTCCTCAAGGTTGCCGTCATCGGAAAATGAAAGAGTTGAGATCGACCAACTCGTTGCGTGACTCATCCCCCCAGGCGACGGTGACCGTCACGATCTGGAGATTCGGCAAGGGAGTGTCTTCGTAGTCTAACCGCCACCGGAATTCGGCAAAAGGCTCATCGAATACACCTTCTTCATTCAGTACCAGTAAAGCGCCGCCAGCCGCCTGGATTTCAACCTCGGTCATGCGCTGCTGAGCCAGCAATGTGGCCTGAGTGATCTTCTGCAGATGAGCGTTTACGGCAATGCTGCGGTTGCCGAGCCCCATCAGGGCAACCAGGGCAATGGCGACAATCGCCAGGGCGACCATGACTTCCAGCAGGGTGAAGCCCGCTGTTCCAGTATCGAACTTCGATCCTGGAACGGCGATGTTGCAGGTTTCAGGTTTCAAGTTCAACTCTTCACGCCTCACCCCTCACTCCTCACAGATTTTTCTCGAACTCCCGATACCCCTCGTAGATCTCCGTGGAGCCCGTAAAGGGCATGAGCCGCAGGGTCAGGGCACGACCGTCCTCGTCTTTCAGATGGATGACCGTTTCCTCCAGCCAGCCCACCGGGTGAATGACCGTGGTCACCTCGCCGGAGCTGAATTTGCCATGGCCGGCTACGGCGATATCCTGGAATCGAACCCCTCCTTTGAGCTGCTGGCGACGACCGGTGCCTGTGAGTTCGGTTAGTTGCCCGTTTAGCCTCAGAACCTTGGCTTCGTATGCGCCTTCTTCCAGATTAAAAATCAGGCGGAATTCCTCCTTCTGCAGGGCCGACTCGTTGTAGAGATACTTCACGGTACCGGCCAGGCGCCGAGCGGAGGACTGCAATGAGCCTTCTCCCCAGCCGGCGAAGATCGGCACCGTCAGGAGGCAGAATAGACCGATGAGGAGGACGACCAGCGAAAGCTCCACCAAGGTAAAACCGCCTTGCGAGGCGCAGGCGCAGCGAAAGGAGACTGCCGCCGGTCTTTTACTCGATCTCCCAGCTGTTAACGTCGGCATCGCTCCCCTCGCCCCCGGGTTGGCCGTCGGAGCCATAGGAAATGACATCAACATCGCCATGGATTCCGGGTGACAGATAGACGTAGGTGTTTCCCCATGGATCGACGGGAACCTTGTTCAGGTAGCCGCCCTCCCGATACCTGGAGGGAATGCGGCCGGTTTCCGGCTTGGTCACCAGGGCTTGAAGTCCCTGTTCGGTGGTGGGGTAAAAGCCGTTGTCCAGTTTGTACATGGCCAGGGACTGTTCGACCCCCCGGATGTCCGTGGCCGCCTTCGTCCGCCGGGCTTCCTCCGGCCGGTCCAGCAGGCGCGGCACGACAATCCCGGCCAGAATGCCGAGGATGACTACCACGACCATGATTTCGATCAGGGTGAAGCCTTTGTCATTCCTTACGATGGATTTCTCGGTTTGCTTCATTTGTGCTCCTTAAAAATTTAGGTAAAAGGTTCAAGGCCCAAAGGTTCAAGGAAAGATTTGTTCATACCTTGTGCCTTTTACCTTGTACCTTCTCCTGCCTTTACCCCATCCCCTGGCTCGCCTGGAAGATGGGGAGAAGAATGGCCAGGACGATGAAACCGACGACTCCACCCATAAGAAGGATCATCACCGGCTCCAGCATCGAAAGCAGCCCGTTCAGGGTCATGTCGACCTGATGTTCGTAGGTGTCGGCGACGCGGAAAAGCATGTCCTCCAGCTCGCCGCTGCGTTCTCCTACCGCCGCCATCTGGGCGACCATGGGTGGGAATACCCCGGAACGGCGGATAGGGGGCGCCAGTCCTTCCCCCTCGCGCACCGCCGCTCCGGTATCCTCGACAGCCTGGCGCAGCACCCGGTTCTGCATGAGATTCTGTGTAATCTCCAGGGCCTTGAGCAGCGGCACCCCGCTGCGCAGCAGGGTCCCCAGGGTGCGGGTGAAGCGGGCGGTGGCCACCAGGAGGTTGAGCCGGCCAAAGAGGGGAAAGGTGAGGGCCAGCCGGTCCAGGCGCAGCCGTCCGGCCTCGGTGCTCGCGTAGCGCTGCAGGGTGAACATTCCCAAGGCCAGCAGCGTCAACAGCAGCCACCACCACTGTGCCAGAAAGTTGCTGGTGCTGATCAGGACCAAGGTCGGCAGGGGCAGGGCCTGCCCTAGGTCCTCGAGCATGCGCACCACCTTGGGGACGACAAAGGCAAAGAGGAAAAAAAGAACTCCGGTGCCGATGAGGGCCATGAGAATGGGATAGGCCATGGCCGCGTTGATCTTGCTGCGCATCCGTGCCTGATCTTCCATGAAGTCCGCCAACCGCTGCAGCACCTTGTCCAGTGTGCCGGTGTTCTCGCCCACCTGCACCATGTTGACGTAAAGGACGGGGAAAATTCGGGGATGACGGCCGAAAGCGTCGTGCAGCGATTCCCCTTGAGTCACCTCATCCCTGACGGTGCTGTAGGCCCTGGCCAGCCGCTCGTGTTCGAGCTGGCTGGCGACGGTCCCCAGGGCTTCGTCCAGCGGCAGGCCGGCTCCGAGCAGGGTCGCCAGCTGCCGTGTGGCCGTGGCCAGTTCGCCGATGGGCACCTTCCGGACCAGGCGCAGCCGGGCGGCGCTCCGGCCCGGCGCCGCGGCTTTTTCCTCCCGCAGCTCAGTGGGAAATATGCCCCGGGACCGCAGATTCTGCAGGACCGCCCGCCGACCAGTCCCCTCGACGGAGCCTGAAACCTTCTTCCCGGCGGCGTTGAGGCCGGAATATTCAAAAAGAGGCATGTCGGGTTCCCAAACCTGTAAAGACCGGAAATTTACCACTGAGACACAGAGGCCACGGAGAAAACCTATGATTGTTCACCTCTGCGATCACTGTATTCTCTGTGGTGATAAAGATTTTTTGCAAAAGCATCAAACTTCCTCTTGGGTCACCCGCAGGATCTCCTCGATCGAGGTTTGCCCGGCCAGGGCGAGGGCCAGGCCGGCGTCGCGCAGGGTCTTCATTCCCTTTTTCACGGCGGCGCTCTTGATGGAAGCCGAGTCCTTGTTCTGCAGAAGCAGGTCGCGCACCTGCTCATCTACCGTCATCAGCTCATAGATGCCGGTGCGGCCGCGGTAGCCGATGTCCATGCACTGGCTGCAACCGGCGCCGCGATAAAATTCAACCCCTTCAGGTACGGACGCCGCCAATCCCATCTCCCGGAGCATCTCGGGGGTAGGGCGGTAGCTCTCCTTGCAACGGGGACAGATCTGACGCACCAGGCGCTGGGCCATGATGCCGACGATGGAGGAGGCCGCCAGGAAGGGCTCGATCCCCATCTCCACCAGACGGGTGAGGGCGCTGGCGGCGTCGTTGGTATGCAGGGTGGAGAAGACCATGTGTCCGGTGAGGGCCGACTGCACGGCGATCTCCGCCGTCTCGCCGTCGCGGATCTCGCCGACCATGATGATGTCCGGGTCCTGGCGCAGGATCGATCGCAGGCCGGCGGCGAAGGTCAGGTCGATCTTGGGGTTGACCTGGATCTGCCCCACCCCCGGCAACTGATATTCGATGGGGTCCTCGACGGTGATGATGTTCTTCTCCCGGCTGTTGAGCCGGGTCAGCGAGGCGTAAAGGGTGGTGGTCTTTCCCGAGCCGGTGGGGCCGGTGACCAGAAAGATGCCGTGGCTCTTGGTGATCATGTTGTTGATCAGCCGCAGCATGGGCGGGTCCATGCCGATCTCTTCCAGGGTGAGGACATTGGAGGCCTTGTCCAGCAGACGCATGACCACCCGCTCGCCGAAGGCGGTGGGGAGAGTGGAGACGCGCACGTCCACGTCCTTGCCGGCGATGCGCACCCGGAAACGGCCGTCCTGAGGCAGGCGTTTCTCGGCGATGTTCAGGTTGGCCATGATCTTGATGCGGCTGATGATGCTCGCCTGGGCCCGGTGGGGCGGGCGCAGCACCTCATAGAGGATGCCGTCGATGCGGTAGCGGGCGATCAGCTCCCTCTCGAAGGGTTCGATATGGATGTCGCTGGCGCGCTGCTTGTAGGCTTGGGTGATCAGGCTGTTGACAAAGCGGATGATCGGCGCCTCGTCGGAGGTGTCCAGAAGGTCGGTCGGTTCGAAGCCGGCGGCCAGGGCTTCGCTGCCGCCTTCGATGTCCTCGATGAACTCCTCCGTCTGCCCCGCCTGCCGCTCATAGCTGCGGTTGATGGCCCGCAGGATCTCCTCGGGGGTGGCGACGGCCGCCTCCACGCAGGAGCCGGTGAGGGAGGCCAGGTCATTCAGCGGACGGGTGTCGGAGGGGTCGGCGACGGCGACGTTCAGCCGTCCGACCACCCGGTTCATGGGGAAGATCTTGTACTCCTTGGCAAAGGCGATGGGGATGAGTTCGAGCAGTTCGGCATTGGCGGCGTCGTCGGGAATGCTCTTCAGAAAGTCGAGCCCCTGCTGCGCCGCCAGGGCGATGCCCAGCTCCTCGGCGGTGATCGCCTTCATCCCCAGGAGGATCTCCCCGATCCGGCGGCCGGATGTTTTCTGGGCGGCGAGAGCTTCTTCAATCGTTTCACCGGCGAGGCCGTGCTCCTGTTGCAGGATCTCGCCGAGGAGTTTCCACTGGTTCATAAAGGAGTCAGTTCCCTGGTATTTAGTTGTTTTCCATATCGAATTGCAGAAGGTCGGTATCGAGGATTTCCGATTTCAGCGCTCTACTCATTTCCCTGTCCCTGAAACGCTCCATGGCCCCCCTGGCCCTTTGGGTGGCCTGGGCAAGATCGGAAGCGTCCTTGATGATCTGCGGGGTAATGAAGACCAGCAGGTTGGTTTTTCTCTCCGCATTACTCTTCCGCTTGAACAGCCATCCCAGTAAGGGGATGTCCCCCAGGAGGGGGACCTTGGAGATCCTCTGCTGGGTATTGCTGCTGATCAGACCGCCAAGGACGACGGTCCGGCCGTTTTCTGCGAGCACCGTGTTTCGCAGCAGGCGCTTGGTCAGGGTCGGGCCAACCTGATTCACATCGCCCACGCTGGTTTGGGAGATGTCGGTGATCTCCTGGTAGACGTTGAGGCGGACCTGGTTCCCCTCGGTGATCTGGGGGGTGAAGCGCAGCGTCAGGGCGACGTCCTGTCGCTCGACGGAGACGCTCTGGGCCAGTCCGGTACTTCCCGAGTCGGTCAGGCGGCTGGTGATGATCGGCACGTTGGAGCCGATGATGATCTCCGCCTCCTCGTTGTCCGAAGTCAGGAGGCGCGGCGCCGAAAGGATGTTGATGTCGCTATCGGTCTTGGACAGATCGATCAGGGCCGAGAGTGCGGGCACGGTGATCTCGCTGCCGTCCGGTCCGGTGACGGTGATGGGGCTGAAAAGGCCGCCGAGCAGGATGCCGTCGATGGTCTGGGTCAGCAGGGTGGGAACCGTGCTCCCAGATGCGGGGGCAAGACTGGCGATGCCGGCCGGACCCGTGTTCAGGTTGCTGGTGCCGAATATGACACTGTCGGATCCGGTTGCCACGGCCCCCTGCAGTGAAGCGCCGAGCTGCTTGGTGGCGTCCATGGAAAGTTCCAGGATCAGGGCCTCGACAAAGACCTGTTTGCGCTTGATGTCGAGGCTGGAGATGATCCCCTTGATGATGTCGTAGTCCTCAGGAGTGGAATTGATGATCAGGGAGTTGGTCGGCTTGTCCGCGGTGATGCTGACGTTCTCCGTAGCCGGCTGAGGCTGGCCGGGAGGCTGCGCCTGGCGACCGGTACGAGGGACCTGGGCGCGGATTCCGGTCAGGATCTCGTTGAGGGTTGTGGCCAATGTCTCGGCATCGGCATGCTCCAGGTAATAGACATTGATGTGGGAGCGCTCGCTGGAGGGCTCCCGGTCCAGTTCTGCGATCAGGGACTTGATGGTGACGAGGTCTTCAGCCGAGGCCATGACTACCAGGGTATTGGTCCGGGGATAGGGCAGGACTTTACTGAGTTCCTTACCTCCGGCTGCCTGAACGTTTGCGGCGACCCGGCCTCGACGGCGTGGGGTTGCGGCTGTTTCGGTCAGGATCTGGGTGGCGATTTTGGCCACTTCCTCGGCATCGGCGTATTCCAGGCGAAGGACCGCCAGAAGGTCCAGGTCGGTCGGCACGTCCAGTTCCCGGATGATCTCGACCAGACGCTCGATATTGGCCGCGCTGTCGGTGATGATCAGGGTATTGGTGGAGGGATAGGCGACGATATTGCTGGTTTTGGGAATCAGGGGGGCCAGGACCGTATTCGCGATCTCGGTGGCATCGATATTCTGCAGCTGGATCAGTCGGGTGACGACCTGCTCTGTCGATCTGCCCCTGCCGGTGATGGTCGGCAGGTTGGTTTCCTTGGCGATTCTGAGAGGGATGATCTTGTTGATGCTGCCGGAGGGAACGGTAGTGAATCCCTTGACGTTCAGCACCGTGAGAAAGAGCTGGTACGCCTCCTCCAGCGACATGCTGTCCGGAGAGATGATAGTGACCTTCCCCTTGACCGTTTCATCATAGAGGAAGTTTTTTCCCGTCAATTCGCTGATTGTCTGGATCAGATCGGCCAGTTCGATGTCCTTGAAATCAAGGGAAACCGTCCCCTTCTCTGCTGTTCCGGCGGCTCGCCCGGTGGGGGCAGGGGCCTCCGGGGGCGCTGCGAGGGCGCCCTGAGAGCAGAGCAGGAGGCAAGCCGTCAGCGTGCCCAGGAAAACGTTCAACCACCTTTTTATAATCACTTGCAGACCTCCCGATTTGCTGCGGACTAATTGATCTCATAATCAAAACTCATCGGAGCGCCGTCCCGCTGCAGCCCGATGGAAATATGTCTGGCTTCTCTCAATTGCTGAAAAATCTGCAGGGCCTTTTCAGGGCTTGCCAGCTCCACCCCGTTGACCTCCATGATGACGTCCCCCTTCCGAATGCCCAAATTGGCCAAAAGCGATCCGGGTTGAATCATCTTCACCACAAAACCTTCCGTATTCCCGTTCACCACATTCGGCTCCATTCGGGCCGACTTCAGGAGTTCACCAATATTGTTTCGAGCTTCTTCTGCAACCTGACGATCGATCATCCACTGGTTTTCGCCGATCGGTTTGATCTGTTCGTTCCCCTCCGAGGCTGCGGCGGGGGGGGACGACGGAGCGGGCGCCGGACTGGTTGGCGCCCCGGTTTCATACAGGGAAAGAACCTCCATGGAGCCGTCGCGATTTTGTATCGTCACGAGGTTCCGGGTGATTTCCTTGATGCTGCCGCCTCCGGGAACTTCGTCCCCGATATGGTAAATGTCGATGGAACGGTTGGCCTCGATCATAGCCAGCGAACCGTCTTCGGCAGATACGGTGCCGAGCAGTTTGAGGTTGGTCCTGGCTGCCGGTTTCGTTGTCTCCGCGACCCTCTCGGGCTCCGTTTCCTGGAGATCGAAGGTAGCCCCCCTGGCGGAGGAATTGAATATGTTGCGCTTGAGAACAATCTCGAAATCGGCAAGCAACGGTTTCTGCCGTGTGACGGCACGTTCCTCCGACAGCGTTCCCCGTTCGGGGCCGGATGGAACGAGTCGGATTCCGAGGGCCGTAGAGATCAAGTGACCCAGCGAAATGCCTAGCAGGGCGAATAAAAGGAGGAATATTCCCCTGAAGTGTCTCTGGATGAATGCAAGCATCAAATAACTCTAGCGAGAAGATGTCAAATTTCTGTAACTTCTAAATGAGTTAGCATAGGGAAAAAGCGATTAAAAATCAAGGTGCAAAACCCTGTAAATTAATGAAAACATAAACTGGCCGGCGGCAGCATGCGACAAGCGGATGATCCTCACTCACCCTTGCTGGAAACCCATAACTAGCCACGAAGACACCAAGGCACCAAGAACTGCAAAAGCGATTTTGACTTGCTTGGTATCTTGGTGCCTTGGTGGCAAATCGCCTTTGGTTTTCGTCCTTCTCCTTTGGTTTTCGTTCTTCTAAGTTCTTCTAAGTTCTTGTGTCCCTTTCTGCTCCGTGGAATAATGCCCTCCAGTTTTTCCTTCTTCTGAACGAGGCATTTCATGACCGACCAGCCCCAGCGCATCTATCTCATCGACGGCTCCAGCTACATCTACCGGGCCTACTTCGCCATCCGCCATCTTTCAAACGCCAGGGGTTTTGCCACTAACGCCGTCTACGGTTTCACCAACATGCTCCTCAAGGTGGTGCGGGACGAGCACCCCGACCATCTGGCCGTGGTCTTCGACGCGAAGGGACCCACCTTCCGCAAGGAGATCTATCCCGAATACAAGGGCAACCGCAGCGCCATGCCCGACGATCTGGTCCCCCAGATCCCGGTGATCAAGGAGGTGGTACGGGGATTCAGGATGCCGGTGCTGGAGATGGAGGGGTTCGAGGCCGACGACATCATCGCCACCCTGGCCCGGCGCTTCGCCGACCGCGGCATGGAGGTCACCGTGGTCACCGGCGACAAGGACCTGATGCAGATCGTGAGCGAACGCATCCGGCTGCTCGACACCATGAAGGACAAAATCACCGGGCTGGAGGAGGTGAGGGAGCGCTTCGGCGGCTCCCCCGACAAGGTGATCGAGGTTCAGGCCCTGGCCGGCGACAGCTCGGACAATATTCCCGGGGTGCCGGGGATCGGCGAAAAAACCGCCCGGGACCTCATCGAGGAGTTCGGCAGCGTGGAGAACCTGCTGGTCAACATCGACAGGGTCCGGGGGAAAAAGCGTCAGGAGAACCTGCGGGAATTCGCCGACCAGGCCCTGCTGTCCAAGGCCCTGGTGACCCTGCGCTGCGACCTTCCCCTGGAGGTAGACTACGACGACTTCATCCTCAGCGAACCGGACCGGGAGGCGCTGACCGCCATCTTCAAGGAGATGGAGTTTCACAAGCTGCTGCAGGAATTTTCCTCCGATATTCGCGCCACCGGCGAAGAGTACCGGACGGTCCTCACCGAGGCGGATCTGGATGCCCTTACGGCCGAACTGGAGCAGGCCCCGCGCATCGCCTTCGATACGGAAACTACCAGCCTCACCCCGATGCGGGCCGAACTGGTTGGACTGTCCTTTTCCATCCGTGCCGCAGAAGGGTGGTACATTCCCCTGTCCCATCACTATCTGGGGGTGCCGGAGCAGCTTGACCGGAAGCTTGTCCTGGATCGTCTGCGCCCCGTTCTGTCCGATCCCGGCAAAGCGAAGATCGCCCAGAATGCCAAGTACGACCTGCTGGTGCTGCGCCGGGCGGGGCTCGACGTGCACGGACTCGTCTTCGACACCATGATCGCCTCCTATCTCGCCAACCCGTCGGCCAAGTCGCACGGCATGGACGCCCAGGCCGCCGGGTTGCTGGGATACAAGACCATCACCTACTCGGAGATGACCGGCAACGGCAAGAAGCAGATCGGCTTCGCCGAAGTCGAGGTGGAGAAAGCGACGGTCTACGCTGCCGAGGACGCCGACATCACCTTGCGTCTGGCCGAAAAGCTCGAACCGATGATCGTCGAGAGCGGCCAGGAGAAGCTCTTCCATGATATCGAGATGCCGCTGCTGGAGATCCTCGCCGATATGGAATGGACCGGGGTGCGCATCGACCCCGAATTTCTCGGAGGCCTCTCCCGGGAGATTCAGGCCAAGCTCAAGGTGCTGGAGGAGAAGATTCACGATATCTGCGGCGGATCTTTCAACGTCGGTTCCCCCAAGCAGCTCGGCGAGGTCCTTTTCGAACGGCTCAGGCTTCCCCGGGGAAGAAAGACCAAGACGGGATGGTCGACGGACGTCGATGTGCTGACCAAACTGGCCGAGGAGCACGAGGTCTGCGCCCGCATCCTCGATTACCGCTCCCTGGCAAAGCTGAGCGGCACCTACACCGAGGCTCTTCCCAGACTGATCCACCCGGAGACCGGGCGCATTCATACCTCCTTCAACCAGAGCGTCACAGCCACCGGCCGGCTCTCCTCCAGCGAGCCGAACCTTCAGAACATCCCTATCCGAACAGAGGAGGGGAGCCGGATCCGCGAGGCCTTCATCCCGGCGGAAGGGAACGTCCTCCTCTCGGCCGACTACTCCCAGGTGGAGCTGCGCGTCCTGGCGCACATGGCCGGCGAGGCGGTGCTCAGCGAGAGCTTCGAGCGCAATGAGGACATCCACCGGCGAACCGCCAGCGAGATCTTCGGCGTCTTTCCCGAGATGGTCACCGAAGAGATGCGTCGCCAGGCCAAAACCATCAACTTTGGTATCATTTACGGGATGAGCGACTTCGGTCTGGCCAAGGCCCTGGGAATCGGGCGCAAGGAGGCGCAGGTCTTCATCGACAACTACTTCGCCCGCTATCCGGGGGTGCTCGGGTTCATGGATAGCAAGAAGGAGGAGGCGCGGGCCAAAGGGTATGTGACCACTCTCCTCGGCCGACGCTGCGCCGTCCCCGAGATCCACAGCCCCAATCGCAACATCCGCGACTACGCCGAGCGAAACGCCATCAACTACCCCATCCAGGGGTCGGCCGCCGACATCATCAAGGTGGCCATGGTGAGGGTCTTCAGGCGTCTGGAACATGAGGGACTAAGAGCCAAGATGGTGCTACAGGTCCATGACGAACTGGTCTTCGATGTCCCGCGGGACGAACTGGAAAAAGTCAGGACCCTCGTCCGGGAGGAAATGGAAGGGGCCGTTCGTCTGGATGTTCCCCTGGTGGTCGATATCGGCATCGGAAACAACTGGCGCGAGGCACATTAACATGTCCCGGTTTTCTCCCCTCCATTGATGGGAGGGGGAATCAACTCCGATAATCAGTCATCCGAGGTTTAGCCGTGCCCCATCAGGAAGGCGTCATCAAATTCGACCTGAAGTTCACTTCGGCGCCGCCGCTCCCCCCGGAGGATCTGCGGGAGATCAACGCCTGGCGACGGATTCTCCACCTGCTCGGTCTCACCGGACAGGATCCGGAGCGCTACGACGGCCTGGGATACGGCAACATCAGCCGTCTCCTCGAGCCCTTCGACGCGCCGGCGTCCAGGCGGAGGTTCGTCATCAGCGGCACCCAGACCGGCGGCCTGACCGATCTCAACGAGGATCACTATGCCCTGGTGACGGAATGCGAACCGGAGCGCAACCGCGTTGTTGCCGAGGGGCCCATCCGCCCCTCCTCCGAGGCGCTCACCCACGGCACCCTGTACCAGGCCGACTCCTCCTTGCGCTTCATCATGCACGTCCACTCACCGGAGATCTGGCGCCGCGCCCGGGAGCTGAAGATCCCTCTCACCAACGAGAAAGCGGCCTACGGCACACCGGATATGGCGGGGGAAGTGCGGCGGCTGTTGCTCCAACCTTCCGTTCGGAAGGGGCGGATCTTCGCCATGGGAGGCCACGAGGACGGCCTCGTCGCCTTCGGCCACACCGCCGAGGAGGCCGGAACGGTGCTGGTAAGCCATCTCGCCCTGGCTTTTCAGTTCTAGAATCTTTACTCACGCGGAGCCGCGGAGTACACGGAGAATTTCAAATACTCAGAATTTCCCTCCGCGTCTCCGCGCCTCCGCGTGAAACCGTTTAGATTGGATTGTCTCATGCTCCACTTTCTTCCTCCAATCCTGCTCGCCGGCCTTTCCTTGCTCCTTTACCTGATCAACACCATCTTCTGGTGCCTGCCGGTATATGCCCTGGCCCTGCTGAAGGTCATTTTCCCTTTGCAGGTCTTCCAGCGGATCTGCGCCCGCGCCATGACCGGCCTGGCGCAGGGGTGGGTCTGGGGTCTCAGGGTCGTTATCCGCCTTACCCAGAAGATCGAATGGGACGTCCGGGGAAAGGAGGGGCTGCGGCGCGAAGGCTGGTATTTGCTCGTCTGCAACCACCAGTCCTGGGTGGACATCATTGTGCTGCAGCAGTTTTTCCACGGCCGCATTCCTTCACTGAAGTTCTTCGTTAAAAAGGAGCTGCTCCGGCTTCCCTTTCTGGGGGTAGCCATGCGGGCCCTCGATTTTCCTTTTGTCGAGCGCTACTCCCGGGAGGTTCTGGAAAAGCACCCGGAGCTGCGCGGCAGGGACCTGGAGACGGTCCGCCGCTCCTGCGAGCGTTTCCGCCAGGCCGCCGCCGCCATCGTCATCTTCCCCGAAGGGACCCGCTTCACCCCCGAAAAGCACGACGTGCAGCAATCCCCCTACCGCCACCTCCTGCGCCCCAAGACCGGCGGCCTGTCGGCAACCATGGCCGCACTGGGAGACAGGATCGACTCCCTCCTCGATGTGACCATCGTCTACCCCGACGGACGGCCGACCTTCTGGGATTTCCTCTCCGGCCGCATCTCCCGGGCGGTCGTCCGGGTGCAACCCCACCCGATTCCGCCGGAGTTGCGGACGGGGAACTGCCCGGCCGATCCCCGGTGCCGCGAGGGTTTTAATAAGTGGATGGGGGAGCTGTGGGGGGAGAAGGATGCGCGGATCGAAGGGTTTCTGCGTCAGTTGGAGTAACAGCTATTTGTGTTCGCCGCCGGTTTGGGGTAAATTGAATTCTGCCAAACAGCCCCTTGCGGGGAAACCGGGCCGGTTCAAACCACAAAGATGTTTTGATTTTCGTTGCGCCGTCGCGGCGCTTGAGACTGCTTTATAGAAATGATTCGGAGCGGGATGCCTTCTTCTCATATCCAAAATCAGCGGGGCGTCACCCTCGTCGTGGTCCTGGTCATCGTCGTGATCCTCGGGCTCTCGCTGGGGATAGCGGGCTCCACCTGGCGGACGGTCGTGCACCAGGCCAAGGAGAAGGAACTCCTCTTCCGCGGTGACCAGTACCGCCGCGCCATCGGGAGTTACTACAAAATGGTGCACGGCGGAACCAAGGCGGCGTTTCCCACGAGGCTGGAGGATCTGCTGAAGGATCCCCGCTCGCCGCAGACGCTGCGCCATATCCGGAAGCTCTATAAAGATCCCATGACCGGGGAGGACTGGGTGCTCATCCGCCAGGGGGGGACGGTGGGGGGGACGGTGACAGCCAGTGCCGGTACCGGCGGGATCATCGGTGTGCGCAGTTCCAGCGATCTGGAACCCTTTAAAAAGGACGGTTTTTCAGAGGAAAACGAAAAGTTAAAGGATAAAGAGAAATACAGCCAGTGGGAGTTCGTGTACGAGCCGTCTGCAAGCACGACACCGCCGGCGGCCAAGGCCCCTCCCGGAACGGCAGCTCCACCGGCGACAACTCCACCGGCGGGAGCAGTGCCGCCCGCGGAAGGGGGAGCGCCGCCCGCTGAGGAGGGGAATCAGGCAGGTGAATGACAGGAAGTCGAATAAAAACAGGCCGCGGATGCGGCCTGTTTTTATTCGGGAGTTTATGTCCGAATCAGAGACACACGCGGGTGATCTGCTCCAGATCGGTCAAGCCGTCGAAGATCTTGCACACTCCGTCCATGCGCAGAGTCCGCATCCCCTCGTGGATGGCGGCCGCCCGCAACACTTCGGCGCGCGATGTCCTTTTGATCAGCTCCCGAATAGGCTCTGAGTTGACCAGCAGCTCGTGGATTGCCAACCGTCCCCGGTAACCGGTGCCGCCGCAGGCGTCGCAGCCTGTCTTTTTCATCAGGACCAGGTCGGTGGAGTAGTCCGGCATGTCGTGGGGGCTGAACCATTTCGCCCCGTAAGCCTCGACCAGTTGTTCGTATGTGGCGCGATCGGGATGATATGGCTTGCGGCAGTCGGTGCACAACCTTCGGGTGAGCCGCTGGGCCAGGATGCCGAGCATGGCATCGGCGAAATTGATGGGATCCATGCCGATTTCGATCAGGCGGGTAATTGTCTCCGGAGCGTTGTTGGTGTGCAAGGTGCTGAGGACCAGGTGGCCGGTCAGCGAAGCGCCGATGGCTGTTTTGGCGGTTTCGGTATCGCGCATCTCTCCGATCATGATGACGTCCGGGTCGGCACGGAGAAACGAGCGCAGGGCGGATTGAAAGGTAAAGCCGATTTTGGCGTCGACCTGGACCTGACGCAGCCCGGCCTGGGTGATCTCCACCGGATCCTCGACCGTCCATATCTTCCGGTCGGGGGTGTTGATCCGGCCGAGTGCGGAGTGCAGGGTAGTCGTCTTGCCCGAGCCGGTTGGCCCGACGCAGAGGATGATTCCGTAAGGCTGGTTGAGCAGATGTGCGAACTTGTCGAGATTGCCGGCGGAGAAGCCCATCTCCTTCAGCGGCAGGGAACGCGAAGAGGAGAGGACCCGCAGGACCACATCCTCCATGCCGCCGACTGTCGGGGTCACTTCGGCCCGGTATTCGACTTTCTTGCGACCGAAACGCAACAGAATCTTGCCGCTCTGCGGCCGGCGCCGCTCGGCAATGTCGAGTCTGGCCATGATCTTGACCCGAGAGACGATGGCGGGTTTGTAGGCGGCGGAGATTCGATGCATCGGTCTGCAGAGACCGTCGATACGGTAGCGCACCTGCAGATCGCGGGCGCCCATGCCCGGTTCAAAATGGATATCCGAAGCCCCCTTGTGATAAGCGTCGACCAGGATGCGGTTGACGAGGGTGATGATCTTCGAGTCCGATTCCCTGAGCAGCGGGACCTCTTCGTCCTCGCTCTCCACCGCGATCTCATCGCCGCTCATTTCGTCGAGCAGATCTTCGACCGACTCTTCATTCTCGCCATAGTGTCTACGAATGGCGTCGGCGATCTGCTGCCGGCGCGCGACGACGAAATCGATATTGAAATTGCTGATGAAACGCAGGCTGTCGCCGAGACTCGGGTCGGTGGGTGAGGAGGTGGCCACAGCCAATGTGCGTCCGTAGGTTTCGATCGGCAGTACCTGGAGCCGGAATATAGTTCCTCGGGAGAGCGCCCCCAAGGCCTCGTCGGTGGGCACCACATCTTCAAGATCAATAAAGGGCAGCCGGAATTTGGTAGCCAGCGCGGAAAGGAGTTGATCCTCGGTAATCAGACCCCGCTCGATGAGCAGCGTGCCGAGCCGCTTCTTCTTGCCGCGTTCCTGATTAGCCACCGCCTCTTCGACCTGCTCGCGAGTGACGAGGCCGGTGGCGATGAGTATATCGCCCACGCGGGCGTTGGGCGGCAGTTTACGAGACTGCTCGGCATCCAGAATCGACTGCTCCACGGATGCCTGGGTAAGGTTGTTGTGCTGGGCGAGGATCTCGCCGAGCCGGCGGCTGCGCAGCAGGGATTGTTCCTGCAGCACCTCCTCCATCGCCGAGGGGGTGACCAGACCTTTTTTTTCGAGAATGTGTCCGAGAAGGTGTCTCTGTCGACGTGAGCGGATGCCGTGGCGGGCGAAGAATATGCAGCCATAGGGGGCATTCGCACCGATCGGGAAGCCGAAGAAGCCTTCGTTCTTGGAATTCTCGCCGAAGGTGCGAACTGGGAAACAGTCGCCGTGGATCGTTTCGACCTCCTCGTGGAATTCGTCCTCCCCCGGAGAGGGACTCCAGTTCCCTTTCTGTGTAAAGAAGAGACAGCAGATCTCATCGATGGGGAAGACGTGCCGGCTGCCGTCCTGCTCCAGAACGGCCTCGACCTGAAGTTCCGGCGGACGGAAGGGACGGACGAGGACGCCTCTTTCCTCGTGACCGTCCATGAATTTCAGCACCACCCTTTTTTCCATGCGACCCATCCTGACTGTGACTGGCGATAGGGGAAATCCGCTATTCACCAGAGGCGAAACAACTCGCTGCGGCCCAAAAACCTGCTCACCGAAGTGGCGATATTATCTCACAAGGCATTCTTGCTTTCCATCACAAAGAGCACAGCTTCGGGGACGGTTCTTTCGGGAAAAGGTCGCCGCGGTGGAGAGCGGATAAGCTCGTTCTGGAATTTCCGGAAAGGTGGGTTGAACAGGCGTGAACGCGGCCTGCCTGCATTCAGGTGCTTTTGTGGCGGTCTTTGCTGAACAGGGAGAGGAGGAGCCCCAGAAGCAAAAGAAGGGAAGTACCCTGCAGCAGCCAGAAGGCGCCGAGCTTGAGCCAGGCGAAAGGTGCGCCGGCATAGCGCACCAGCCATCCTGCCGCCATGTCGCCCAGGATCGCTACGGCCAGAAGTCGGATGATTACTCCCTTGAGCCCTTCGCGAAAAGGAGAGAAGAGGAGCAGATGGCTGAAGACGACGAAAAAGAGCCCCATGGCGAAGAGATGAAAGTGGGTCACCTCCAGCAGACCGATGAAGCTGCGCGGATTCATGAACATCTCCGGGTCGCCGAGATAATAGCGCACCACCGAATCGTAGCTGAATCCGAGCTTCTCCCGGAACATGAAAATGCCTGTGGCCCAGTGGAGAAGAAAATAGCCGTAGAAAAACAGCAGAATGGTTCTGCCGAGGGGGCGGCTGCCGGGACCGGACATCATCACTCTCATGGCCGGCGTTCCAGAAACAGCCGCAGCATGGCACTGCTTTTGCGCACCTGACGGGTGATCGCCTGGGCCGACAGGGTCGCGCCGGTCAGCCCCTGGATGTCGCCGCCGACGCGTAAATTGGCACTGAGCCTCTCCCCCTGGAACTGGTCGAGCCAGCGCTTCGACGGCTTGTATTCCTCCGGTTCGAAAAAAGCCAGTATCTCGACGAAATCCACGGACCCGTCCGGGTTCATCACCACCATCACCGTCTCCGGCAGTGTCCGAACCGTCGCCGCCTCGATCGCGGCGTAGCCGAGAACCTCATTTCCCCTTTTCCCCACATAAAGCATATACAGAGCCGAGTCGACGGTTGCTCCGGAGGCCCGGGTCACCTCTTTCATCTCCTCTTCGGTGAGGTAGAGATTGGTCGTTTCGATTTTGTCCGCGCCGGGAAAGGCGAGTTGCAGAGCGTCGTCTTTGGGGAGGTAAACCTTGCCTTGTGCAATGCTGCCGAAGGCGGCCAGAACGAGAGTGAAGGCGATGACGATTTCAAGAGGTCTGATCAGCATGGGCTGGCTCCGCCGGCAAAAATGGCCGGGAGATGGGATCAGCATCTCCCGGCAGGAGGCAATTAATAAGTAGAGAAGTTCCAGAAGTTAAAAGATGTAGCCGAAACCGAGATTCAGCTCGTCGGCCTTGTCGCCGACCTTTTTGTCGAAATTGCGGTAGTCGGCCTTGAGAACCACGTTGGGGATCGGCTTGTAGCTGATGCCGACGTTGTAAAGATCGAGATCCTCGTTGTTCCCCTTGTAGTCGACATCCTCGTAGCGAAAGAAGGGCGCCAGATACTGGGTGGTTCCCCGGGCGAGCAGCGGCATCACATCGTAGGCGACCTCTCCGTACCAGCCCGTGATCTCCTCGGGGACGTTCGCGCCGATCAGTTCGTTGTCGTCGATCTGGACTATTGTGCCGAGCGCCTTGAATTCGAGACCGGCGACTTTGTACTGGCCATGAATTTCATAGATTTCGGTGAAGACGTCTGCTTTATCGCCATCGGCTTCGAGGACTTCCTTCTGGCCGCTGTCGCCGACATAAAAGCTGCCGCCGAGATTGAGGCCGAGGACCGGCTCATAAGCGAGGCTGCCGACCAGGGCCCAGTCATCGGCCTTGGCTTTGGAACCCTTCTGCCGTCCGCCGCGCAGCCCCTTACTGGTGAAGTCGGCGCCCTGAAAGCCGTTCATCACATAGAGTTTGTATTCGAGGTTTTCCGCAAGTTTGCCAAAGGCGCCGGCGCCCATCTCCCGCCAGGTGCTGGGGATGACTTCGCTCTCCACGTAAGGGCGCATGTTGCCGTGAAAGAGGGTCGGCTCGTGGAGTTCATTGGTAATCCCCACCGGGGCAAGGAGAAGACCGGTGCGCAGGTTTATCTTCTCATGCAGGAGGAAGTCGAGACTGGCCATCTCGACGAACGTCTCGTTTGCATGCTCGATCTCGATTTCCGTATTCAGGATGATGCGGTCGGTGAATTTGTATCCTACATAGAGAATGGCGCGCAGCATGTCGGCGGTGTCGCTGCTGGCTCCCTTGTCGCTGACGAGATTGCTGAAGTGGCCTTCGCCGTAGCCGCCGATGGAGAGTCCCTTGTTGAGCTTGTAGACCTTGGAGGCGGCCGGGCCGAATCCGAAGTTCGAAGAGTAATCGGTCTCGCCGGTTACAGCTGATTCGTGTTTCAGGGTCTGCAGTTCCTGGGTGACGATATCGAGTCGCCGCTCCAACTCCTCCATCGTTGCGGCCGAACCCGCAACGGGGAGGGCCAGCAGGCTCATCAATACCAGGGTGCTTGTCAGTAGACGATTGAACATTTCATTTCTCCTTGCTGTGATTAAATGGATTGCTGTTTTTGCCGCGGCCGCGAGCCCTGCGTCGCAGCTGACGAAATTGAAAACTGATTTCAGAAGATACGGAAAGAGCCGTCAGGTGTCAATTAGAAAATGATTTAAAATTTCAAATTCAAAAAAGCTCAAATGTCCTTTTATTTGGCAGGCAGGCTTTTTCAGATCTGCCTCAAAAAATTGCATCTTTTGACCTGCATCATGTTTTTATGGGGGCGAAGGGGGTTATTCTGCAGTCACCATCGAGGAAGGAGAGAGACCATGAACCTGAAAAACAATATCGGCAGTGCTCAGATCAAGGACGTCATCGAAACCCACCCCCGGATCGGCGAGATCCTGGAGGCCTATGAGATCGGCTGCGTCACCTGCGGCGTGGGAATCTGTCTGCTGAAAGACGTGGTTTCCATTCACGCCCTCGGCGACGAGATCGAAAAGAAGATCGAGACGGAAATAAACGCCTATCTGGATGCAACCCCCACAGGTTGAGCATTAAAGAATTCACGAATTGATCGATAACGGATCACGAATCACTCATCACGGAATCAAAAGGAGATACACCATGAAAAATCTTGCTTGCGGATGCCCCGGTTCCAACGTACGTACCGTCGAGAAGAAAGAAAACCACAACGAAGCCGCCACCGGCCGTCTCAGTTCGGAACTGCGCCAGTGGCCGACCCAGCTCCAGCTCGTTCCGCCCACCGCTCCCTGGCTTCAGAACGCGCATCTGCTCATCGCCGCCGACTGCGCCCCTTTCGCCTATGCGGAGTTCCACAGGGACTTCATCAAAGACAAGGTGCTGGTCAACGCCTGCCCCAAACTCGACGACACCGGCCCCTATGTCGAGAAGCTTGCCGCGATTCTGAAGCATAACGACATCCAATCGGTCACCGTGACCATCATGGAAGTTCCCTGCTGCCGCGGCCTGGCCATGATGGCCGAGCAGGCGGTTGCCGCCTCCGGCAAGGACGTACCTCTCGAGGTGGCGATCATCGGAGTCGACGGCGAAAGGAGGAGCTGAGCATGACGAACGTCACCGCGGTAATGGTGGAAGAGCATAAGCTCATCCTGCGCATGATCGACCTCGTGGAGAAGAACACCCGCCTTGCCGAG
This sequence comes from Desulfuromonas sp. TF, assembly GCF_000472285.1. Lineage (NCBI taxonomy): Bacteria > Pseudomonadati > Thermodesulfobacteriota > Desulfuromonadia > Desulfuromonadales > Desulfuromonadaceae > Desulfuromonas > Desulfuromonas sp. TF. The sequence continues at coordinate 73,717 of NZ_KI421418.1, forward strand.
GCGGGCCGTTTCACCGACTGGGATTTCTTCATCGACGCGGTCGATTTCATCCGCAACTTTGCCGATCGCTTTCATCATTCCAAGGAGGAGGACATCCTCTTCAAATCCCTGGTGGAAAACGGGATGCCTGCGGAGAATTCGCCGGTGGCGGCCATGCTGATGGCACACGACCAGGGACGGGCCTTCGTTCGCAACATGGAGGAGGCGGCGCGGAAGGCTCTTGCCGGAGAACCCGATCAGACTCCGATTCTCGCCGACAACGCTTACGGCTATGTCACTCTCCTGCGAGACCATATCGATAAGGAGGACTCTATTCTCTACCCCCTTGCCGAGCGAGTGCTCCCCGAAGCGATGCGCCCCGCCATGGTCGAAGGATATGCCAGGGCCGAGGAAAAAACTCCTGGCGTCGCGGAGCGCTACCGGAAGGTAGTGGAAAGGTACGAAGCAAAGCTGGCAGCGTGAGGTGCAAGATCGAAGGGGCGCGCAGCGTGCTGACGCCCCTTCTTGAAAACATGAGGCCCCCGGAAAAGTCCGGGGGCCTCGTTTTTTTTTAGAAGTTGCAGTACTTGCCGGAATGTTTATCGACGGTGCCCCTTGTGCCCCCGTCGCTCTTTCATGGAGGAGCGCATTTGTTCCGCCTTTTCGCGCTGCTCGGGAGTCAGCAAGGCATGGATCTGGTTCTTCACCCTGGCGTGTGAGACGATCATTTCGGTGCGGATTTCAGCCTGGTCGGCCGCCAGGGCACGCACCGCGGCTTCATCAAAGGGTTGCTGCTCTGCGGCGACGCGCAGCTGTTCGCGACCCTTTCGCAACTGCTCTTTCAGCGGCGCGACCTTATCCTGCTCGGCGGCTCGGATGGCCTTGATCTGCTCCCGCTGGTCGGGGGTCAGATCCAGGGCCTCGGCCATGCGGTCGAAGTGCCGCTCTTTTCTCATGTCATAGGTTGCCGGACTGTCACCGGCGCGCTTGTCCACGGCCAGGGCGGAGCCGGAAAGAGGGTCGGCGGCTACAGCGTACAGGGCGCTGCAGACAACGGCTGCAGCCAGGAATGCGGCGATGAGGATGGAATTTTTCACGATTTCTCTCCTTTGGATGATGGTGTGCCTCGAATTTGAGGGAGCGAGCCTGCTGAGAACTTGCTCGCATCCCCGGTTCTGCGTCTCTGTTGAACAAATAAATAACAGGCGAATATGCAGAAAATGTGGAGGAAATATGGAAATGTGGAGAGGATGCAGGTTCCCTGTGGAATTTCCGTGGAAACCTGTGCTAGTAAAGATGATGTAAATGCCAGATTTCACTGCTTTGAAGGGAACGATATGAAGGTCGGAATCAAGCACCGCCTCTTTGCAGCCCTGCTGGCCGCCACGGCGTTGGTGGCCCTGGGCATGTTCCTCATCATGCAGTGGAGCATCGACCGCGGTTTTCTTCGCTATGTAAATACCCTGGAACAGGAAAGGCTGGAACGTCTGGCGGTGGAATTCGAACAGGCTTTTGCTGAACAGGGAAGTTGGGATTTTCTGCGGGACGATCCGGGCCACCTGTTCAGGCTGGCGTACAGAACCCTGCCCGAGGGACAGGCCACCCCCGAGCGACTGGAGCGGCTTGAACGGCGTCTCGAGCGGCGGTTGAGTGCCGAGCCGCCCGGTGAGCCGTTGCCGCCGCATCTCGCCCATCGGTTCGAGGCGAGGATCCTGCTTCTGGACAGCGAACGCCGTCCGGTTGCAGGGACCAGGGCAGCGGAAGAAAAAATCGAGTTCAAGCGCCTTTACCACGAGGGGCAGGTGGTCGGCTATCTCGGCATCGTCCCTCGCAAAGGTCTTTCCGATGCTCTTCAGCTGAGCTTCGTCAAGCAGCAGAAACTGGCCATGGCGCTGGTCGCCGGAGTGACACTCCTGGTCTCGGCGCTTCTGGCCCTGCCTCTGGCGAACCGGCTGGTCCGCCCGATCAGATCCCTGGCGGACGCCACACGCTGCCTTTCGGCCGGAGACTATGCCACCCGTGTGCCGGTGACCGCTACCGACGAACTGGGTCAGCTGGCCTCCGACTTCAACACACTGGCCCTGACCCTGGAGAAGAATGAACAGACGCGCCGGCAGTGGGTGGCCGACATCTCCCATGAGCTGCGTACTCCGCTGGCGGTGCTGCGCGGCGAGATCGAGGCCCTGCAGGACGGAGTTCGTCAGGCCACACCCGCTGCGGTCGCCTCGCTGCATACGGAGGTTCTGCGCGTCGGACGACTGGTGGATGATCTCTATCAGCTCGCCCTCTCCGATCTCGGAGCCCTGAATTACCGCAAGGAAGCAATCTTCCTCTCCGGCGTGCTGAAGGATGCGTTGGAGGCGTTCCGCCCCGAGTTCGAGCGCAAGGGCATCGCCCTGCAATACACCCCCCCAGCCCGGGATATCCTTCTCTTTGCCGATCCCGAACGGCTGCATCAGCTTCTTGCCAACCTGCTGGAGAATTCACTCCGGTACACCGATGCCGGAGGCCGACTCGAAATCGTCCTGGAGCAGGAGAAGGGGAGGGCGATGCTGACGTTTCGCGACAGCGCCCCCGGGGTGCCGGCGGCCGACCTGGAACGATTGTTCGAACGGCTCTACCGGGTGGAAGGCTCACGCAGCCGCGCCTCCGGAGGGGCAGGTCTGGGGTTGTCGATCTGCCGCAATATCGTCGAGGCACATGGAGGCGACATTTCGGCGGCGCCATCGCCGCTGGGCGGATTGGCGGTAACGGTGGCGCTGCCGCTTGAAGAACGCTCTTGAGAGGAGGTGGGCTGGCTGGAGAATCGTAGTTTGACAGGTTCTTACAGCCGGTGCTACACTCACGCGTTTGACTATTCAGTTTCTGTCTGGAAACGGCCCTTTTCCGCAATCTCTGCGTCAATCTTCAGTCTTGCTTGTGCGGCGTACCTGGGTACGCCTCCGCGCAAGACTTTGATTTCCTTGATCTTGCGAAAAATTACTCGTTTCCGAATCAGAAACTAAACAGTGTCCATCCGGAGTTCCGGATGGACACTGTTTAATCCCGCCGCCCAGGAGGAGCCTGCCATGGATCAGAAACTTCAGATACTCCTCGACACGGTAAAAAAGCTCATTCGGCGCGGCGCCTATCCCAATCTCACCAACGTCGTCGCCAAGACCCATCCCGCCGACATCGCCCATCTCTTTCGCTACCTGGATCAGAAGGAGCAGCGCGTCTTCTTCAACCTGATTGAAGATTCGGAGACGGCCGCTTCGGTGCTCTCCGAGCTCGATCACGGCACCGGCGCCCAGCTCCTGGAGAAGATCGACACGGAGACCATCACCGGGATCCTCCAGGAGATGCCTTACGACGATGCCGTCGACATCATCCGCAACATGCCGGAGGAGAAAGCGGAAGAGATCCTCCAGATCATGGAGGACGAACATTCGGATGAGATCGAGGAGCTGCTCAAATACGGCGAGGATACCGCCGGCGGCATCATGGCCACGGAGATCTTCTCCCTGCGCGAAGACATGACGGTCAAGGAAGCCGTTGCGGCCCTGCAGGAAGCCAAGGACGTGGAGATGGTCTTTTACGTCTATGTCACCGACGAGCACAACCACCTGGTGGGGGTTCTCTCCCTGCGCAACCTGCTCACCGTCCCTCCCAGTACCCGTCTCCGGAACATCATGACCACCGACGTCATCAGCGTCCGAACGGACATGGACCAGGAGGAGGTGGCCCATCTCGTGGCCAAGTACGACATTCTGGCCATTCCCGTCGTCGATGAAGGGAACAAGCTGATGGGGATCATCACCGTCGACGACGTCATCGACGTCATGCGCCAGGAGGCCACCGAGGACATGTTCAAGATGGCCGGCGCCAGCGAGGAGGAACTCCTCTACGGCTACAAATCCTTCAAGATCGCCAGGCTGCGCCTCCCCTGGCTGGTGACCAATCTCTTCGGCGGGGTAATCACCGGGTACCTGATGTGGCGGTTCAAGGTGACCCTCAAGGAGGTCATCGCCCTGATCTCCTTCATCCCGGTCATCACCGGCATGGGGGGGAACGTCGGGGGGCAGTCCGCCACCATCGTGGTGCGCGGCTTCGCCACGGGGCGCATCGACTTTTCCACCCTGCGCCAGGTGTTCTACAAGGAGGTGCGGGTCGGGCTGATCATGGGGACAGTATGCGGTACTGTCACCGGTTTGATCGCTTTTTTCTGGCACCACAATCCCTACCTTGGATTGGTGGTGGGACTGGCCATGGTCACCGCCATGACGGTTGCCGCCAGCATGGGGGTCATCGCCACCTCCTTTTTCAAGAAGATCGGTATCGATCCCGCCATCGCCTCCAGCCCCTTTGTCCAGACGGCCAACGACATTACCGGCATCCTGATCTACTTCGGCACGGCGACCCTTTTCATCAACTACCTACGGTGATCCGGAAGCAGCATCATTTCACCGCGGGTTTCCGCCAGCTTCAGGAATACACCACACACCCTTCCTGTTCTTCTATAAATATCAAGTAATGTGATTAAGCCATGAAGGGGAAGACGGATGTACAGCTCAGAGCACCTTTCGCAGCAGTGGATTTATACTTTGGATGCCATGGGAGGGGGAGAGCTTCTGCCCTTCGAAAAGATCGACTCACTTCTTCCCGAGGGCAAGATACCCTGGATCCACCTGAGTTATACGGATGAGAAGGCGCAAGCCTGGCTGGCCCGGGAAAGTGGCATTGATCCCGTCGTCCTCGAATCCCTTCTCGCCGAAGACACGCGCCCGCGCAGTTTCGATCACGGGCAGGGGCTGCTCGTGATCCTTCGGGGAGTCAACTTAAATATCGGAGCTGAACCGGAGGACATGGTCTCGGTCCGACTGTGGATCGAGCCTTCCCGGATCATCACCATCAGCCACCGTAAGCTCATGGCCCTGGAGGATCTCACCCGCAGTCTCGCAAAGGGAGAAGGGCCGGTCGGAGGCGCTGATTTCGTTCTCATGCTTGCGCAGAGTCTGGTTCGCCGGATGTCTGCCGTTCTGGGTGATCTGGAGGATGGGGTCGCAATACTGGAGGATGATATCCTCGCTCAGGAGAGTCACACGCTTCGAGGCAGCATCAGCCTGCTGCGACGAAAAGCGATCCGCTTTCGCCGCTACATGGCACCTCAGAGGGAAGCCCTGGAACGTCTGCACGCTGTGAAAGGCCCATGGTTCGATGAAATTCAGAAGGTAAGAATTCGAGAGATAGCGGATCAGATGACCCGATATGTCGAGGACCTTGATGCGACAAAGGACCGCGCTGCGATCCTTCAGGACGAACTGGAGGCGGATCGGGAATCAGATGAATAAGACAATGTATCTTCTTTCGATTGTCGCGGCCATTTTCCTGCCCCTGGGTCTTCTGACGGGATTGCTTGGCATCAATGTCGGCGGCATTCCCGGGACGGAGAGTCCCTATGCCTTCTTCATCGTCTGTGGCATTCTGTTCGTCATCGCGGCCATGCAGATCCTGATCTTCCGTCGCATGCGCTGGATGTAGCTCGATCACCATGTCCAATGAGATTCCCTTTTCCCGGAAATCACGCTCTTTCCGAAATCGATTGACTCTTTGCGGGCAAGTGATAATATCTGCGCTGCTTTCGGGACCCCTTGAAATTCACCGACTGGTATGCGCGGATATTCCCTCACGAAAAAGATCCTTTCCCTGCTCGTCGTCGCCGCGCTTCTCTCCCTGCGCCTGGGAAGCCTTACCGACGAAATTTTTGCCACTCCCGTCGAAGAAGCCATCTTCGATTGCGCCTTCATTGCCGAAGAGAATCATACCGAAGGAAAATCGATTAAAGTCAAGGCCAAGCGGATGTTCGAGCTTATCCTGACATCTGTCGACGCAATCCAACCCCACATCGAAATACCGGAACCGGCCGAGAGGGCCGTCGTACCCGTCCTGCTTCCCCAGGACATCCCCTTTGAAATCTTCATCCCCCCCGAGAACGACCTCCTGAGCTGAACATTGGCGATCCTTGTCCCCGCTGCCTGAAAGCAAAGGCGCTTGAAGGCCGGCAGGGATGAAAAAAAAGTTCTTAACAAGCTTGGGAGACCAAACATGCATCGTTCTTACGTTGTTGCCGCCATCATTCTATCGATTCTGATTGTTTCGGGCGGATGCGCCCGTAAAGCAAGTCGATCAGCCCTCGATCCGACCGGATCTTCCGGCGCCGTCACTGCCGTTCAGCCCTCTGCCGAAGAGGCAACGGACAGCATGCAAAGGGAGACGGATGGCGATGTCAGGACCGCGACGCTTAATACCCTTGATGGAAAAAGCCTGGAAAAGGTTTACTTCGATTATGATTCATACACCTTGAAACCCGAAGCAAGGCGGGCCCTGGATGTCAATGCGGGGTGGATGCGGGACAATCCGGAGGCCATCGTCACCATCGCGGGACACTGCGACGAGCGGGGCTCCGATGAATACAATCTGGCGCTCGGCGACCGCCGGGCCAAGGCGGTGAAAAGCTACCTGGCGGCGCTCGGAATCGCTCCGGAGCGTCTGGGCACGATCAGCTACGGCGAAGAGATGCCCGCCTCGGACGGCCGGGACGAAGCGGCCTGGAGCAAAAACCGCAGGGCCGAGTTCAGGTAATGTGACGGAAAGAGCGCACCGGGCAGGCTGTTCAGCCTGCCCGGTGCATGCACCTCCCAAGGGCCTTTTTCCTGCCGATTCCGATCTCCCGAACGCCGTTGGAGGTTGACACGCCCTGTACTGCGCGGATAAAGTAAGCAGATGCTGACCTCCCTCATGAAAATAGCGGCGCCCCTGACGCTGCTCCTTGCCCTGATCTTCCTGGCCGGAGCGGTCTCCGCGGCGGTTCCCCTTGGGGAAAAAGCCGAGGCCAGCCATTGCTGCGAGAAGGAGGCGGATGAAGAGGCGCCCTCAGCAGACGGCGAATGCACCGATCCCGGATGCGGCTGCCTCTCCTGCAGCGCTTCCCTGCTTTCCCAGATTCCCCGGATCTCATCCTCCACTTCCGAATACCGTCCACTTTTGTGGACCCTGACCCTCTCCCTCCCCTCGGCCCCCGGCCGATCCATCGACTATCCCCCCGAATTTCTCTGATTCGCCCAGAACGTTGTGCAACTGACCGGCGATCCGCCGCCCGTGGTGCATCCGCGCCCTACGGGTGTGGTTTGTTCGACTGTAACGTCTTTCAGAGGAGTCCGAATCATGAGAAATCTTCGCTATCTTTTTATCTTCATAACCGCCATTTCCCTGCTTGCCCTCTCCGCCGGCTGCAAGAACGAGGCCCCCTCCTTTCAGGTCAACGACCTGGCCTCCGATCCCGGCGCCTTCAGCGGTCCGCTCACTGTGGTGGGCATCGCTTACGGCTACTCCAAGTCCGACGCCACCATTGTGGGAATCATGGACAAGAAGGAGCTTCAGTGCACCACGCCCAACTGCAACAAGGTGCTTCTGCCGGTGAAAATCGCGGGAACCCGTCCAGCCATCGGTGATGAAGTGAAGATCTCCGGCTCCTTCAGCCGTGAACCCGGGGGATACCTCTTCCGCGCCGAGAAAATGGAAGTGGTAGCCAACCACAAGCTGGGAGGGCAGGGATGACCCCCGGTAAACTGGTCTTAAAGAACATCGTCCGCAGGCGCGGCCGGTTCGTCTTCACCCTCCTTGGCATCATCATCGGCATGGCCTCCTTCGTCACCTTCATGGCGCTGGGAGGGAGTCTGAAAACCCAGATCGAGCGGGAGTCGGCCGCCCTGGGGGCGAATCTGGTGGTCACGCCCAAGGGGAGCTGCGCCTACGAGCAGGTCTCCATACTCACCGGCGAGCAGCTCCCCACCACCATCACCGCCGAGGAGGTGGCGGCCATCCGCGCCATCGATGGGATGACCGCCATCCCCTATCTGGCCGAGCGATCGGCCATCGACAACCGGCCCGTTTCGGTGATGGGGATTCTCCCGGCCGAGACGCTGCGGTTCAAGGAGTGGGCCCTCGCCTCGGGAGGCTACTTCTCCTCCGAGGAGTCCGAGGGAGCCGTTCTGGGTTCGGTGCTCGCCGAGCAGTTCGGTCTGCAGCCGGGCGCCGAGGTGCGCATCCGAGGGAAGCAGATTCCCGTACTGGGGGTTCTGGAGGAGACGGCGGGGAAGGATGACCTGACGGTCTTCCTGAGCATGCCGGCGGCCCAGCAGCTCTATGAGCAGAAGGACAGGGTCTCCTACGTCGCCGTGCGGGTCGACCGTCTTGACGAGGTGGACCTCTACGCCATGAAAATCAAGGATGCGGTGAGCCTTGGCGTCGTTTCGGACAAGCAGATGCTCGGTTCGGTGCTCTCCATCGTGGGCACCGTCAACATGACCCTGCAACTGATCGCGGCGGTGGCCATTCTCGCGGCGGCCTTCGGCATCGTCAACACCATGATGACCGCCACCTACGAGCGCAAGCGCGAGATCGGCATCCTGCAGGCCATGGGCGCGACCCGGGGCGGCATCTTCCGCCTCTTTCTCCTCGAGTCCGGGGTTTACGGACTGCTGGGAGGGCTGGGCGGGGCGGTGCTGGGGTTCGCGGCCTCCCTGGTGGCGGCGCCCTACATCGGTCAGAACGCCGCCACGTCCTTCGTGAAGGGCTCCCAGACCAGCATCGATCCCCTGCTCTTTGTCGGGGCCGTCCTGTTCTCGACGCTGGTCGCCATGGTTTCCGGCCTCTATCCCGCCTGGAAGGCCTCCAACCTCTCACCCGTGGAGGCCATCAGCTATGAGTGACGCCATCATCAGAACAGAAAGTCTCACGAAGGAATACGGCCGGGGCGCGACCCTGACCCGAGCGCTGCGGGGTGTGGACCTGGAGATCCCCCGGGGCAGCTTCACCTGCATCGTCGGCCCCTCCGGTCACGGCAAGTCCACCCTCATGCATCTCATCGGCGGCCTCGACCGCCCCACAGGCGGCAGCGTCTTCCTCGACGGGCAGGAGATGTTCCGTCTCGGAGGACGGGAGCTGGCGGCGATGAGGGCAAGCAAGATCGGTTTCGTCTTCCAGTTCTTCAACCTCCTTCAGAGCCTTACGGCGATGGAGAACGTGGAGACGGCGCTGATGCTGGCCGGAGTCCCCGAGGCGCGGCAGAAAGAGCGGGCGAGGGAGCTGCTGGCCCTGGTCGGTCTGGAGGAAAAAGCCGGCGCCAAGCCGGGACAGCTCTCCGGCGGACAGCAGCAGCGAGTCGCCATCGCCCGCGCGTTGGCCAACGACCCGCCCGTCCTGCTGATGGACGAGCCCACGGGCAACCTGGATTCCGCCGCCGAAGGCGAGGTGATGGCCGTGCTGGAAGAGCTCAACCGACAGGGAAAAACGGTCATCCTGGTCACCCACAGCAGCGAGATCGCCGCCCGGGCGGGGAACCTGGTGCGGGTGCGCGACGGGCTGATCGATGCGAGTCCAGCCATTTGAATAGAGGATCAATGTTCATCATTAAGGGCCGCTTCCGGAGAAGGAGCGGCCCTTTTTTAATGGGGTTCTTTTGCAGGAGATTGCCAACTGGGAAGAGTTCGGGCAGAGGAAGTCGAAGAAAACTATAGCATTCCTTAACCCAGCGGATATAATGCGGAAGATATTTCGGATTCAATGACTTGTCGGCGGACCAGCCGACGGCGGAACGCCGGCTGAACTTTACGTGTTAAAGGCTTTTCCCGAGTTACATGAAAAAAGCTTCCGTTGCGCCGGACGTCTATCTCAAAGGAGAAAAACGATGACGGACCAAAAACAGATCGGCGAAAGAATCAAATCCCTGAGGACCAGAAAACAGATGTCATTGGATGATGTTTCAAAGGAATCCGGGATATCTCCATCGACCATTTCGGGGATTGAAGACCTTTCTGTCGCGCCGCCTCTGGGACATATTATCAGTCTGGCAAAGGTCTTCAACGTTTCGGTGGGTGAGGTTTTCGGAGACAGCGCGGATTCGCCTTTCTGCATCGTTAGAAGCGATGACCGAAAAACCGTATCCCGATTCAGTCAGGCCGGCGGCAAATCCGGGGGCTACGGTTATGAGTCTCTGGGCCACCACAAGCAGAACAGGCAGATGGAGCCATTCCTCGTGACCCTGACGCCGCTTGAAGACATTGCTGAGCCCAATCAGCATGTTGGGGAAGAATTTCTTTTCGTGTTGACGGGGCATGTTGAAATAAGGCTTGCAGGCCATACCGAGATCCTAAACCCCGGTGATTCCATCTATTACGATTCGAATCTACCTCATGCCGTTTCCTGCCATGGGAATGATCCTGCAACGATACTTGCCGTTATTTACGCAAAAAAGGAATTGATGATTTTTTAACTTGCGCCCACCAAAAAGTTACCTCCTTCGTTCGTTTTTACCAAGCGACTTACCGTCCCAGCTAGGGACACTTGTACCGTCGTTAATCTTTCTTCACAACCGGTACAAGGAATGACGTTACATAGATCTCATCATCAGATCTCATGCTGTGCTTGACCCCTGCAGGTACAATAAAGGCCTTGCCGGTCGTGAGTTTCACTTCGCCATTCTCCAGCACTCCGAAGCCTGCACCTTTTATGCAGTAAAAGATCTCATCATGATCTGCATGAGAGTGAAGGGGGACCTTTCGTTCGGCGGGGATATGGTACACGTTTGTTACAATGGCATTCTTGATCTTTTCCAGATCCATTTCGTCCTCCTCGTTTTTCCCCTTTGATGTTGTTCCCGAACTTTTTCCTCGCGGCGACATCCCGGCGATTGTTGAGCAGAATCTGTTCCCTTTGTAGCACAGTAACCCGTTTTTTCACAGCAATGCACATGAAACCACGGTATTAAAGCGGACGATTTTGGTTTAAAGTAGGCTGGCAGGTCTCTTCAAAGAGGCAAGGGGCGCCCGCTGCAACAGGGTTTACCTGTTCAGACCTCAACATTGGTGCAGTTATTGCTGCTCTGTAATTCGTTCGCAAACTGGACCAGGCAGAGGTCCTGGGCTATTCACCGTTGAATTTTAAATATGACTGCTAAGAGCATCCCCGTGGCGGAGTTGTCGAACAAGGATCCCGCCTCGCTTCTGAGCCAACTCATCAAAATTGCCTTGGTCTCCCTCCTCGTCATCCTCTCTCTGGCGGCCGCCAGCATCTATTCCGTCTATTCCCGACATGTAATCTCTCGCGCCGAGATGAATGCGGTCCGAATCGGCAGCGCTCTTTTGGCTTTGGAGCGGGGCACGCTGCTGGCCCACTCTGCAGAGGGGAGCCGCATTGCCCTCGATGTCGAAAACCTCCCCCAGCTTGACCGTCGACTTCGGCAATTCCTGAAACCCTTCGCGATCATCAAAATCAAGATTTTTTCGTATGACGGCAGGATCATCTACAGCACCGATCCGTCGATTATCGGTCGTATCGATGCCGAGAACTCGCGCTTGAAAAAAGCGCTCGCGGGGGAGGTCGATTCCAGGCTGGAGAAAAAGGACGAGGTTATCGACTTGGCTGAAGAGCGCAAGTTCGACCTTGATGTGGTCGAGACCTATATCCCGATCAGGAATGACAAGGGCCGGGTGATCGGCAGCTTCGAGCTGTATGTGGATGTTACTGCTGCCCGCCGTGATATTTCCTCCGGTGTGGGGATGTCGATGTTGCTGCTCGCTCTCGCCCTGATCTTCGTCTTTGCCTGCGCTTTCGTTCTGGTGCGGCGAGGGACCAACCAGCTCAAGGCGACGCAGAATATTCTGCAAATCCTGGCGACGACCGACACCCTGACCTCACTGCTCAATCGCCATCAGATATTTCTGCGGGCTGAACAGGAGTTTGCACGCCTGGGCCGCGAGCGTGAAGGCGGCGGTACGAAGAAGGCTCTCGGCTTGCTGATGCTTGACGTCGACTACTTCAAACGCCACAATGACACCTATGGCCACCAGGCCGGCGACCTGATCCTGAAGGAAATTGCTGACCGCCTCGTCCGGTCGCTCCGTTGCTACGACTTCGTGGGCCGCTACGGCGGCGAGGAGTTTCTGGCCGTGCTGCCCGGCACCGGCTTTCTTGGAACCCGGGGGATTGCCGAGAGGATCCGGGAGAGGGTGGAAGCCGAGCCGGTCATCATCGGCGGAATCGAAGTCCCGGTAACGGTGAGCCTTGGGCTCGCCTGCACTACGGGTGAGGAGGGGAGTTTCGAAGATGCTCTGAAACGGGCCGATGAGGGACTCTATCGGGCCAAGAGCGAAGGCCGAAACAAGGTCGCCTGGATTTAAGGGTTAAGTGTGATCTCCGATCGAAGGCACGGGGACAGGGATCGCAGTGCGTGGGGATGTAGTTACCGATCGTTTTCACAGAGTCTGTCGGCACGATTCGACGGTGACCTCCAGCACCGCCCGGAGCCAGGGGTTGGCTTTCTTCATCTCTTCCACCTCCGGTCGCTTAAGATATAAGAAGCGAACTCAAGGAGACGCCATGAAAATCGAATTCACACCCGTTCTCCGGGTGGCCGTCGCCGTCCTGGCACTCTTGCTGCTGGCCGGGTGTGCGGGGGTCGGCGCCCGTACGCGGGATCTTCTTTCTCAAGACTATCACGCTATGAACGACATGGAGATCCAGACCTACTTCTATCAGCTCAACGACCAGATCGCCAGGGAGGAGAGAGCGGCCAGAGGGACCTCCGTGGGGGTGGGAGTCGGCACCGGCCCGGTGAGCGTCGGAGCCTCTCAAGACGTGACGCGCGGGCGAATCGCAGAGGATCTGAGGGACCGGCGCAACGAAGTCCGCGCAGAGCTTAGCAGGCGGGGTCTGATGCCGTAAAGGTGTTCCGGCGAGAACAGGACGACTTGCAAAGGAGAGATGGCATGAAGGTGCGCAAGAAGTTTCTCGATTACGAGTACGAGGAAGTCCTCGATATCAAGACCCGGGAACTGATCCGTGTCGCCTGCGCCGTGGCGGTCGGCTGCCCCGACTGACTGAAAAAGCACTTCGCGGTCGCGAAGGAAGCAGGCGCCGGCGATGCGGAGCTGAAAGAGGCGATCGCCTACGGCATGATCGCCCCATCGGGGCGGGCCAAAAACTTCACCCTTCGGATGCTGGAGGAGTTGGGGATGGACGAGAGATAAGGCTTTTCCACCAATGACCAATGACAAGGGACCAGTGACAGGAAAATGAAGCTCCTCTCCTCCGAAGCGATCATCCTGCGCCACCTCGATTACGGAGAGGCCGACCGCATCGTCACCTTTTTCACTCCCGAGCACGGCCGCCTTCGAGGCTTCGCCCGAAGCGCCCGGAAGAGCCGCAAGCGATTCGGCGCGGCCCTGGAGCCCTTTTCCCGGGTCCGGATGCACTGGTCGCCGCCGTCTTCGGGGGATCTGGTGCGTCTCCGCGAAGCAGAGCTCCTCGACCTGCGTACCGGGCTGCGCGGCGATCTGACGGCCATCGCCCTGGCCGGCTACGGGTGCGAGCTGGTCGAGGAGATGCTGGGGGAAGAAGGGGGGCAGGTAAGGGCCTACGCGCTGCTCGGCGCCTTTCTCGACCACCTGGCCGGGCACGGCGCGTCCCCTGAAGCACGCTTCCTTTTCGAGCTGCGCCTTCTGGTCCTGGCCGGCTACATCCCCCATCTGCTCCATTGCTCCGAGTGCGCCGCCGGACTCCGCGGCGACGAGGCTGCTTTCGACGCCGCCCGCGGCGGCAGCCTCTGCCCGGAGTGCGCCCCTCCCGGTACGGCCCTGCGGGTCAGCCCCCTGACCCTGGGAAGCCTCTCGCGTTCCCTGCAGAGCCCGCTCACCCATTTCGCCGGTTTCCGCTTCGGCAGCCGCACTCTTGAGGAGGGACGGGCCATCCTGACCGGCGCCCTGCGGCTGCATCTGCACCGGCCGCTCCGTTCCCTCTCATTCCTGGAACGGATGGAGGCAGATAGCGCCTGTTTTTAGCGAGGCTGAATACGCCTGCGGAGGGGGAGTTTAACCTTGACAGCCCCAGTCCGCCGGGCTAGAATTTTCAACTTTAAACTTGTATACAGTATACGTCACTCGGTCCTGAAGACGACGGGTGAACGGTTTCGCATGGAGGCAACGTGACCTTTCAAGATCTTATCCTTTCACTGCAGAACTACTGGGCCCGGCAAGGGTGCATCATCCAGCAGCCTTACGACGTGGAAAAGGGGGCAGGGACCTTCAATCCCGCCACTTTTCTCAGGGCGCTCGGACCCGAACCCTGGAACGTGGCCTATGTCGAACCTTCCCGGCGTCCTACCGACGGCCGCTACGGGGAGAACCCCAACCGTCTCCAGCACTATTATCAATTCCAGGTGATCCTCAAGCCGTCGCCGATGAACATTCAGGATCTCTATCTCGACTCCCTGAAGAGTTTCGGCATCGATCCGGCCAAGCACGACATCCGTTTTGTCGAGGACGACTGGGAGTCCCCCACTCTGGGGGCCTGGGGGCTGGGCTGGGAAGTCTGGCTCGACGGTATGGAAATCACCCAGTTCACCTATTTCCAGCAATGCGGAGGGATCGACCTCAAGCCGGTCTCCGGCGAGATCACCTACGGTTGCGAGCGGATCGCCATGTATCTGCAGGGAGTGGACAACGTCTACGACCTCGAATGGATCAAGGGGATCAAGTACGGCGACGTTCACCACCAGACGGAGGTCGAATTCTCCACCTACAATTTCGAAGAGGCCGACACCGGCATGCTTTTCCAGCTCTTCGACATGTACGAGAAGGAGTGCATCCGCCTGACCGAGCGCCAGCTGGTCTTCCCCGCCTACGATTTCGTCCTCAAGTGTTCCCACGCCTTCAATTTACTCGATGCCCGCGGAGCCATCTCGGTGACGGAGAGAGCCCACTATATAGGCCGGGTGCGTAATCTTTCCCGGCTCTGCGCCGAAGGATACGTGGCTCAGCGGGAGAAGTTGGGGTTTCCGCTGCTGAAACGTTGAATCAAATTAAAGGTTAAAGGTTAAAGGAAAAAGGAGAAAGGTTTAACGCCTTTGATTTTCTTTAGCCTTTTACCTTGAACCTTTTACCTTGAACCTGGAGCCTGCTTTTATGACCGCAGAACTTTTTCTTGAAATAGGCGCCGAAGAAATTCCCGCCGGCTTCCTCCCGACCGCCATGCGGGATCTGGAGCGGCTGCTGGGGAAGGAACTGGAGAATGCCAGGGTTTCTTTCGGCGGAATGCGCACCTTCGCCACCCCGAGACGCCTGGCCATTTCCGTTGCCGATGTGTCCCTGCAGCAGGAGCGCCGTGAGCTGAACGTGGCCGGACCTTCGGCCAAGGTGGCTTTCGATGCCGATGGGAACCCGACAAAGGCGGCGCTCGGCTTCGCCCGCTCCAACGGAGTGGAGGTTTCGCAGCTCTCCCGCATGCAGACCGACAAGGGGGAATATCTCTACCTCTCCAAGGTGGAGGAGGGCGGGCCCACGGCCGACCTCCTGCCGCAGATCCTGCCCCGGGTCATCGCCTCCATCCCTTTCAGGAAGTCGATGCGCTGGAAGGATCTGGATATCCGCTTCGCCCGCCCCGTCCACTGGATCGTCGCCCTTTTCGAAGGGACGGTTGTCCCTTTCCCCTTCGGCAACCTGGAGAGCGGCAATCTCTCCCGGGGACACAGGTTCATGGCCCCTGAGGCTTTTCCGGTCCAGGGGGTGGTGAGCTATCTTGAAGAGGCCGAGCGCCGCTTCGTCATTCCCGATCCGAAGAAGCGCCGCGAAATCATCGCGCGACAGGTCGAGCGGGAGGCTCACACGGCCGGCGGCGAAGTGAATCCCGATGAGGAGCTGCTGGACGAGGTGACCTATCTCGTCGAAGATCCCACGGCCCTGTGCGGCTCCTTCGAGGAGAAATACCTGGAACTCCCCCGGGAGCTCCTGATCACATCGATGCGCGAACACCAGCGCTACTTCACGCTGCTCGATGCCCAAGGCAGGCTGCTGCCGCGCTTCATCACCATCGCAGGCACTCGCCCCGAGGATCGCGCGGTGGTGGCCCGGGGGAATGAGCGGGTGCTGCGGGCCCGCCTCGCCGACGCCATGTTCTTCTGGACCGAAGACCGGAAGGTGAAGCTGGAAAGCCGCCTTGAGGCGCTCAAAAGCGTGGTCTATCAGGCCAAGCTGGGTACCAGCCACGCCAAGGTCATGCGCTTCCGGGAACTGGCGGCCGGGCTGGCCCGGCAGCTCGATCCGGCCGTTGTGGAGTTGACCGACCGGGCGGCGCTTCTGGCCAAGTGCGACCTGGAGACGGGGATGGTCTATGAATTTCCGGAACTGCAGGGGGTTATGGGACGGGAATACGCCCGGCTGGAGGGGGAGGACCCCCGGGTGGCAAAGGCGATCTTTGAACATTACCTCCCGATCCAGGCCGGAGGCGAGCTCCCCTCCGACAACGTGGGGGCCTTCGTCTCCATCGCCGACAAAATCGATACCATATGCGGCTGTTTCGGCGTCGGTCTCATTCCCACCGGCACCGCCGATCCTTACGCCCTGCGCCGCAGCGCCATAGGCATTCTTAACATCATTCTCGATCGCGCCTACGCTCTCTCCATCAGGGACCTGGTCGGGCGCAGCGTCGACCTGCTGAAGGAGAAGCTGCAGCGGCCGCAGGAAGAGGTGGCGGCCGAGGTCGTCGAATTCATCCGGCTGCGGTTCCTCAACATGCTCACCGCTCAGGGCTATGCCCAGGATGTGGTCGATGCAGTGCTGTCGGCATCCTTCGACGACGTGCCGGACGCCCAGGAGCGGGTCAAGGCACTGGCCGCCCTCAAAGGGCGAGAGGATTTTGAGCCGCTGGCAGTTGCATTCAAGAGGATTGGTAATATTATTAAGGCCGGTGTCGATGAGGCTGTTGATCCCGCCCTCTTTGAAGCTTCCTGCGAGAAGGATCTCCATCAGGCTCTGCAGCAGGTTGAAAAATCAGTCGAAGACAGCGTCGCCCGCGGAGATTATATGACAGCGCTTCGGGCGATCGCATCTCTTCGCGCTCCGGTGGATACGTTTTTTGACGAAGTCATGGTGATGGCCGAGGATGAGAAGGTGAAAAAGAACCGGCTGGCGCTTCTCACGGCCGTGGCCAGACTCTTCGGCGGGATCGCCGACTTTTCCCGCATCGCCGATTGAATCTCTTGGGCGGTTCTGCAACCCGCTCCAAAAAAAATAAACGCCGGTCATTGGGGGATCGACGCAATTAGGGGGATGGCCGGACTGGACCGGCTACAACTAAAACTGGAGGAGGAACACTTTACATGGCAGACACAAAGGAGCAGCTGAAGGTCGTCAAAC
The DNA here is from genome assembly GCF_000472285.1 of Desulfuromonas sp. TF. Taxonomy (NCBI): domain Bacteria; kingdom Pseudomonadati; phylum Thermodesulfobacteriota; class Desulfuromonadia; order Desulfuromonadales; family Desulfuromonadaceae; genus Desulfuromonas; species Desulfuromonas sp. TF. The sequence goes on from NZ_KI421418.1 coordinate 90,924, forward strand.
CGGAGGAGGCAGAGATGGCAGAGAAGTACGTGTATTTCTTCGGGGACGGGAAAGCCGAAGGAAAAGGGGGCATGAAGAATCTGCTGGGGGGCAAGGGAGCCAACCTGGCGGAGATGACCGCGATCGGCCTGCCGGTTCCGCCCGGATTCACCATCACCACCGAGGTGTGCACCGAATTCTACAAGAATAACCGCCGCTATCCCGCCCTTCTCCAGGAACAGGTGGAAGAGAACATGGCCAGGGTGGAAAAGCTCATGGGAAAGACCTTCGGGGATCCCAAAAAGCCCCTGCTGGTTTCCGTGCGCTCCGGCGCCCGGGCATCCATGCCCGGTATGATGGATACCGTTCTCAATCTGGGCCTCAATGACGAGACGGTTCAGGGTGTCATCGAACTGAGCGGAGATCCACGCTTCTCCTATGATTCATACCGCCGCTTCGTCCAGATGTACTCCAATGTGGTCATGGGAATGGACGGAGACGTGCTCGAGCACCTTCTGGAGCAGATGAAGGAGGATCGGGGAGTCAAGCTGGACACCCAACTTTCCGCTGACGACCTGAAAAAGCTGGTGGGGCTCTTCAAGAACAAGGTCAAGGAGGAATTGGGGAAGGAGTTTCCCGACGATCCCAACGAACAGCTCTGGGGGGCGATCGGCGCCGTTTTCGGCTCCTGGATGAACCCCCGCGCCAATACTTACCGCAAGCTCAACAATATTCCTTCCGAGTGGGGGACTGCGGTCAACGTGCAGTCGATGGTCTTCGGCAACATGGGCGATGACTGCGCCACCGGCGTCGCCTTTACCCGAAATCCATCCACAGGCGAGCATCTTTTCTTCGGCGAGTTCCTGGTTAATGCCCAGGGCGAAGACGTGGTGGCCGGCACCCGCACTCCGCAGCCGATCAACAAGGCCGGCGGTGACGGCTCCCTCCCCTCCATGGAAGAGGTGATGCCCCAGTGCTACGATCAGTTGATGCAGGTCCAGGTCACCCTGGAGAAGCATTACCGCGACATGCAGGACATCGAGTTCACCATCGAGAAGGGCAAGCTCTACATGCTGCAGACTCGCAGCGGAAAGCGCACCGCCCGGGCGGCCATCAAGATCGCCGTCGACATGGTGAAGGAAGGGCTGATCAGCGAAAAAGAGGGGGTGCTGCGGGTCGGTCCCGAGCAGCTCGATCAGATCCTGCATCCGACCCTCGACCCCAAGGCGCCCAAGGAAGTCATTGCCAAGGGGCTCCCGGCCTCTCCCGGCGCCGCCAGCGGCGAGGTGGTCTTCTCTGCAGACGAAGCCGAGGAAGCGGCCAAGCTCGGGCTCAAGGTCATCCTTGTTCGCATCGAAACCAGTCCCGAGGATATCCACGGGATGCATGCCGCCCAGGGGATCCTCACCGCCCGAGGCGGCATGACCTCGCATGCGGCGGTGGTGGCACGAGGCATGGGCAAGTGCTGCGTTGCCGGTTGCGGCGACATCAAGGTCGACTACCGTACCCAGCAGTTTACCGCCCGGGGCGGATCGGTTATCAGCAAGGGCGATATCATCACCCTCGACGGCTCCACCGGCGAGGTGATGAAGGGGCAGGTCCCCACCGTCCAGCCGGAGCTGACCGGAGACTTCGGCACCCTCATGAAATGGGTGGATAAGTACCGTCGTCTCGGTGTGCGCACCAACGCCGACACCCCTCACGACTCCAAGGTCGCCCGCCAGTTCGGGGCCGAGGGGATCGGCCTGTGCCGCACCGAGCACATGTTTTTCGAAGGGGAGCGGATCATGGCGGTTCGGGAGATGATCCTGGCCGAGGACATCGAAGGGCGCAAGCGGGCCCTGTCCAAGATCCTGCCCATGCAGAAGGGCGACTTCCTCGGCATCTTCCGCGAGATGAAGGGACTGCCGGTCACCATCCGCCTCCTCGATCCGCCCCTTCACGAGTTCCTTCCCCATACCGAGGCGGAAATCGAGGAACTGGCCAAGGTGATGAACGTGTCGGTCGCTACCCTGAAGAACAAGGTCGAGTTCCTCCACGAGTTCAATCCCATGCTCGGCCATCGCGGCTGCCGGCTCGGCATCACCTTCCCTGAAATCTACGACATGCAGGTGCAGGCCATCATGGAAGCCGCCTGCGAACTGGTCAAGGACGAAGGGTATGAGATCATTCCCGAGATCATGATTCCGCTGGTCAGCGAGGTCAAGGAACTGGCGATTCTCCGGGGCCATGCCATCCGCGTCGCCGACGAGGTGATTTCCCGCTACGGCATCAAGGTGAAGTACCTGATCGGGACGATGATCGAACTTCCCCGCGCCGCTCTTACCGCCGACGCCATCGCCCGGGAAGCCGAATTCTTCTCCTTCGGCACCAACGACCTGACGCAGACCACCTACGGGCTGTCGCGCGATGACGCCGGCAAGTTCCTCCCCTTCTACGTGGAACGGGAGATACTCCCCAACGATCCCTTCGTCGCCATCGACCAGGAAGGGGTGGGGCAGCTGGTGAAAATGGGGTGCGAAAAGGGGCGCCAGACGCGCCCGGATATCAAGCTTGGCATCTGCGGCGAACACGGCGGCGAGCCCTCCAGCGTCATCTTCTGCCATAATATCGGCCTCGATTACGTTTCCTGCTCCCCCTTCCGGGTCCCCATCGCCCGGCTGGCGGCCGCGCATGCGACGCTGCTGGAAGAACTTGGCCGGTAAATCTTTATCTTTGTGATGCACTCAGACCCCCGGCAGATCATCCGTCGGGGGTCTCGTCTTTGGCGAGTCCACTTCGTCAAAGTTATGAGGTTTTCAGGATCAAGGCATTAACCACTAAGTCACAGAGACGCTGAGAAAATCATAAAATCATCAGGTTTTCTCTGTGCCTCTAGTGAGCAAAGCGAGCGGGTGGTGGAAAGAATTTTGTGGAGTTTCGCAACTATTCCGTCATAGTTTCTTCAGATCACATCCTTAGGAGAACAACCAGATGAACATCGTGGTGCTGGACGGGTACACCCTGAATCCGGGTGATCTGAGCTGGGAGGGGCTGGAACGGCTGGGAAGCTGTGACGTCTTTGATCGGACCCCGGCCGCGCAGGTGGCCGAGCGGGCGAAGGAAGCCGAAATCGTCCTGACCAACAAGGCGGTGCTCAACCGGGAAATCATCGGGAAGCTGCCGCGGCTGCGCTATATCGGCGTGCTTGCCACGGGATACAACGTGGTCGACCTGGAGGCGGCCCGGGCACAGGGGGTTGTGGTGACCAACGTGCCCGCTTACTCCACCGTCTCGGTGGCCCAGATGGTCTTCGCCCTGCTGCTGGAGCTGACCTCTCACGTCGGCCATCATGCCGGACTGGTTCGCCGTGGGCGGTGGAGCGAGAGCCCGGATTTCTGCTTCCGGGATACGCCCCTCATCGAACTGGAGGGGCTGATCATGGGGATTATCGGCTTCGGGCAGATCGGCCGCCGCGTGGCGCGGATCGCCGATGCATTCGGGATGCGGGTCCTGGTGCAGACCCGGAACCCCGCCCGCTATAAAGGGAACCTGCAGAATGCCGGGATCGAATTTGTTGAGCTGGTCGAGCTGCTGCGTCGCAGCGACGTGGTCTCGCTGCACTGCCCTCTGACCCCCGAGACCGAAAGGATGATCGATGTCGAACGGCTGGCCCTGATGAAGCCGACCGCCTTTCTGATCAACACCGGAAGGGGGCCGCTGGTCGACGAGGCGGCCCTTGCCGCGGCCCTGAACGGGAAGCGCCTGGCGGGCGCCGGTCTCGACGTCCTCTCCCAGGAGCCGCCTCCTGCCGACAACCCCCTCCTTCATGCCGATAACTGCTTCATCACTCCACACATCGCCTGGGCCACAAAAGAGGCGCGGGAGCGGTTGATGAAGGTCGCTGTGGACAACGTTCGAGCTTTTCTGGAAGGCGGTCCGCACAACGTGGTGAGTTGAGCTAGGATGTCGAATGGATTTTCCGCAACTGCACAACTGGTCGATGACTTACCGGGAGGCGGCGGAGCTGCAGCGGGACCTGGCTAAAAGAGTGGTGCTCAGGGACTGTCTACCCAGGCCGGTCAGATTCGTGGCCGGTGTGGATGTTTCCTACGAGAAGCATGGCGATCTTTTTCATGCCGGCGTGATCGTCCTCTCCCTCCCCGACTTTCGAGTCATCGAAGAGGCCACCGCCTCGGGGCGGGTCGTCTTTCCCTATATCCCCGGTCTGCTCTCCTTCCGGGAACTCCCCATCATCCTCGATGCCTTCCGCGCCTTGTGCGCCGTACCCGATGCCATCCTCGTCGACGGCCAGGGCATCGCCCATCCCCGGGGCCTCGGGATAGCCAGCCATCTGGGATTATGGCTCAACCTGCCTACCGTCGGCTGCGCCAAAAGCCGTCTATGCGGGGAACATCCGGAGCCCGGCTGCAAGCGGGGAGAGATGGTCCCTCTGCTGGTAAACGGCCGTCAGGCAGGGGTGGTGCTCACCACCCGCGACGGAGTCAAACCCCTCTACATATCCCCCGGTCACCTGATGGACGTCGCCGCCGCCGCCCGCCTGACCCTTTCCTGCGGCGCCCGCTACCGGATGCCGGAACCGACCCGGCTGGCACATCATCTCACCAACCGCGTCCGGAGAGAGGCGAAGGGCTGAGGACAGAGGACAGAGGACAGAGGACAGAGGACAGAGATCTTCCTTCCAGCCCCTAGCCCCTCAATATCCTTAAAATCTCCTCCGCCTTTTCCCGGTTCAGGGTCCCTTTCTTTCGCGCCACTTCAACCGTCTTTCTTCCCAGGACTCGATAGATCTCCTGAAGATCCGGGTCGAGGTCAGCCAGCGCTTGCAGGTGGCATGCAATGGTTTTTATGTCTCCGCGGGCGATGGGGCCGGTCAGCGCTTGTTCGGGGCCGAGAGCACCCAGGTTCTTTCCCGTTCCCCGAAGCAGGGGAGTGAGGAGATGAAAGGCCTCCTCTTCGGAAAAGCCGCAGGCGGACATGATCTGCCGGGCGACGACAATGACGGTGACCATGTAATTGGAGGCGACGGAGGCGGCGGCGTGGTAGAGAGGCTTGCTTCGGGTAGAAATACGAAAGGGTGTGCCGCCCATATCCAAGACGAGTTCTTCGGCCAGCGGGAGCAGGGATTCATCTCCTTCCACCGCAAAGGGGGAGCCTGGGAGGGAGCGAATTCCGAGGACGGAGTCGGCAAAGGTCTGCAGGGGATGAATGGACAGGGCCCTCGGCGAACCATCTTTGCCCTGGAGGATGGCGGCGGGCAGAATCCCGCTGAAGTGAATAAGGACTGCATTGGGCGCCAGATACCCCTCACGCCGCAGAGTCGCGCCCATCTCCTCGATATGATCGTCGGGAATGGCAATGAACACGAGTTCTCCCTCGCGGGCCCTGGAGAGATCGGTTGTGCCGGATCCGGGGATACCTATAAAGCGTGCCGCGGCCGCAGCCCGTACCGGGTCGCGGCTTATGATTGACTTGAATTCATGTCCTGCCTCGTGCAGCAGACGGGCGATGGCCTGTCCCGCCCGGCCGGGACCGATGAGAACCATGGATTTCTTCATCGGACGGAGACCTCAAGCGACCCGAGACCTTCGATTTCCGCGGTCAACTGATCGCCGGCGGCAACCGGTCCCACCCCCTCCGGGGTGCCGGTAAGAATGACATCCCCCTGCTCGAGGGTGAACATGGCCGAAATTTCGCTGATAATCGCCGGAATGCGGCGCATCATGCAGGCGGTGGAGGAATCCTGGCGCAGTTCGCTATTGACTTTTAAGGAGATGCGCAGGCGGTGGGGGTCGGCAATCCTGTCGGCGGGGACGAAGTCCGAAAGGGGGCAGGAGGTGTCGAAGGCCTTGGCCGCCTCCCAGGGCAGTCCCTTCTTCTTAAGCTCGGCCTGAACGTCCCGCAGAGTCATGTCGAGGGCCACGCCGTAACCGGCCACATGGGCCATGGCGTTTTCCTCGGGGATATTCCGGCCCCACTTGCCGATCAATACGGCCAGTTCCACTTCGTGATGGCACTCGTTTGAATAGAGAGGGATAACCACCGTTTCCTTCTGTCCGATGATGCTGGAGGAGGGTTTGATGAACAGGACGGGTTTTTCAGGGACCTCGTTGCCCAGTTCCCGGATATGTTCGCTGTAATTGCGGGCAAGGCAGACCACTTTGCCCACACGGTAGGTTTTATGGCTTCCGGTCAGTCTTACGGTATGCATGAAATAGTATGCCTCCTGTCAGTGGGAGAAACTTTCCGATACGACTCGTTCAGGTCCAATTGCGGATTGAGCGAGAATATCGGGTCGATCCGCAAAATGCAAGATGCCAGCGGTCGTAAGCCATGGTAAAATGGCCCTTCAACCGCCGCCTTTCATTTGCATCAGTCTACCCGTCCGAAAGAAGTCTGTCATGTTTCTTCCCATCGGCGACACTCCCAACTCCACGCGAACGCCTTATGTCAATTTTCTCCTCATCGGCGTCAACATCTCTGTATTTCTTTTCGTTTCTCTTCCCCTGATGGGTGCGGCACCCGATCTTTCCGACCCGTTGCTGCTCGATTATCTGCACGCCCTGGGAGCCCGGGGTGCCGTTCCGGCCCAGAGCATTCTCGAGCGGGTCAGCGCCTACGATCTTTTCATCTTCCGTTACGGGTTCCGTCCCGCCGAGCCCTCCCTCGCCACTCTTTTTACCGCCATGTTTCTGCATGCCGGCTGGATGCATCTGGCGGGAAACATGCTCTTCCTCTGGATTTTCGGCGACAACGTCGAGCATCGTATCGGCCGTCTCGGCTATCTCATGGCTTACCTGGGAACCGGCCTCGCCGCCACTTTCTTCTTCGCCCTTTTCGTTCCAGGCTCAGAGGTCCCTCTGGTGGGGGCCTCAGGGGCGATCTCGGGGGTCCTCGGCTTCTATTTCCTCTGGTTTCCCCGCAACCGGGTCAAGACCTTCGTCTTCCTGTTTCCATTCATCATGACCACCTTTATGATTCCTGCCCGCCTGGTCCTCGGTTTCTACCTTCTCCTCGATAACCTTCTCCCTTTTCTGTTCACCGGCGGACGCGGTGCGGGGGTGGCGCATGGAGCCCACATCGGCGGTTTTCTGGCGGGACTCGGCTTTGCCTATGGAATCGATCGCCTCCCAAGCCTGGTGCGCCGGGAAAAGGCCCGGCAGCGATTGCAGAAAGAGCGCGATTATATTCCCGATCCGATCGAAGAGATCGGTCGCAGTCTCCATCGAGGTGACGTGCGCCGCGCCGCCACCCTCTACCTTGGGCTCGAGGGGCGGGAGGAGCGCGGCCGATTGGCATCCGGAGATGTTTTGCATCTCGGCCGGGCGCTTCTCGGGGCCGGCGAGTTCGATCAGGCTCTAACCCTCTATCGACGATTCATTGCCGAGCGTCCCGCCGACCCGGACCTTGACCGGGCCCATCTGGGGGCTGGCAAGGCCATGATCCATAAGCCCCGCCATATCACCAGCGCTTACCAGTATTTTCTCGATGCCCTCGACCTTGCCCACAGCCATGAAGTCGCCGAGGAGGCGCGGATGCATCTGCGCGCGATCGAACGTCTGGGAGAGGATTAGCAGCTGATAAAAAACCAGCCTTCGCCAAGGCTATGGCCCGGCAAGCGCCCATCTGCGGCGTTGGCCTCATCCCTCGTCAACGACGTACCTTCCAGGTACGCCTTATTCCACAGGATTTCAGCCGCCTTGCATCTGGACATTTTTGATCAGCCAGGGAAACCACTTTTTCAACTCTCTGGTAGTGATAAACGGTGAGGCGTAAGGAGATCGCATTATGCCTTTCCCACCGCCGTACGCCAGCGCTGCTGCAGCTCCTCCCGCCAACTCGGGGGTTGCCGGCGCAGGAAACGCCGCTCCTCCCGCCAGCTTGCCTTGACCTCGTCGAGGTCGCGCCAGAAGCCTGTGGCCAGCCCCGCCAGCATGGCGGCTCCGAGGGCGGTGGTTTCCAGAGTCTGCGGCCGGACCACCGGCAGGTCGATCAGGTCGGCCTGCAACTGCATGAGGAGGTTGTTGCCGGCCGCTCCGCCGTCCACCTTCAGCAGAGCCGGAAGCTTGCCGCGATCCGCCGCCATTGCCGTCACCAGATCGGCGATCTGCAGCGCGATCCCCTCCAGTGTGGCCCGCGCCAGGTGAGCGGCGGTCGTGCCGCGGGTGATCCCAAAAATGGCGCCCCTCGCTTCGCTCCTCCAGTGGGGAGCCCCCAGGCCTGCCAGGGCCGGAACGAAGACGAGTCCGCCGCTGTCGGGCACCGATGCCGCCAAAGCTTCGATGTCCATGGACGACTGAAACAATCCGAGCCCGTCCCGCAGCCACTGCACGGCGGCCCCGGCGATAAAGGCGCTCCCTTCCAGGGCGTAGCTGACCTCCCGGCCGATCTGCCAGGCAACGGTGGTCAGCAGTCCGCTTTTGCTGAAGACGATCTCCTCTCCGGTGTTCTCAAGGAGAAAGGCTCCGGTGCCGTAGGTGCATTTGGCCTCCCCGGGCTCGAAGCAGGCCTGGCCGAAGAGGGCCGCCTGCTGATCGCCGGCCATCCCGGCCACGGGAATGCCGTCGGGCAGGATCTCCAGCCCCCTGGTGACTCCGTAGACATGGGAGGAGGGTCGGATGTCGGGAAGCATGGGGGAGGGGACTTCCAGAAGGGTGAGGAGCTCATCGTCCCAGGAGAGGTTCTTCAGGTCCATCAGAAGGGTGCGCGAGGCGTTGCTGATGTCGGTGACATGGTGCGTGCCTCCGGTCAGGCGCCAGACCAGGAAGGAGTCCACGGTGCCGAAGGCCAGCTCGCCGGATTCGGCCCGGCGGCGCAGGTTCGCATCCTCCCGCAGGCGCCAGGTAATTTTCGTCCCTGAAAAATAAGGATCGAGGACCAGCCCGGTCTTCTCGCGGACCCTGGATTCGGTTCCTCTTTCCTTCAATTCGCGGCAGATGCCGGCGCTGCGGCGGTCCTGCCAGACGATGGCGTTGCCCGCCGGCCGACCGGTCTCCCGGTCCCAGAGCAGGGTCGTTTCCCGCTGGTTGGTGATGCCGATGGCGGCGATTTCCGAAGCGGGCACGGCCGTTTCCTTCATCACACGGCGGATCGCCTGGAGAACCGAGAACCAGATCTCTTCCGGGTCGTGCTCCACCCGTCCCGGCTCGGGGAAGTGCTGGGGGAAGTCGACGGTAACCTTGCCGCGGATGACAAGGTCACGGCCGATGAGGAGGGCTGTCGTTCCCGTCGTCCCCTGGTCGATGGCAAGAATATAGTGGATCATGCTTCCCCCCGCTTCACTGGGTTCTGATTATATCTGTTTATTATAGGGGCGCGTTCAATGGAGTCAAGTCGGCGCGTTTACTGCCATTTTTAAGACGATCACTGATAACGGAGGTAAAATGAGCGAGAAAAAAAAGCAGGAAGCCGGCAAACCGGTAAAGCTGGAGATCCAGTTGGATGAGGAAATCGCCCAGGGGGTCTACGCCAACCTGGCGGTGGTGAACCATACCGATACCGAATTCACCCTCGACTTCATCTTCGTCCAGCCCCAGGTGCCGCGAGCTAAGGTCCGCAGCCGGGTGATCACCTCTCCGCGCCACGTCAGACGCCTCATCGCGGCGCTGGAGGAGAACCTGCGGCGTTACGAGCAGAAGTTCGGTTCAGTGAAGGAAGAGACCGGGGCGGCGACTCCCGTGGAGGGGAATTATCACTAACCTGTCGGACTTGCAAGACGGGGTCTGGTTACACGGACAGGTGTGCTATTATAAGGGCTCCGGCGCCAGCTCCAGCCACCGAACCAGATCCTCCGCCGCCATCGGAGCTCCCAGGAGGAATCCCTGGGCCTCGCTGCAGCTGTGATTTTGCAGGAACTCCAGTTGAGCCCGGGTCTCCACTCCCTCCGCCAGGACCCTGATCTTCAGGGTGCGGGCCAGGGCAATGACGGCCGCCACGATAGCGGTGTCACCCGGGTCGCGATTGATGCCGGCGACAAAAGCCCGGTCGATTTTGATCCGGTCGATCGGGAAGTGCTTCAGGTAACTGAGGGAGGAATAGCCGGTGCCGAAGTCGTCAATGGAGAGCTGAATCCCCATTCCCTTGAGAGTTTGCAGTACGGCCACTGTCTGATCCGCATGCTCCATGAGGACGCTCTCGGTGAACTCGAGCTCGAGACTCGCAGGATCAAGCTGCGTCTCCGTCAGGATGCGCTTAATGAGATCGGGGAAATCGGACTGGCGCAACTGATGGCCCGAGATGTTGATCGCCACCCTCTCCACTGGGCAGCCCGCCTCAGCCCAAGCCTTGGCCTGGGAGCACGCAGAGTGCAGCACCCACTCGCCAAGGCGGAAGATCTGTCCGCTGGTCTCGGCCAAGGGGATGAACCTCGTCGGCGAAATTTCCCCAAGCTCGGAGTGACGCCAGCGGGCCAGTGCCTCCACCACGCATCGGCTCCCGCTCTGCAGGTCCCACTGGGGCTGATACAAAAGGGTGAGCTCCTCCCGCTCAAGTGCCTGCCGGAGAGCGGACTCCAGAGCCACCTTCTCCACGATTTCCCTGTTCATCTCGGCCGAAAAGAATTGAAAATTCTGTCGTCCACGGGACTTGGCCTGGTACATGGCCGTATCGGCGCTGCGCAGCAGCCCCTCCAGGTCAGGAGCATCGTCGGGGTAGAGGGCGACTCCGATGCTGAAGCCGGCATGGGTCAGTCGCCCATCGATCTCGAAGGGCGTACGGAAGGTCTCCAGAATGCGCAGTGCCGTGGCGCTGGCCGTCTCGTGGCCCGTGGCGGCCAACATGACCACGAACTCGTCCCCTCCCAACCGGGCCAGGGTATCGGCTGCACGGATGCAGCCGGAGAGCCGCTGGGCCACCTCCTTGAGAAGCTTGTCGCCGAATTCGTGCCCCTGGGTGTCGTTGACGTCCTTGAAATTGTCGAGGTCGAGAAAAAGGACAGCGATCGCCTGCCTTGATCGATCAGACAAGGCCAACGCCTTTTGCAGGCGATTCAGGAAGAGGGCTCGATTGGGTAGTCCGGTGAGAGGGTCGTAATAGGCAAGCTGGTGGATTTTTGCCTCGTTCTTCTTGCGCTCGTTGATGTCCTCGCAGGCGGTGACGATGCCGAGGAATTCCCCCTCCGGGCTGCGGACGGAGACTGAAGAGAGCTGGACCTGAAACTCCTCCCCGCATTTGCGCCGGTTCACGCTCTCCCGACGCCAGAGGCCGCATTTCTCAAGCTTTTCCGCGAACGATGTGCGGTGCAGGTGTTGTGGCGCCAAGACTCGGGCCTCCCGGTCAAGCAGTTCTGCAACCTCGAACCCGTGCATTGCCGCTTCGGCCGGGTTGGTGTAGGTGATTTTCCCTTTCGCGTCGCTGATGGTGATGCCGATCGGAAGAGACTCCACTGCCGTTCTCAGAAGTCTAAGATTGGCCTCGCTTCGGGCCAACTCTTCAAGGGCCCTGCCGGCCCGCACCAGGTAACGAGCCCGATAGCCCAAGAGTTCGCCGCTGACCGGCTTGCAGATGAAATCAGTCGCCCCAGCCTCGAAGGCATGGTGAAGGGAGGCAGTGTCATGGAGTCCCGTGACCACCAGGATCGGAGTGTGTCGTCCCTCTGCCAGGTTTCGCAGGGCGGCGCAAGTCTCGAACCCGTCCCTTTCCGGCATCACCAGGTCCAGGACAACCAGGTCAGGGCGCAGGCGCTGAAAAATGCGAGCGCCCTCCTCACCACTGCTGGCTTCCTCCACCCGGCAGCCGGCCTCCTCCAGGGCCGCGCGGAAGTTAAGGCGCATGAAGGCCTCATCATCGATCACCAGGACCGAGGGCGAAGCAGTGTCAGCGCTGGCTCCCGGCTGCAAGGTATTGCATGATTCCTGCTTCATGTAACCTCCGGCAACTGCATCAAATGGGCAGCATTTTGCCTGACAATATTGGCCTACGGGGTTGAGGGAAGGAATCGCCGGATCAAACCAACAAGAACATCGGGGCGCAGCGGCTTTGCAATCCACCCCTCAGCCCCCGATTCATGCGCCAGAGTTTCAAGACCCTCCGGTGACTTGTGGGACATGAGGATGGTGGGGATATCCCTGGAGCTCTTTGACTCTTTGAGGAGCCGGACCTTGCGGTCACCCCGCAGCATCGGCAGTTCGACATCGATCAGGAGAAGGTCGGGACGCGGCAGTCCGAAGATGTGAGGATTGGCTTCAATTCCCGACTCGGCTGTCAGCACCTCGAAGCCCGCATTTTCAAGCATATCCCGGGCCATTGCCAGGGTCAGTCTGCAGTCATCGATGACTATGATGCGTTTAGGCTTCATGAGTGCTCCTCCTGTTTCGAATGTCAGTGAATTCCCAGTCAGGGAAGATCGAGAAAGGATTTTGGAACCGCCTTGCCTGTCGGTATGAATTGATAATCCGGGAATTTTCCGTCCTTCTGAAATTTTTTCCTGTTCTCGCAAAACTTGAACCCGTTTCCTATGCAGTAATAACCGAACAGACCTTTCCAAACGTTGCTCTGCCGATTTCCGAACTTTCGAAAGAAGCCGCACTGGTCCTGGATATCACATGCCATGCATTTCTCCCAAACTGATGATCTTTTGCACAGGAACAATTGGAAATAAAAAAAGCCCGTTTTCGTAACCGAAAACGGGCGTGAGCATCTCTCGAAAACAAAAGACGATCATCTCTCTTCGGCGGCTCGGCTATCCACTTGGGACCCGTGACTCTGCGTCTCTGGATTGCTCCAGATTTGCTATTGTCGGAGAAAACTATTTAATTATTATCAACTTTCCCGCTCCAGGCGGGTTTGTTTTGAATTTGGCCAATAATAACATAAAAATGAAAATATTCATAGATGGGAAACTGCTTATTTCTCTGTATTGAAAACCATTGTTTTTTTTGTAATGTTTTTTTAAAATTTATTAGAATTTATACAGAATTACCTTCATCGGGGTGATTATCAGGCGGCTGCACTGGGAAAATATGTCAGAAACAGCTCAGAATTATTCATTGCTTGCTTTTTGCCTGGTATTTTTATTCTTCGGGGTTAGATTTATCGGTGAAAACAATCGTAAGTATCGGAAGGGCAGCCGGATGTTGGATTTGTGGGTAAAAGTAGGTTTGCCGCTGTTGATGATGCTCTGGGCTGCTTCGGCCGTTGCCACGGATCGTGTGCTGCTCATCGACGATTTCGAGAACGGCCTCCGCCCGGAATGGAAGGAGAAGGTGTTCAAGGGTCGGACCGAATACCGGGTGGTCTCGGAGGGGGGAGGGCACGTGCTGCGGGCCGAATCGCACGGGACGGCCTCCGGTCTCATCCTGGAGGAGGAGATAGACTTGAAGGAATTCCCCGTTCTCGCCTGGCGCTGGAAGGTGGAGAACATCCTGGAGAAGGGGGACGCCAGGAGGAAGGAGGGGGACGATTACGCCGCCCGGATCTACGTCATCTTTCCCCACTGGTTTTTCCCCAGAACCCGGAGCATCAATTACATCTGGGCGAACAAGCTGCCGCAGGGGGCGATCGTTCCGAACCCTTTCACCTCGAACGCCGTGATGGTCGCGGTGGAGAGCGGGGAAGAGAAAGTCGGGGAGTGGGCGGCCGAGAGCAGGGATGTCCGTGCCGACTACCGGGCGATCTTCGGCGAAGATCCGCCGATGGCCGGGGCCGTCGCCGTCATGACCGACACGGACAACACCGGCGGCTCGGCGGTGGCCTGGTATGACGACATCGAGCTCAAGGGGAATTAGGGGCGAAGTCTGAAACTTTTTGATCCGCAGATTCCGCAGATTCACACAGATGAGTTAAAGCGGAAACCCTTTAATCCGTGAGGTTTTAATCTGCGGGAATCTGCGTCATCTGCGGATAAATCAGGTTTGCAGCCGCATCGTCTCCACCCGGTTGCGGCCGGATCGTTTGGCGGCGTAGAGAGCCGAATCGGCCTCGCGGATGAGATCGTCCACCGAACGGATGCCTCCGCGGGGGTAGGTGGCGACTCCAAGGCTGACCGTCAGATGGAGATCCTTGAGTTTGCCATCGAAGGAGAGAGCACCGGTTTCGGTCCGGATGCGCTCGGCCACCTCCGCCGCCTGGGGGATATCCGCTTCGGGAAAAATCAGAGCGAACTCCTCGCCGCCGAAGCGGGCGGCCTTGTCGTACTCGCGCAGATGAGTATTCAAGAGTTCGGCGACATCGACCAGCACGGCGTCTCCCTGCTGGTGCCCGTAAGAGTCATTGATCTTCTTGAAATGATCGATGTCCGCCATCACCAGCGACAAGGGGGTATGGGCACGGCTGCTGCGGTTGAACTCCCTGCTCATCGCCTCCATGAAACAGCGCCGATTGCACAGCCCGGTCAGGGGATCGGTGTGGGACAGTTCGTAAAGGAGCAGGTTGCTTCTCTTCAAACTGTCCTGAAGGGACTTGATTTTGAGCTGGACCTTGACCCGGGCCACGAGTTCCCCTTCGTCGAAGGGTTTGGTGATGTAATCGCTGGCCCCCTCTTCGAGCGCCTTGATCATGGATTCGCGGTCTTCATGACCGGTGAGCAGGATGACCGGCACGTCCATGAGTCCTTCTTTTCCATTCCTCATTTCCAGGAACTTGAGTCCCCCTATCACGGGCATCTCCATATCGCAGAGGATCACGTCCACCGGGTGGTTGAGGAGCACTTCCATCCCCCGGCTTCCATCCTCGGCTTCAAGGTAGAAGTCGAAGAGAGACCTGTCCCTCAGGGTGTCGATGATCTTATGCCGCGCGACGCCGGAGTCGTCGATGACCAGAACAGATGTCATTATTGATGCCTCTCCAAATAGCCTCTATTTTTAACTTAAAGCAGGCTTCAGGCGTTTGTAAAGTGTCCCCCGGAGGACAAGGGTTTGCTGAAGGGTTATACTGAAATAAAACAACCCTGCCGGAAGGAGGTTCTCGATGTCCCTGGTCAAAACCTGGTATACCCCTGAAGAAGTCGAATCGAAGTACGGCGTGCAGAAAGACCGTATTCTGGAATGGGTGGAGGACGGGCTGGTTCGCTGCGAGCGAGAGGGGGAGAACGTCGTTCGGGTCAATATCGACGACGTAAAACTTGAAGTCGAATCGATGTCCAGGGGGGACTGAGAGTGGCCGCTGGAAGATTACCGTACGATGTGGCGGTCATCGGAGGAGGCATCGTGGGAGCGGCCACGGCCATGGCCATGATGGGGGAAATAGGCGGACTCTCCCTGGTGATGCTGGAAAAGGAGGACCGCCTCGCAGCTCACCAGACGGGGCACAACAGCGGGGTCATCCATTCCGGACTCTACTATCGCCCCGGCTCGCTCAAGGCACGCAACTGCACGGCGGGGCGGGAGGACCTCTATCGCTTCTGTGCCGCGTACGGCATCCCCCATGAGCGCTGTGGCAAGCTGGTGGTCGCGACCCGCGAGGAGGAGCTCCCGGCTCTCGATGAGCTGGAGCGGCGCGGCCGCGAAAACGGGCTGGAGGGAATCGAACGGCTCGAAGACGACCGGCTCAAGGAATATGAGCCTCATGTGGCGGGAATCGCCGGGTTGTACGTTCCCGATACGGGTATCGTCGATTTCGCCCGGGTAACGGAGGCTTTTGCCGACGAGGTGCGAAAGAAGGGTGGAGAAGTTCGTACGGGCGCCGAGGTGCGGGGGATTCGTCGGGAGTCCGAAGGTTTCGTCCTGGATACCCCTCTCGGCGAATTTCGTTGCCGTTTTCTGATCAATTGCACCGGTCTGCAATGCGATCGCGTCGCCCGCATGGCAGGGGCCGATCCCGGCATCAGAATCATCCCCTTTCGCGGCGAATATTATACGCTCAAAGACGGGCGGCGCTCCCTGGTGCGCACACTTATCTATCCGGTTCCGGATCCGGCCTTCCCCTTTCTGGGCGTTCATTTCACCCGCAGGATCGACGGCGCGGTGGAAGCCGGTCCCAATGCGGTCCTGGCTTTGAGGCGGGAGGGTTACGGCCGCTTCAGTTTTTCTCTTCGCGATACGCTGGAAACCCTCGGCTACGGGGGGTTCTGGTGTCTGGCCGGACGCTTCTGGCAGACGGGGCTACAGGAATACCGCCGCTCCTTCAGCAAGGGGATGTTCGTGCGCGACCTGCAACGGCTTGTGCCCGAACTGCGGAGGGGGGATCTGCTTGGAGGCGGCGCCGGGGTGAGGGCTCAGGCGGTGGACCCGGCGGGGAAACTGCTCGACGACTTCCACATCGTGGAAGGGGAGGGAATGATCCATGTCCTGAATGCCCCATCGCCGGCGGCTACTGCTTCGATCAGCATCGGCAGGACGGTGGCCGCCAAGGCGCGGGAGGCTTTGGAGAAGCAGGCATTTTCCGCCTGAAACCCCTCAGGCTTGATGCACTCGCAAAACTCAGAGGATGGCTAAGCAAAAATTTCGTCCTACAAGGCTTGGTGGTTTTTCAGGGGCGAAGGCATACATCAGG
>NZ_KI421418.1:107424-107704 GCF_000472285.1 Desulfuromonas sp. TF
TTTGCGACGCCATCAGGCTTCTAAAAACCGCCCGTTCCGTCAGAGGCCCAGCCCTGGTAATTGCGCAGCAAATCGCAGAGGATTTCGATCCTCTCATGATCGAGATTATAGGTCAGGCCGCAGATCGATTTGTCGCATTCAATACGCTCGGCCAGTTCCGCTCCCCAGGTCGGATCGAAAAAACTCACCATCGCCGCCAGGACCCAGCCCTGGTAATTGCGCAGCAAATCGCAGAGGATTTCGATCCTCTCATGATCGAGATTATAGGTCAGGCCGCAGA
>NZ_KI421418.1:107714-144514 GCF_000472285.1 Desulfuromonas sp. TF
ACTGCTCCTCGCCGCAGCTTTCATTATCGAACGCCATCTCGACCGCCTCCCGCAGGGGCCGCAGTTCGTCCTTGTGCCGGGCGGTTTTCGTTCTGCCGGGGCCGAATAGATTTTCTCCTAAAAAATCGACTCCCCGCTTCCACGCCGCCAGGAAACGCTCTTCTTTTTCTACCGACTGCTCCAGAACGTTCAGTACGTTGTCCTTGTTCGTCATGACCGTTCTTCTCTCTTGCTCCTCCTGCTGGCTGACTTTTCCTCAGTCCGTGCTCCAAAATAATGTATATCGTCCGCTGATGTTGTCAAACATCGTCTGAAGGAGGAAAAATCCTCTTGAATACCAGATGCAGGGGAAGGTAAAGGAGCAGGGGGATGCCGATGAGGAGAAAGAGCAGGTGGCCGAGAGGGTCGCCGCCGATCAGGACCCCGCCGAATCCGAAAACGAAGTTGATGTTGTGCTCCGGTTCGGAAAAGAAAAATAGAG
Organism: Desulfuromonas sp. TF; assembly: GCF_000472285.1. Lineage (NCBI taxonomy): Bacteria > Pseudomonadati > Thermodesulfobacteriota > Desulfuromonadia > Desulfuromonadales > Desulfuromonadaceae > Desulfuromonas > Desulfuromonas sp. TF. The sequence continues at coordinate 108,196 of NZ_KI421418.1, forward strand.
AGAGGAGCACCGTCCAGGCGAGAAGGGTCTGGGCCGAAAAGGCGCGATGATCATAGCCGAGGCGTCCGAGCAGCCAGAGGAGAAGCGGCGGCAGAAAAAGATGAAAAAGAGAGAACAGTCGCAGGGGCAGGGGCTTGTCGGGGTCGAACATATAGGCGATCGCGGCTAATTCGGGACCGCCGAAGAGCCGCAGCACAAAAGCCGCGATCCAGGCAGTTCCCGGAAGCAGTGCGGCGAGCGCCGCCATTCCCGCAAGGAGGCGGCTTTCCCTCCACAGGGCGCCGAGGACGAGGAACAGGGCCAGGTCGGAAAACCAGAAAAAATGCCACCCGCCGTAGGCTTGACCGTAAACCGGTACCAGGAGGAGAAAGAAGATGGTGTAGGCCCCCTTCAGAAGCAGGGGGAGTCTTTCCGAAGACGAGAGGTCTGCTCTCAAGCCTCGTCCCGGCCAGGGACCCGGACCTGAGGAGGGGCCGCCTCCACGGCGGCGAAGGGCTCGAGAAGCGCCGAATCGATTTTCTTGACGGTCGTATCTTTCATGTTTTCTCCCGTGTTCAGAGGTTTGAGGCTGAAGATTGCAATGGGATCCGGAGCAGGCCATCGACGGTTCAATCCAAAAATATCCCATGGGATTCTTCTGTCAAACGGTCCCAGGTTCTGGTGGAGAAGAAAAGCTTGGTGAAGAAATTCCGGTTTGTATTTATATAAATTCATCGCCAATATGGCTTTATACCCTTCGGTGGCAAGCATCAACCGGTGCCGCCGCATCCTTTTTTTTCTTAAATAATTTCTCCTGGATCTCCTTTCTATAAACAAAAATTTCATATCTCTCGCAGAATTAAATATTATCTGCTTGAATAGATAACAAAATAGGTCATAATAAGGTCAAGCACGTGATGCATCCTTGCGAAAGCTGGCATGGAATTTATACGGAGGAAGTATGCATGTTCTGATTACCGGAGGCGCAGGTTTTATTGGATCCCAGTTGGCTGAATATCATCTGGATCGTGGGGACAAGGTTCATGTCGTCGACGATCTGAGCACCGGATCCAAGGAGAATATTGAAGAATTTGCCGAAAAGCCCGGTTTTCACTTTGATGAGGCGGACATCCTCACCTGGCCGGGCCTCGAAAAAGCGGCGGCCTGGGCGGACAGGGTCTACCATATGGCGGCCGTGGTCGGAGTCTACCGGGTTCTGGCCGAACCGATCAAGGTGCTGTCGACCAATATCGCCGGAACGGAAAGGCTGCTCAGGGCCATCCATGCCGGCGGCTGGTCTCCCCAGGTGATTCTCGCCTCCACCTCGGAGGTGTATGGGCACACCGAGGCGAGGGAGCTGAGGGAGGATGCCCCCCTGGTCATCCAGTCCGGCGCCCGCTCGCGGTGGAACTACGCCGTCAGCAAGCTTGCCGACGAGGCCTTGGGTCTCTCCTACGCCCGGAAGCACGGCCTCCAGATCACCATCGTACGTTTCTGCAACACCATCGGTCCCCGGCAGACCGGCCGGTACGGCATGGTGCTCCCCCGGTTTGTCGCGCAGGCGCTGCGGGGCGAGCCGCTGACGGTCTACGGAGACGGCAACCAGACCCGCTCTTTCTGCGACGTGCGGGATACGGTCGCCGCCCTCGACGCCCTGGCCTCCAATCCCGCCAGCGGCGGAGAAATCGTCAACGTCGGGAACAACAGGGAGATATCCATTCTCGACCTGGCGAAGCTGATCATCCGCACGGCGGAAAGTACCTCCAAGATTAAAAAGATTCCCTATCTGGAGGCATACGGAGAGGATTTCGAGGACATTACCCACCGCCGTCCCGCGCTGGACAAGCTTTTTGGCCTGACAGATTTCAGCCACAACTGGACCCTTGAGGAGACGGTTCAGGACCTTCTCGATCGCTCACGCAACCGGGTCGCAAAGGTGGTGTGATATGGCGACCCTCCCGTATTTCGTGCTGAGCCCCAATACCGTCGTCAGCCTGCTGGGGCTCATGCGCGGGCCTGATCGGACCGTTCCGACTCCCGCGGAGGACTGGCGCGAGGCGGTGGTGGACGTGGTCATCCCCGCTCTCAACGAAGAGAGGAATATTCCCCTCTGTCTGTCGTCCCTGGCCCGGCAGACCCTGAAGCCGCGGAACATCATCCTGGTGGACGACGGCAGCGGCGACCGTACCTGCGAATTCGCCCGGGACTTCGCCGCCTCCATCGGCATGGAGTTGACGGTCATCCAGCGCCGCTCTCCCATCGGCAAGACCCCCACCATCAAGCGGCAGGCCCGGGAGTTCGATTCGGACGTGGAATTCATCCTCGACGGGGACACCGTGCTGGAATCGGAAAATTACCTGGCGCGGGTCGTGGAGGAGCTGTACAAGGGAGCGGGAATCGCCAGCGCCTGCGGGACCATTCTTCCCATCCGGGAGGTGGACCGGAAGCAGGTCATGGCCGATCCGGCGATGGCCGGTTTCCTTGAAACCCATCCGCCGGAGGCCTTCCTGCACCAGGGGGGCCGGCTCTCGCTGCTCCGGAAAAAAATTACCAATGCCTACAGGGACGTTCTCTACAGGTTCCTGCAGCGCTTCATCTATCGCGGCCAGATGACCTTCTTCGGGACCATCACCAACCCCGTAGGCTGTGCCGTCGCTTATCGCCGCCGGTATATCAAGGAACTCTTCGATCATTATGAGCCGATCCTCGGCGACGACCTCACCAATTCGGAAGATATCTTTATCGGATTTGCCCTTCTCGACCAGGGATACCGTAACATCCAGCTCATGGACATCGTCGCCCGCAGCACAGAGCCGGAGGTGAACCGGCTGCCCCGTCAGGTCTACCTGTGGTCATCGTCCTTTCTGCAGAGCTGTTACTACTTCGACGATCTTCTCCGGAGCCCCTTCAAGGGACTCCGCCGACTGCGTCAGAGATGGCGGGAGAAAGGCGTAGAAGACGAGGGACGGAACCGCCGGCGCATCCAGGAGGCTTACCGGCAGCCCTTCGGAATCGATCACAGCCGCAAATACGGCCGGCCCATGGGGTGGATACTCCTTACCTCCGCGGCGGAGAAGATCTTTTTCCCCACGGCCGTGGTCATCATGGTTCTGCTGGGCCTCTGGGAGGCCCTCGTGGTAACTCTCATCGCCGAAACGGCGGTGGCGGTGGCAACGCTGGCCATCATCTCCCCCGGACGGCGCATCCGCGCCTTCTTTCAGGGGCTGGCGACCACTCCCCTGCGGTATTCCCTGCTGATCTGGGATTTCGCCGTTATCGGCCGCTTCGCGAGCGACCTGTGGATCTCCAAGGACAGGCGGTGGCGCAAATGAATCGAAAAATCTGGTGCTTCCTGGCATTGCTGCTGATCATCTCCCTTCATCCGGCACAGGTCCGGGCCGAGGTTCCCGAGTCCGGACTGCGGGCCGAAATGGCCGGCGAATGGGAGGAAGCCCTGTCGATCTACCGTGGGATCCTCTCGCAGGATCCCGGGCGGATAGAGCTCCGGGTGCGCTCCGCTGACATCCTTTCCCGTCTCGGGCGTGCCCAGGAGGCTGCGCAGTCCCTGGAGGAGGTCGCCATCATCACGCCGGGTGATGCGGATATTCACTTCCGTCTCTCCCGTGCCCATGCGGCGGCCGGGAATCCCCGGAAGGCCCTGCAGTCCTGCCTCCGGGCTTCGGAGCTGGCTCCGGAAAACCCGGAATACGTTCGAACCTGTGCCGTTCAGGCCTCCTGGGCAGGCGAGACCGATCTGGCGAGGACGCTCTATGAGCGGCTTCTCTCTCTTGCTCCGGAGGATGCCGATGCCCTCCTGGGACGCGCCCGCACCCGGGCATGGACGGGGGAAGTCGACCTGTCGGTCCGGGATTACCGGGCTTACCTGGAGAAAAAACCCGAAGACCGGGAAGCCCGCATCGAATATGCCCGGGTCCAGGGGTGGCGGGGAGATTCCGCAGAGGGGTTGGAAATCCTGGAGGATTACCGGAAGCGTTTCGGCGCCGATCCCCAAGAGGAGGCTCTGCGCGTCCGACTTCTCGCTGCCGGTGGGCGCCCCCGGCAGGCCCTTTCCGACCTGAATCCCCTTCTGGAGGCGGATCCCGGAAACTTCGATCTCCGGTACACCCGGGTTCTGGCCCTGCACCGGGACAACAGCCCCGCGGATGCCCTGGAAGGCATGGCGTACCTGGAAAAGGTTCGCCCCGATGCACCGGAGGTGCGCGATCTGGGTCTCGTGGTGCGCACCCCTCTTCGCTCCCGGATCGAGCTGACGGGAAATTACTACAACGATTCCGACGATATCTCTAGTTATCGCGGCACCCTGGAGGGAACCTTGTTCCTTTCTCCGGAGACGGCGGTGGAGATCGGGGGCTTTCGCGAAGAGCTGTCCGCCGATCATGGCAGCGGCCTAGAGCGATCGGACGGAGGAGAGGATATCGGCCACGGCGGCTATTGGCTCGGAGCCTCCCGGCGCTTCAGCCCGGTCCTCGCTCTGGGAGGGCGTCTGGGAAGGGGTGTCGTCGAGGATGGCGATGATTACTGGATCTATCGGGTCCGAGCCGACCTGCGGCCGGCCGATTACGTCGATCTGATTCTGGAGCGGGAAAGGGAACTCTATGCCCTCTCGCCCAGGGCCGTTTCCGAAGAAGTCCGCCGCACCGCCAACCGAGCGCGGATTCTCTGGAGACCCGGCCTGCGATACACGGTCGATCTGACCGCCGGCTACGATACCTTCTCCGACGGCAATCGGCGCTGGGAGGCGATCCTGGCGCCTCGCCGGCAGGTGCTTCGCACCGGCTCCTTCAATCTCGACCTGGGAGTCGCCACCTGGTGGTTCGGCTTCGACGAGGACCTCGATCACGGCTATTACGATCCCGGCACCTACCAGCGCCATGCCCTGACCGCCTTCGGATACTGGAAAATCGGCGACGACCACGGCCTGGGACTGACCGCCGGACTGGGGGTGCAGAAGGATGAAGAGATGAGCGGCTACCGCTTCGGCGAGGACGTTGCCCTGGAAGGGATCTTCGGCATTTTCAGCGACTGGATGTTGAGGACGTCCCTGAGCTATGCCGACAGGGACCAGGAGAGCGGCAGTTTCGACGGATTCTCCGCGCAGGTGAAGCTTACCCGGCGCTTCTGAGGGGGACACGCAACCTGAAGCGCAGGCCCCCGCACAGAACCGGAGGGGGAGGGCCGCTCTCGAAGTTCAGCGAGACATTCTACGGCCGCCCCGGCTGCCGCCCATGCCTCCCATCCCCCCGCCCGAATCCATGCCGCCGCGGCCACCGAAGAAGTCGCGGCGCATTTCCTCCCGACGCCGACTCTGTTCCTCCGGAGGGAGTCCCTTAAGTTTCTGCATTTCCTCTCGCAGGCGGCGTTGCCGTTCGGGGTCGAGCTGCCGGTATTGCTGGAACATCCGGCGAAGGTTCTCGCGGCGTTCGGGGGAAAACTGTTGCCAACGGCGGAATCGCTCCTGCAGTTGCGCCTGCTGCTGCGGATCCATCTCCTGGAAACGCGCCATGTTCTGCTGCATTTGTTGCTGCTGCTCCGGAGAGAGCTGCTGATACTGCCGGTAGCGCTCACGAAGAGCCTCCTTCTCCGCGGGAGACAGCCGCTGCCAACGCTGCTGGGCTTCCCGGTCGAGGGGGATTTCCGCCGTCAGGTCCGGCTTGGCCGTCGCTTCCCCGGTACCGGCAGCGAGTGCGCTCACCGGCGAGAGAAGCAGCAACAGTACGCATGCAATGCGAATCGCGATCATTTTTTGTCCTCCGAGTCAGCCTTGATTTCCCTCTCGAGGAGATCCATGTCCTTCAGCAGTTCCATCAGCTGCAGCAGCTCCATTTTTCGGATCACTTGCCGGTCCTCGTCGCTGATCTCGAGTTTCTCCGCCGAGATTTCCTCGGTCTCCCGGCTTTCTTCAGCTAGTCCTGAAGCCGGCAATAAGAGCGGCATTCCGGCGAGGAATAAGGCGCACAGTATCCGTCTCATCCACTGATCCCCGTTTCTTCCAGCTCCTGGAGCAGATCCAGATTCTCCAGCAGTTCCAGGTTGAGCAAAAGTTCGGGCTCCGGCAGGCGTTCGATTTCGGCGTCGGTTTGCAGGGCCATTTCCTGGGACGGCTGCTGCGGAGCGGGAGCCGGCGAGTGCAGGGTGACCATCAGCAGCACCGCAGCGGTGGCGGCGAGGGACCATCCGAAGGCCGGTCTGAAGGATTGCCGCAGTCTTGGGCGAATGCGTCGGACCACCCGCTCGTTGAAGGCCCGGATTTCTCCCGGGGAAAATTCCGGCTCCCTTTTCGGCAGGATTTTCAGAGTCGACCGCAGCAGAGCCAGTTCGCGGCGGCAGGCGGAACATCCCTGCAGATGTTTTTCCATCCCGAGGCGATCGGCCCTCTCCAGTTCACCGTAATGAAAGAGAGTCATATTTTCACGCAGGCAGGGTGAGTCTTCGTGTGGATTGTTCATGACGATTCCTCTTGCAGGTCTTTAAGTTCCCGGCGCAGCACTCGAACGGCCCGGTGCAGGTGGGCCTTGACGGTTCCCTCCTCCAATCCCAGTACCGTGGCAATCTCTCGCAGGGGCATCTCCTCGTGATGCCGCAAGGTAAACACCACCCGCTGCCGGGCTGAGAGCCGCTGCATGGCCAGATCGATGCGCTGCCGGATCTCGCCGTCGAAGCAGCTCTCCCCCGGAGAGGCGGCGGGATCCGGCACGAAATCCATGGGATCGGCTTCTTCGTTGCTGCGGCGGAAGAAGAAGATCCGCTCCCGCAGTTTCCGCCGCCGCAGATGGTCGATGGCCAAGCGGGTTACCGTTCGGTACAGCCAGGTCGCAACCGAACTGTCGCCGCGAAAATCGCCGATACTGCGATGCAGCCGCAAAAAAGCTTCCTGGGCTATCTCCTCGGCATCTTCCCGGACTCCCACAAGCCGCCAGGCCAAGGAGAGAAGACGTGGGGAGTGGGCGCCGACAAGGGTCTCGAAACCCGTGTCATCCCCTTCCCTGATCCGGGTCAGAAGCGCTTTCTCCAAACAGGTATCCATCCTTTGAAAGTATCCGCGCCTTCTCTTCGTGTCAATCACCGATGACCTGTTCGGCCCATTCCGCACACCCGGGTCCCGCCGGGGTCCGCTTCTATCTCTTTAGACGAAGTTCGCGGCAAAAGGTTTACCGACGCCACTAAACATCCCTGAAGAACTTTTCTCGTAAACCTTTCGAGTGCGGCATCGTCTAAGAGAGCAAAGGCCATGAGTATCGAGGTTCTCACTGGTTTGAAACCGAGCTTATTAAAAAAGGAGAAAACGAGCCATGAAAAACAGAACATTTCTGATCATGTTTCTTACAGCCGCTCTGAGTCTGGGAATAGCGGGAATATCTTTCGCCCGCGGCGGCGGCATGGGCGGCGGCAGTATGGGCGGTAGTATGGGCGGCAACGGTTCCGGCTTCGGCAGCCAGGGTTCCTTCCATTCTTCCCGCCAGGGGACGGGCGGCCCGTCGGGAAGAGGTTACCAGCAGGGGCAAGTTCGGAACGGGGACGAAATCCAGCACCGTAGCCAGGATCAGTACCAGAATCAGGACCGGCAGCACAATCAGGATCGCTATCAGGAAAACCGGCGGGGAGAAATCGGCAGCCCCGCTCCCGGCAATACCCAGGACAGGGACGGTCGCCAGGGCGGCAACAACGGCAACCATTACGGGCAGGACGGCGGCAACTACGGCCAGGGGGAGAATCATCGCGCCACTCCGGCAACTCCGGCGCAGCCCGGCAATCCCGGTGAGAGAGCGACGCCGGCCATTCCGGCATCCCCGGCTGGATAAATAAACTCTAAGGAGTTATAGTGCTGAGGCAGTCTCTGGAGCAGGGGCTGCCTCGCCTATTCACTTTATTCAGGAGGTCATCCGTATGGCAAGAGGTCGTTTGAGGAAAACAATCGTCGGGGTGATAGTCTTGGCTGTAGCGGCCCTTTTTGTCGCTGCTCCCTCCTTCGCCGCAGAGACCAAAAAGTTCAGCGTCGGACTGGGAATGAACTTCGCCACAGGCGATTACGGCACCGACAGCACCACCGATTCACTCCGTGTGCCGTTTACCATAGATTATTTTCCGACCGAGCGTCTCGATTTCGAACTGGTCATCCCCTATCTTTACCAGGACAACAGCAATACAATCCTTTCTGGAGGGACGCGTTTTCCCTTCGAACGCCACGGGGGCATGCGACAAACCTCCTTCGATACCAGCGATTCGCAAAGCGGCCTCGGCGACATTTCCCTTACTACCGGTTATCTCCTGCTGACCAGGAGCAAAACCCTCCCCAGCGTGCGAGCCCTGCTTTATCTGAAATTCCCGACGGCTGACGAGGACGAAGGCCTGGGTACCGGCGAATTCGACATCGGAGCGGGTATCGGAGCGGCCAAATGGTTCGGCCTCTGGTATACCTTTGCGGAAGGCCGCTATATATTCCAGGGTTCCAACTCGGATCTTGGGCTGAAGGACTACGGTACACTGGAAGGGGAACTCGGATACCGGATGACGGAGAGATTTCTTCCCACTGTCTCGCTGTGGTGGTCCACCCCACCAGCGGATGATGCCTCCGACCTGGTGGAGGCAAGGATCAACGGGACCTACTGGATCACGGACGACGTTTTCCTGGAGGGTTATCTGGGCAAAGGCCTCTCCGACGAAACTGCCGATTATGGCGCCGGTCTGACCGTCTTCTACCGCTTCTAGCAGGCTGATGAAAAACGCCCATCTGCGGCGTTGGCCTCATCCTTCGTCAACGACGTACCTTCCAGGTACGCCTTATTCCTCAGGATTTCAGCCGCCTTGCATCTGGACATTTTTGATCAGCCTGGAGAAAACCGCCTTTTCAACACCCCCAAGGCGGCAAGGACGGGATAAGGAGCATTCTGCTTGTAAAGAGCCGGCCGCCGGATAAGATTGGACCAGGTGCCAGTCATGGAACCGTCGGAGGCAACCGGTGCGTCAGGATTCTTTTCCTCCCTGGGTCCGGCAGTTTCTTTTGCCGGTCACGATTCTTCTCCTTCTTCTCGGGGTTCCCTACCTTCTGCGTCCCGTCGCCCGAGTCCTGCTGGCGGTCTTTGCCGGCGTTCTCCTGGCTGTCTTTCTGGACGGCTGTGCCGCCCTGTTGCGCCGGGCTGTTCCCATCCCGCGCGGCTTCGCCCTGGCAACGGTTATTCTCCTGATCTTTTTAGGCTTTGCCGGACTGATCTGGGCCGGAGGGGCGCAGGTTGCCGATCAGGCCACAAGCCTGGTGGAGCGCCTGCCGGAGGCGGTGGAAAAAGTTCGCTCCTATCTCAAAGAAAGCGAATGGCTCCGCCGCCTATTTTCCTGGATCTCGCAAGGGGGCGGAGGGACGGGGGGGATTCTCGGCAATCTCACCACGTTCTTTTCCTCTACCCTAGAGGCTTTCGCCCATACGTTCATCATCATCTTCACCGGGGTTTACGTGGCTGTCAATCCGGGGGTCTACAGCAATGCCCTTCTGAAACTGATGCCGCGGAAAAGGCGGCTCCGGGGTCGGGAGATTCTGGGGGAACTGGGCCAGGTGATGCGTTACTGGCTGCTGGGCCGTCTGGCGTCGATGACGGTCGTCGGTTTCCTGACGGCGACAGGTCTGCTGCTGATCGGCGCGCCTTTGGCCCTCATCCTCGGGGTCATTGCCGGACTCCTCTCCTTCATCCCTTTCCTCGGGCCTTTACTCTCGGCGGTCCCGGCCATTCTGGTCGGCCTGACCGAAAGTCCGAAAGTGGCGCTGGAGGTTGTTCTTGTTTTTGTCGTCGTCCAATTCATCGAAAGCAATCTGCTCACTCCCCTGATCGAACGCCGAGCGGTGACGATGCCCCCCGCCTTCGTCGTCGCCGGCCAGTTTATGATGGCGGTTCTTCTCGGATTCTACGGCGTCCTTTTGGCCACGCCCCTGATCGTCCTCTTTACGGTCCTCGTGCAGATGCTCTATATCCAGGATACCCTGGGTGAACCGGTAAGAATCCTGGGAGATCATAGGAACGATGACAATGAGGAATAACGGTTTCGTGGATCGGCCGATCCTGCTGTGGAGAGACAAGATCTTTCCGTCGGCTTCGAAGGATGAGTCATGTCCGACGCGAAGAAGGTGAATACCGTCGTTCTGGCCGGGGGGATCAACCGCATCACCCTTTTTGACGGTGCTGCACCCTCCTATAAGGCCTTGCTCCCCTTTGCGGGAAGGCCGTGCATCCAGTATGTTCTCGATGCCCTGAAGACGGTCCCTGAAACGGCCAGGGTATGTCTTGTAGGTCCGGTGGAGGAACTGCGCCGGGCCGTCGAGGAACCCGACCGCTACGAGTATGTGCCCGACGGGCGGACCTTTGGCGGAAGCGTCTTCAGGGGACTGGAGCATTTCCGGGATTCGGCGGAAATTCTTTTCGTTACCGCCGACCTTCCGCTGCTCACCTCCTCTCCGATAGCCGGTTTTCTCGATCTCTGCCATAGAAAGAAGAAAAACGGGCGGCAGCTCTTTTTCAGTGTGGTCGATCGGCTTCATTTTACCGGCCCTTACCGGGAAGCGCCCAAACGCTGCTCGCGCTTCCGTGACATGACCGTCTGCCACGGCAACCTGGCCCTGCTGCACCCGGGGATATTTGAAGGGAAGGGGCCCATTTCCCGTGACAGGCTCGATTCCATTTACCGCAACCGGAAAAAAACACTTCAGACCTGCTGGGCCTTCGGCTGGCCCTTCGCTCTCGGCTATCTTCTCGGAGGCAGCATGCTGCGTCTTTTTACCCTGGATCAGGTTCTCCGCACCGCATCGAATCGATTCAAAGTGGAACTGGTTCCCGTTTTTCTCTATGATCCGGAGATCGCGGTGGACGTGGATGAGCCGGCCGATTACGAATTCGCAAGGCATCTGCTGGAGAGTCGGGCGGAGGCGAAGATGAACGGAAAACCTCGTGACTCACAATGAAATGTTTATTGAAAACAATCAAATAATCAGCTATAAGTCGCTCATCACTAAAAAACCAATCTCCTTTCTCCGATAAGAGCAACCCCGGAGTAATCCAGGGACGCAGAGTCGCGGGTCCGTTCTGAACGGATAGCCGGTCCGCCGAAGAGAAGGATGACTTTCCCGGCTTTCCCTCAGAAGGAGTCGGGGAGGTTGTGCTCCATCTTCGGCAGAAGATGGATTTTTTATTGCAGCAATCTCGGCGCCGGTCATGGTTCCCTTCCTGCGTCGCTGGGGCCTCTTGTTTCTTACCCGGGATGTCGAAAACCACCGCCGACATCCTGTTTTTCTGTCTGAGCATCCTTTTCGCATCGGCTTTTTCGGAAATGGGTCTGGTTTCCGCGCCCTCTATCATGGTGAAGGCTATTTTCCTTTACCTGGGGATAAAAACGCTGGTGACCGAAAGTAAGAAGATGTCTGAATTTGCCGTGGGGTCTGTATTGGCTGTCTTGCTGATTGTGGTGTCCGGAACGGAGTTGAGTAGAAGAAATAAGTACTTTTGTGATTAAAACCATGAAATTGGTTGCAATATGATTATAATCTGTATTGAATTACAATAATTGTCTGTGTTTTTACCTGTCGTTTACCGACCAAGGAGGCGTTTAATGAAAAATTTGCCGTTGCTTGTTGTTTTCTTTGCAGTACTTGCAAGTACTCCATTTGCGAAAAAATGCGATGCTGCAATCCGTCCGGGGGCCATGACTCTGAGCCTTTCTGCCGGAGAATACCAATTCGAGGGAAATCAGATCATTGAAGATACCACTCTCGAAGACTCCCCTGTCTACGATTTCGCCATCGGCTACAACTTCAGTCGCCGATGGGCTCTGGAAGGTGTGTTCAGCTATATCGATTCGGAAGCTACTTCGGGACCGGTCGACAATGTCGATGTGTTTGCTGCGCACCTGGATCTTCTTTATCATTTCAGGCCCGAAAGAGATTTTGTCCCCTACCTCGCCGCAGGTCTTGGAGGCTTCAGCATTCATCCGGGGGGGGACAGCGACGAGAACGCTCTTTTCAACCTCGGTGCCGGTTTCAAGTATTTCTTCACGGACAATGTCGGTTTCAGGGCCGACGTCCGGGGCCTTCTCAACATCGACGATGACGATGAGCGGGAACGCGATGTTTACAAAAACATTTCCTATACGGGTGGCCTGATTTTCCAGTTCGGCGGCGGTCCCAAAGTACCCAAAGTATCTGCAGAGCCTCTTGCCAGGGACAAGGACCAGGATGGTGTGATCGACCAGTATGATCGGTGTCCCGATACAGCGGAAGGCGTTGTCGTTGATGCCTCCGGGTGTCCCCAGGACAGGGACGGCGATGGCGTCCCCAACTTCAGGGATCTTTGTCCAGGAACACCTGCCGGAGCGGTGGTGGACAGCCAGGGTTGTACCGTCGACACCGACATGGACGGAGTCCCCGACGGTCTCGATCTCTGTCCCGATACCGCCCGGGGCGTCGCCGTTGACGAAAAAGGATGTTCCGAGACGCCAATGACGGATGCGGACGGTGATGGAGTGAAGGACGGCGACGACAAGTGTCCCAATACTCCGGAGGGGATGCCCGTGAACTCCTATGGCTGTCCCCGGGACGATGATGGCGACGGTGTCTTTGATTTCGAGGACCAATGCCCCGATACTCCCGAGGGTTCCGTCGTCGGCCCCGATGGGTGCCCCTTGCCTGTTGAGGCGGCGCCCTTGACACTGCGGCTCGAATTCGAATCAGGCGATGCGACGGTGCGTCCCGAGTTTGCCGGTGAACTCGAAAGAGCCTCCGACTTCATCAAGGCTCATCCCAACAGCCGCATCATCATCGAAGGGCACACGGACAGTGTCGGTTCGGCATCTTCAAATCTCGCCCTTTCCCAGGCACGTGCCGAAAGCGTGCGGGACTATCTGATAAGCCATTTCGGCGCCGATGCTCAAAGGATCGAGGCAAAGGGTTACGGTGAGGCGCGCCCCGTAGAAGACAACTCGACTCCGGAAGGCAGGATGCAGAATCGTCGGGTTGTGATTACCCTTATCCCGGGTTCGTAACCGAATATAGGCAATGCACCGGGGCCGGATTTTTCCGGCCCCTTTTTCGTGGTTCGTTCCCTTGATTTTGGTCTGGGCGTTTGCAACAATAGACCCGTCCCCTGATATGCGGATCTTCTTCCCGTCTCCTTTCGGAAGACCGGCAGAAAAGATCACCCGTTAAGGGAATTCCATTCCGGCCACACGAGCGCCTGAAATGGGGTAAATTTGAGTGACGGGCATGCCGCCCGTCGCGAATGCCGACAAGAGAAACGGTCCACATCTAGTTATGCGTCATTCAATTTTCAGAGATGTCTTCTGGGGGCGGCTTCGCCGCAATCGCCTGGCGGTGTTCGGTGCGGTTATCGTCGCCGGGATGTTTATCCTGGCCCTGATTGCCCCTCTGGTGGCCCGGGATCCGGGGGCTATCGATATCGCCCATCGATTGCAGTCTCCGAGTTGGGCCTACCCCATGGGGACGGACGATCTCGGCCGCGATGTGCTGGCCCGCATCCTTTACGGCGCACGTATTTCCCTGCTGGTCGGGTTTGTTGCCGTCGGCATCGCCTCCTTTATCGGAGTGATTCTCGGGGCGCTGGCCGGTTATTACGGGCGCTGGGTCGATGGGGTGATCATGCGCTTCGTCGATCTCATGCTCTGTTTCCCCACCTTTTTCCTGATCCTCGCCGTAATCGCCTTTCTCGAGCCATCCATCTGGAATATCATGATCATCATCGGACTCACCAGCTGGATGGGGGTGGCCAGGTTGGTGCGGGCTGAATTCCTGTCTCTGCGGGAGCGTGATTTCGTGCATGCGGCCAAGGCCCTGGGGGCCGCGGATACTCGGGTAATCTTCCGGCATGTCCTTCCGAACGCCCTCTCTCCTGTTCTCGTCTCCGCCACCCTCGGGGTGGCCGGAGCCATTCTCACCGAAAGTGCGCTTTCCTTTCTGGGCATCGGCGTGCAGCCGCCTACCCCCTCCTGGGGGAACATGCTGATTGCCGGCAAACAGACCCTCGGGACGGCCTGGTGGCTCTCCGCTTTCCCCGGCCTGGCGATTCTCATCACCGTTCTGGGATATAACCTTCTGGGCGAGGGGATCCGCGACGCGTTCGATCCCCGCCTGCAGGAATGACGGGCGCGGAAAGAGAGATTTTCGAATGGGAAATGCACAATTAAGTCATTCCATGTCCCCCTCGGAACTGGTTCTGGCCCGCTGCCGGGCGTTCGGCGGGGGGAATTTCGGTTTTATTTACGACAGTTATCATCCCGAATCTTATTTCCGTGCCCAGTTTCCCAGTCGGCGCGCCTATCTGCGTCACGGCGCCAGCTCTCTTGCCGCTGATTTCCGCATCAGGGAGTGCCGTATCCTGAAGGAACAGATTAACGGGGAGGAGGCGCGGGTGCTGTTCTATCTGGACGCTTTCTTTCGTGATGAACGGGCGGAGAGCTTCGAGCTCTCCTCCTTTCGCATGACGGCTGAAGGCTGGCGGTACCACTCCAGCCAGAAGCTGGCGCGCAGGGAATTTGCCGGAGAGATCGAAGAAATTGGCTTTCGGGATTTCGAGAACGTGCAGGACAAAGTCTTTTTCTGAGACTCACCGTGCCGCTCTCAGGGAAAAAACAGCAGAGCTTTTAATGCAGATCATTGATGAAAAACTTCTCGACCACGTGTCCACGGCCGCCCGGGGCAGCAGCCGCCTGCGAAAGAACCACAACCTCCATGCCGATTATGACGAACCATGCCAGCGCCTGCTCAATGCAGTCGAACCCGGCTCCTACATCCGTCCCCATCGTCACCTGACCCCGCCGAAACCCGAGACCTTTGTCGCCTTGCGCGGGAGCTTCGCCGCCCTGATCTTCGGGGATTCGGGGGAAGTTGAACAAGTGATTCCCTTCAGTGCCGGTGGCGGAACAAAAGGGGTGGACATCCAGGCCGGGGCTTGGCATGCCATCGTTTCCCTGGAGAGCGGATCGATTTTTTTTGAGACCAAACCAGGGCCCTATGTCCCACTTTCAGACAAGGACTGGGCCCCCTGGGCCCCGGCCGAAGGAAGCCCCGAAGCGCCGGCCTATATGGCCGCGCTGGAAGAGATTATCAGGAAAGAAGCAAGACTTATTTTTACAAGGGATGAAGGGGATGAAGGGGAAAATCCCTGTTCGCATGGTTTTTAAGCTTAGATTTTCGATCTTGTGGTTTATCGTCTTCTTTCCGCTGATATGCCATCCCTTAAGGAGGTGATGTGAACAATCGCATCGAACGCGCCCACTGGGCCAGTCGCTTCGGTTTCGTACTGGCGGCGGCGGGAAGCGCCATCGGTCTGGGGAATATCTGGAAATTCCCTTACATCACCGGAAAGAACGGAGGCGGCGCTTTCGTTCTGGTCTATCTGCTATGCATCGTGCTGGTGGGGCTTCCCATCATGATGGCCGAGTTTCTCATCGGCCGGCACGGCCAGCGCGATGCAGTGGGCTCCTTCGAGTCCCTGGAAGGGAAAGGGAGCCCGTGGCGGCTGGTCGGCTGGGGGGGCGTGGCGGCTTCCTTCATCCTGCTCTCCTTCTACGCGGTCGTGGCCGGCTGGAGCTTCGATTACATCTTCAAGTCGGCCTCCGGTAGTCTGGGAGGGAAGACGCCGGAGCAGATCAACGACCTGTTCGGCGCTCTCGTCGCCGATCCCGGCCGAGTCATCTTCTGGCAGTTTCTCTTCATGGCTGCCACGGTGGGAATCGTTCTCGGAGGCGTGCGGGGAGGGATCGAGCGCTGGAGCAAGATCCTGATGCCCGTTCTCTTCCTGCTCCTGCTTCTTCTTTTCATTCGGGGCATGTCCTCACCCGGGGCCCAGGCGGGACTGGAATTCATGTTCCGCCCCGATTTCTCCCGGATTACCCCCGAGGCGCTTCTCGATGCCCTCGGGCACGCTTTCTTCACCCTCTCCCTTGGGGCGGCGACCATGATCACCTACGGTTCATACCTCCCCCCCGATTCGGACCTGTTCACCCTTTCCGTGAGGATAACCCTCCTCGACACCCTGGTCGCCCTGCTCGCCGGGCTGGCGATCTTTCCCGTTGTTTTCGCTGCCGGTCTTGAACCGGGAAGCGGGCCGGGGCTGGTCTTTCAGACGATTCCCATCGTCCTTGCCGGTCTTCCCTTCGGCTCGTTTCTTGCCCTGATTTTCTTCATCCTTCTGGCTTTCGCCGCTCTTTCCTCCTCCATTTCCATGCTGGAGGTTTCCGTGGCCTACCTGATCGACGAGAAAGGGTGGCGAAGGAACCGTGCGACCGTTCTGGTCGGCTCGCTGGCCTTCGTTCTGGGGATCCCTTCGGCCCTCTCCTTCAATCGATGGGCGGAGCTGAAACCTCTTTTCGATAGGACCTTCTTTGATCTTTTCGATCTGCTGGTTTCCTCGTACATGCTCCCCCTGGGAGGGATGTTCGTGGCCCTTTATGCCGGCTGGTTCTGGAAGGGAGAAGAGGAAAAGAACGAGCTGGCGGCCTCCGCCCCCCGCCCCTGGCTCTTTCCCGTCTGGCACTTTCTGCTGAGATACATTACCCCTGCGGCGGTCCTGATCATTCTGCTCAATCAGATGGGAATCTGGGGTTAAATCAAAACCTGAACTTTTCTAATAAAGGTGTGTTTGGAACAGGAGGAAACCCATGGTAGGATACCGCTTCACCATCCCCTATACGGTCAGGGTGGCCGACGTGAACTACGGCGGTCATGTGGCCAATTCGGCCGTCCTGAATTTTTTTCAGGATGCCCGCATCTCCTACCTGGCCCACCTGGGTCCTTTCGGCGAGCTGGATATCGGCGAGGGATGCGGAATCATCCTGCCCGAGGCCCGGGTGAGTTATCTTGCCGAAATGTTTCTCGGCGACCGTCTGGAGATCGGAGTGCGGGTGACGGAAGTGCGCAAATCCGCCTTCGTCATGGAATATCGCATCGAAAGGGAAGGGAAGCCAATGGCCGAGGGGACGACCGGCCTGGTGTCTTTCGATTATCAGTCGCGCAGAGCGAAACGTCTCCCCGGACTTTTTCGTCAGGCAATAACCGATTTCGAGGCCGGTCAGGATGGGACTTGAAGGGGTTGCACTCTGCTCGAATTGTCGATGGAGTGAACAAGAAGGCGCGCAGGGTTGAACATGAAAAAGGGGCCGGCGCGAAAACGGAGTGATTTATGGGAAACATCAAGAGCAGGCTGATTTCAGGTTTTTTAAGCGTAGTGGCCATCTTCGCCATCGGTGCGGGTATTGCGGGAACAAGCGCGAGACAAGCGGCTATAGAGGCGCGACTTTTCCTGAATGAATACTGGCCGACATCCGCTCTTCTCTTGGAGACGAACATCGTGCTGGATGAAATCGCCGTTCGGGCCATTAATCCTCCGTCCGACTCTGAACCCTCGGAAATGATCGACAGCATCCGCACCGATTTAGAAGAGATCCAACGGAAATTCGAAGCATCAGGACTGACCCGCACGGACATTGATCGGATAAACGGTCGTATTGGTCTCTTCATGGAATCGATTGCCCTTCCGATTATGCTGCATTCGGTCCCGGGGAAGCGGATGGAAGAGGCAGACGCCGCCGCCGACCCCCTTCTCGAAAAAATGGGGATAGAGCAGGATGCCTATCTGCTGAGTATGACGTGGGAAACCATCATGAGCTTCAACGATTTCCTGATCACCGGTGACCCCGCCGAAAAAGAAAGTTTTCTCAGGTTGACGGACCAGATCGAAAATCATTCCGCTTTCGATGCGTTTCGTTCAGAGTACGAGCCCTTCAAGGAAATGGCGGAACAGGTTTTCGATTCCGCCCTTCAACTGGAAAACGCCCATAAATTCTTCCGGTTGTCATTGGATCCTCTGACAGAAGACCTTCAAGAAACGGGCGCCCAGTACCGGGTATCCGTTGTGCAACCGGCTTCCGAAAAGATCCAGGCCAGCCTGCGCACGATCCTCTCGACGATGATGTGGGCTACCCTGATCAGCGCCCTGCTCTCCATAATGATCGGTTTTGTGCTCGCACGCGGCCTGGGGAACCCGATTCGCCGAGTGATGGAAGTTCTCGGAAAGCTGGAAAAAGGTCATCTGGACACGAGGGCCGGATTGAAGCGCCGCGACGAAATCGGGCAGATGTCCTCTGCTCTCGACCGGATGTCGGACAAACTGAGCGGAATGGTCCTGAGGATTCGCCGTTCTGCGGATGAGCTGATCGGCATTTCGGCAAATCTGGCCGAATCGGCCACTTCGGTTGAAACGGCGGCCGGGCGGCAGTCCGAACAGGTGGAAAAGGCGTCCGCCGCCATGATGAGCATCAGAAAACTCGGTGAGCAGGTCGGAGACGGTATGGAGCGACTGACCGAATCCGCCGCAGACAGCACCTCTTCGGTGCTCGAGATGAGCGCCAATATCGAGGAAGTTGCGCAGAATGCGGAGAACCTGGCCCTCTCGGTCGAGGAGGTCAACTCCGCGATACAGGAAATGGCCGCTGCCTTCAAACAGATATCCGAAAATATCCTCACGCTCAGGGAATCCTCCGATTCGACGGCCTCCTCGGTGGCCCAGATGGACGCATCCATCGAACAGGTGGAGGAAAACGCCCGCAACATCCGCCTCATCACCGAAGAGGTGCGCACGGATGCGGAACGGGGGCAGCAATCGGTGGAGGCGACAATCGGCGGCATTGAGGAGATCCGGCGGGCTTCAAAAGCCGCCGGCGAGGTTGTTCTGTCTTTGGCTGATAAGGCGGTCGGCATCGGCAGGATTCTGTCGGTGATCGAGGACGTGACCGACCAGACGAGCCTGCTGGCCCTGAATGCGGCGATCATCGCCGCACAGGCGGGTGACCGGGGAAGATCCTTCGCCGTCGTGGCCGATGAAATCCGCGAACTTGCAGACCGGACCAGCCTCTCAACGCGGGAGATCGCCGAGGTGATCCAGGCTGTTCAGGATGATACCCGGCGCGCCGTCGAGACAATTCAGAAGGCGGACATCCGGATCACGGAAGGCGAAAACCTCTCCCGTCAGAGCGGAAAGGCCCTGAACAAGATCGTCTCGGGGGTTGCCGGAGCGGTGAGGCAAATGGACCAGATCGCCATGGCCACCCAAGAACAGGCCCAGGGCAGCCGGATAATCCGTTCCGCCATGGAAAAAATGGCCACGATGGTCGATCAGACAGCGACGGCAATGGTCGAGCAGGAGAAGGGGAGTCAGGCGATCCGTTCGGCGGCCGAAAAAATGTGGGAAATGACCACTCATGTCAAAAATTCAACCCGCGAGCAGAGCAATGCGGCCAAGACGATCGCTCGCTCTACCGAAAACATCGATGAACAGGTTCAAATGATCATGGCGGCGTGTGAGCAACAGGGCAGACAGGGAGAGGAGGTTGATCATGCCGTCGCCCAGATTCGCGATTCCGCAAAGGACAACCTTGAATTCGTCCAGCTGCTCAACCAGATTGTGCGGGGGATGTCCGGCCAGGTGAAAATCCTGCAGAGGGAAATGACCATGTTTAAAGGACTGAAGGAGGATTAGTCCGCGGAAACAATCGGACTTCCAGTCCCATCAGAGTTCGGAATATCGGTTCTGCAACGCATCTTAAAGTTAAGGTGCGTTGCAGAACCGTTTTTTTTTGCGAAAGGATAAAGCCGGGCCTCGGCTGCCGGAGCGGTTATCGGTTGCGACGATGGTTTCTGCGATAGTGGAAAATCATGCCCAGGGTCGCCGCCGCGGTCAAGAAAGGCCGGCGCCTGGCTATTGTGACGGCTGACAGGGCGAGAAGCATCTTTCCAGCCGGAGAGACGAGGAAGGTCTTCACCGGCGCGAATATGCGTTGCGGCGAGAGATTTTTCTGGATCTCGTCCAGGGTTCCGCGCATCTGCGAAAGAGTGACTTCGATGTCACGCTCGATCTCCAGGGAATCCGGCGGCTGCATCCGGGCCGCCGATCCTTCCCCCTCGATATGCCTGCCAGAACTCATTTCATCCCTTACGGTCACTATGCAGTTGCTCCTTTACCAGTTCCTTCTCCATTTTGAAGGTGTGCGCGGTGCGCCTCAGAGCCATGTTCTTCGGCTTCAGGGCATTGCGGCCTGAAAGAAGAAAAGCGCACCCTGCCAAAGAGATAATGAGGCCGACGATCAAAGCCGCCAACCAGGGGGGCACCAGATGCGCCAGGGCCAGCACAGCCGAGGCCAGCAGAACGAGGAGCCCCGAAGAGGCCAGCAGGCCGCCTATCATCACCGAGGCCAGACCGAGCCCGAGATGGCTGAACTTCTCCGATATCTCAACCTTGATCAGATCGGCCTCCTGCCGTATGAGCAGGGTCATCTCGTCCGCGAATTCAATGAAGAGAGCGGATAATGGACGTTCGTCCTTTGCCATGCCGTATCTCCGTTTTGCCGCTTGCTCCTAATGGCAACAAAGCACAGATTCGGCGCTTGTCAATTCCGACAGACCCAAATATCTCGTCTCGGTTATGAATTAAATTAAAGGTTTGAGTTGACACCCGGTTCGGAAAAGGTAAAGAGGTGTAATAGAGAACTAATCCAGTATGGGTAAGAGGAGATTGAGCCATGAAAACAAGGATGATCTCACAAGTAGTCATGCTGACGGCGAGTATCGCCGTCCTGGTTGGATGCGGGAAGGACATACCGCCTCCCGACGTGCAGATGACCCTGGCGGGAGCAGCCGTCGCCAAGGCGGAAGCCGCCGAGGCCTACCGGCACGCACCGGTGGAATTCAGCACCGCCCGGGAGAAGTTTAGCGAAGCACAGAAGCTAGTGGAAAGAGAGGAGTATGTCGAAGCGCGACGCCTTGCCGAAGAGGCGGAAGTCGATGCCAATCTCGCCTTTGCCAAATCGAGATCGGCCGAGGCTCAGGAGGCAGTCGCAGAGCTTCAGAAAACGATCCGGACTCTGCAGGAGGAGATGCAGCGCATTCAGGCGCAGTAAACGTCGAAATTCAGGAGTCAGCCATGAAAAATAATAATGGGATACGATATTGCATTCTTCTCGCGGCCTTGATTACGATGGCCGGATGCGCAGCCGGACCGGAAGAAAATGCGATGCTGGAGCAGGCGCGCGCCGCCTACAATGAGGCCCGCAACGACCCTCTGGTCATGGAAAACGCCCCCCTGGAACTTGCCAAGGCCGAGGATAACCTGTTGAAGGCCCAAGAATTGTGGGAAGAGAAGAAGGAGACGGCCCGGGTAGAGCACCATGCCTATCTGTCCCGACAACAGTCCGCGATCGCAAGGGAAACAGCCCAACTCCAAAAGGCTCAGCAAACCATAACGGAGGGGGATGCCGAAAGGAACCGCGTTCTCCTGGAGATCAGGGCGAAGGAGGCCGAAGCAGCCAGGCGGCAGGCTCAGCTCAGTCAGGCGGAACTTAAAGAGGCCCGAGCACGTGCCGAGGAGCAGGCCCGGATGGCACAGATTCGGGAGCTTGAAGAATCCCGGAGGCAGGCAGAGGAGCAGGCCAAACGGGCGGAAGAAGCTGGCCAGAAGGTTGCCGGACTGGAAGCGGAGTTGGCTGAGCTCAAAGCGCGCCCGACCGAGCGGGGAATGGTTATTACCCTGGGCGATGTGCTCTTCGATTTGGACAAGGCCGATCTCAACCCCGGCGCCAATCTGGTCATGGACCGTCTGGCCGCTTTTCTCAAGGACCACGAGGAAAGGCGGATTCTGGTGGAAGGGTTCACCGACAGCACCGGAGCAGAAGACTACAACATGCAGCTTTCCGAGAGAAGGGCTCGTTCCGTGCGCCAGGCCTTGATGGATCGCGGGATCGCGGGAGACCGCATCGAAGTGCGCGGTTACGGAGAGCAATACCCGATGGCGACCAACGAGACAGTTGCGGGGCGGCAGCAGAACAGGCGGGTGGAAATCCTCTTTTCCGACGAAGAAGGGAAGCTACCCGGCCGCAGGTAAGATTCAAATTTACATCATGAAAGTTTGACTGTTGGCTGAAATCTGGAAAACTTGGATTGAAGCGGGTGGGGGCGCCCCGCCGCACCCTCCATCTGCCGGAGAAAGCCAATGAATCTTACCGCATCGAGAACAATCGCTTTCCCTGATCGATCCGACGCCGTTCGGCAACTGGATTACCGCTTTCGATTGCCATGCCTCCTGGTCGCTCTGGTCCTGCTCCTGGCAGGCTGCTCGACCGTTCCCATCACCGATCGACGGCAATTGAATCTGGTGTCCGAGGGAACCCTGGTAGAGCTCGGAGCGCAGCAGTACCAGCAATTTCTCGCCGCCAATAAAATTGTGCGCAATACCCCCGAAAGCGAAATGGTCGAGAGGGTCGGCCATCGCATTCGGCAGGCTGTGGAGCAGTTCATGGTCAACCGCAACACGGCCGACCAGCTTTCAGGATATGAATGGGAATTCATTTTGGTGGGCAGCCCGGAAATGAACGCCTGGGCGCTGCCCGGGGGAAAGGTGGCGGTCTACACCGGGATTCTTCCGATTACGCGGGACGAGGCGGGATTGGCCACCGTCATGGGCCATGAGGTTGCCCATGTGATCGCCCAGCACGGAAACGAGAGGATGAGTCAACAACTGGTCGCCCAGATGGGTGGGCAGGCTCTGTCGGCCGTGCTGGCCAACCAGCCCCAGGCCTCCCAGGCCCTCTGGATGCAGGTGTTCGGCGTGGGAGCCCAGGTCGGCCTGATGCTCCCCTACAGCCGACTGCAGGAAAAAGAAGCCGACCACCTTGGACTGATCTTCATGGCCATGGCGGGTTACGACCCGCATGCGGCAATCGGAGTCTGGGAGCGCATGGCCCAGGAGAAGGGGGGCAAGGGGCCTCCCGAATTTCTCAGTACCCACCCCGCCGACGAGAGTAGAATCCGCGAAATCCGCGAGGACATCCCGGAAGCCATGCGCTACTATCAACCTCGACCTTCCTGAATCCATGAAAAACGGCGAAAAAAGCCTGCTGTTCAGCAGGCTTTTTCTTCGGGGTAAGGAGACGCATCTCCTCACCGGGTTTTCCGCCCTGATCGAAATTCAATTGGAGTGGTTGGGAGTATACTGGATTCGACTGAAACAGAATCCAATCGGGTGAGATCCATGATAAAGATTCACCGACCGACCGGAGTGCCGAAATTTCTCATCTGGTTCGCCGTCATCTCGGCAGGGTTGCTCCTGGTTCTTTTCGCGGCTGCGTCCTTCCTCGAAGAGCCGTTGCGCCGGAAAATGGTGCAGGGAATGAACCAGGCCCTGGACGGGTACAGAGCAGAACTGGAGGAACTCGACCTTCATCCCATCGGTTTATCCGTGACCCTCAGGGGACTGACCATCACCCAGGAGGCCCACCCCGATCCTCCGGTGGCCGTCTTCCCGGAAATGGGCGCCAGTGTCCACTGGCGAAGTCTGTTTTCCGGACGCCTGGTGGCCGACTGGCAGCTGGAAGAGCCCCGCATCCATGTCAATCTGGAGCAGTTGCGGGAGGAAAACAAGGACGAAGTGCCGGTGCAGAAACGGGGCTGGCAGGAGGCCATCAAGCAGATCTATCCGCTGAGAATCAACCTTCTTCAGATCCGCAACGGTTCCTTCACGTATATCGAGGACGCGCAGGATCGCCCAATCGAGCTCAGTGCGGTCATGCTGGAAGCCCGCAACATCCAGAACGTCCAGTCACCGCAGGACTCCTATCCCTCTTCGGTTTACATGACTGCCGATATTTTCAGCCGGGGGCGCGGCGAAATAGACGGCCGGGCCGATTTTCTGGCCGACCCCTTTCCGGCCGTGGACGTCGTGTTTTCCCTGGCAGAGATTCCCCTCGAGGACTTGAAACCCGTCTCTTCCCATGTCAACCTGATCGTTACAGGAGGCAACCTGGCGGCCAAGGGACGAATCGAATACGCCCCGTCCGTCAAGGCGACCCGCATCGAACACCTGGATATCGACGGCATCCGCATCGACTACGTCCATTCGGCCGTAACGGCCGAACGGGAAAAAAAGCGGGCGGAGAAAGTCAAGGAAGCGGCAGGGGAGGTCAGCAACAAACCGGGCCTTCTCTTCCTCATCGAGCGCCTGCGGTTGACCGGCGAAGCCGGTTTTGTGAACGAGGAGACCGACCCCGACTACCGGGTTTTCCTCAGCGATACTGAATTGAACATCTCCAACCTGTCCAACCAGTTTCGGCGAGGGCCGGCCACTGCCGATCTCAAGGGGAAATTCATGGGTTCCGGGGAAGCCGTCGCCGAGGCAACCTTCCGGCCTGAAGACAAGGGAGCTGATTTCGATCTTATCCTCCAAATCGAAAAAGCCAGGCTGCCATCGATGAATGATCTGCTGCGAGCCTATGGCAATGTCGATGTGGTCGCCGGGACTCTTTCCCTCTATTCAGAAGTTTCCGTGAAGGAAAATCGCATCGACGGTTATTTCAAGCCTTTACTGGAGGATGTGGACGTTTACGATAAACGACAGGAAAAGGATGAAGGAATTTTCAAGAAGATGTACGAAGGTCTTGTGGGTGGCCTCAGCAGTCTTCTTGAAAACGAACCGCGCGAGGAAGTGGCGACACGCATAGACATCTCTGGTCCGCTGGATGATCCGGAAGCCAACACACTGGAAGTTATTCTCCTTCTGATCCGGAACGGCTTCTTTAATGCCATCCTTCCAGGCTTTGAGCGCGAAGTGAATAATCTCCGGGAATAGATTTCGGGTTGATCTCGGAATCACCTCCATTATCCAGGGCTTCCAATGAATCTGCTCCTCCTCTATATCTCCCTGGCTCTCGTCTTTTCTTTCCTCTGTTCCATCGCGGAGGCGGTTCTCCTGAGCGTGACGCCTGCCTATATCGCCACCCTGGAAGGGGAGGGGCGGCGTTCGGGAACTCTTCTGCGACGCTTCAAGGAGAACATCGATCATCCTCTTGCCGCCATTCTGACCCTCAATACCGTCGCCCATACGATCGGAGCCGCGGGCGCCGGCGCCCAAGCCGCCGCGGTTTTCGGCAGTCAGTGGGTCGGACTGGCTTCGGTGGTGCTGACCCTGTTGATCCTTTTCCTGTCGGAGATCATCCCCAAAACGCTCGGAGCCGTCCATTGGCGTTCTCTGGCACCCGTTCTGGCCGATCCTCTGCAATGGCTTATCCGCATTCTTTTTCCACTGGTGCTCCTTTCCGAATGGCTCACTCGGTTGATATCCAGGGAAAAGGGAGCAGCTGTCTTCGAGAGAGACGAACTGAGCGCCATGGCGGATTTGGGGGTCGAATCCGGCGAATTAGGGCAGGACGAATCGAAGATGCTGAAGAACCTCATGCAACTCAGGTTTCTGACCCTGGAGGATGTGATGACGCCGCGGACGGTCATTTTCGCCCTTCCGGAAACGATGTCGGTCGCCGAGGTGGTGAATCGCCATTCGGATATGGCATTTTCCCGTCTTCCCCTCTACGGACGAGGTTTGGATGACATCACCGGATTCGTTCTCAAGAACGACGTGCTGCTGGCCCATGCCCAAGGAGAAAAAGACCGGCCGCTGAAGACTATGCAACGGGAAATCGCAGCTCTGTCCGAAGGCACCCGCTTGCCGGACGCCCTGGAAATACTTCTGAATCGGCGGCAGCATATTCTTCTGGTCCAGGACCCTTACGGCGGGACCGCCGGTCTCGCCACCCTGGAGGATATCCTTGAAACGCTGCTCGGGTTGGAAATCGTCGATGAGGCGGACAGAACCGTGGACATGCGGGCCCTGGCTCGGGAAAGCTGGCGGAAGAGGGCCCGGACACTTGGACTGGTTCCTGAAGAGGATGATCCATCAGCAAGAGATTGAGATTTAATTCGTACACCGGTTTTCCTCTGGACTTTCGCCTCATCCTGTATTAAACAGTGCACACCGCCAGCCCGGACCTTTCGGGTTCCCTCTTTCGCCCAGTGGAAACGTTTTCCCTCCATGGTTCTGCTGCAAAATCAAATATTTCTTCTGATTCTGATCATCGCCCTCGGCGAACTGCTGGGTAAGGTGAACATCCGCAATCTCGCCCTCGGACCCTCGGCGATCATCTTCGTGGCACTCGCCTTCGGACATTTCGGTTTCATCCTTCCGGAGGGGATACAGGACATCGGTCTGGCCATGTTCATTTATGCCGTCGGCCTGCAGGCCGGGCCCGGCTTCATCAGCTCCTTCCGCAGCCACGGTCTGCCCATGGGCGTAGGCGTGCTCGTGATGGCCGCGATAGGTACGGCGGCTACTTTTGCCTGCTGCCGCTTCTTCGGCTTCGATGCAGGAATCGGCGCCGGTCTTCTCTCCGGCGCCATGACCAGCACCCCCTCCCTGGCCGTGGCGGTGGAGACGGTCGGGCACGGCAGCGCTCCGGCGGCCTACGGCGTCACCTACGGTTTCGGCGTGATCGGAGTGGCTGTGTTCATCAAGGTCCTGCCGCGCCTTATGCGGGTCGATATCTCCGCTGAAGAAGAGAGCCTCGACCGGGAGTTGGCCGAGATCAATCCGCCGATCACCTACCACCATATCGAGATCACCAACCCCAACCTCTTCGGCAAGCGCGTGGCCGACATCTTCCTCAAGAGCATCGCCCCGGTTACCATCAGCCGCCTGTTGCGGATGGGGGCGAGCGAGCCGGTGCTGGTGGGAGCCGATACGGTCCTGCAGGAAGGAGATCGTCTGCGGGTGGTCGGCCGTCCCTCCGATCTGGAGAAAGTCGAACTCTTCATCGGCAAACCGGTGGCGGGGGAGATCGCTTTCGACCGGGTGCTGACCAAGAAAAGCATCACCGTCTCCAAACGAGAAATTTCCGGAACCACTCTTGGTTTCTTCAATTTTCGCGAGGCTTTCAACGTTCAGGTCGCGCGCATCACTCGCAACGGCATAGACCTGCCTGCCGACGCGAATACCCGGCTCCATCTCGGAGATGTGCTGCATGCCGTCGGCGACGAGCGCTCGCTGCGAAATATCACCCGCATACTGGGCAACGATCTCAAGGCGACTTACGAGGTCAGTCTTTTGCCGATCCTCCTCGGCCTCCTTTTCGGTTTCATGCTCGGCCAGGTGACTCTCCCCTTGCCGCTTGTCGGTCCTCTAACCCTGGGCACCACCGGCGGCACCCTGATCGCCGGCCTTCTGCTCGGAGCCCGTTATCAAACCGGCCCCCTCATCTGGGACGTCCCCATGGCCGGCAACCGCCTGATTCGCGATCTGGGGCTGGCTCTGTTCATGGCGGCCGTCGGCACTTCGGCCGGGGTTTCTTTTGTCGAAACCCTCCGGTCTCACGGCTTGCCGCTGCTCCTCTCGGGAGCCGTGGTTACCCTGGCGCCGGTTGCCGTCACGGCCGTCATCGGCCTGCGGTGGCTGCGCATCCGTTTTCTGCGGCTGCTGGGAATGCTGGTCGGTGGGATGACCAGCGCCTCCGGACTTGCGGCCGCCGGTTCCCTCTCCGCCACTTCCTACGCACCCGCGGCCTATGCGACGGTATATCCCCTGGCGCTGATCGGCAAGATCATCGCTGTCAAGGTGCTGCTGTTGATCTTGTGAGGTCCTCGGAAAAATAAGTGCTAGAATTGGTTTAAAGGGTTTAAAGGACTCGAGCGGAAAGGAGGCAAGAGTATGAATGCTGTGATGGTCAGGGGACAGATGAATCAGGTCCGGGGAGAATTCAGGAAACAATGGTGTCGTCTGACGGGGAATCGAATGGGCAGGATCAACGGACATTTTCTCAAACTGTTTGGAAAAGCCCAGGTCGGGTATGGCCGGACCCGGGATGCCGCCGGGAGAGGAATCAGAAAGATCACCCGTCATTGAAGAGGCTTCAGGTTCGATTCCGCCCCGCAGCTTTCCGCGGGGCGGTTTTGTTTTCATAGCTGTTTCACTACTTTCTCCAGCACCCGCCCGAACACCTCCAGCTCCTCGCTGCTCAAGACGGCGGCGATCTCGCCGGTCAGCTGAAGATGATACTCCTGGTGGCTGGCAAAATGCTTTCCACCCGCCTCGGTGAGGACCACCCGGTAGGAGCGTCGGTCACTTTCGTGCGGCCGCCTTTCGAGCAACCCCCTGCGTTCGAGCTTGTCTACCGTCACGGTCAGGGTGCCGGTGGTCACTCCAAGTTTTTCCGCCAGCTCCTTCATGCGGAGCGATTTCTCGTGGCCTATGATCTCGATGGCATGCATCTGCCCCGGGGTCAGTTCGCTGTCCTTGACCACGGCATGTTCCCAGGAGGAAAGCTTCTCGTAGAATTCGATGATCTGCTGCGCCAGGATCTCCACCGTCATGATCGTGCTCCTGCTAAAGATGTGCGATGAAGGAATAGCCGGCGAAAATGATCGTAATCACTCCGGCGCCGCGCATGAGCGCATCCTCCACCCAATCCTGGGTTAACGTCTTGAGCAGGCGGGCGACGTGGAAGATGGCGTAGATCACTACGGCCACCGCAGCTGCCGTACCCAAGGCATAGATTCCGAAGACCGTCGTTGCCTTCAATGCGCTCCCTGAGTCGAGGGCGTAGCCGTACATGATCGCCACGGTAGGGCAGGGAATGATCATGTTGACGAAGCCGACCCCGAAAAGGGCGGCTCCGGCCATCCTCTGCCTCTTGGCGGCCGGCTTGAGATGGTCCAGATCATGTTCGTGATCGTGCCCGTGCTCCTCGTCGTGATGGTGGTGCAGCAGGTGGGGATTGATGATCAGCACCGCTCCCAGCAGGAGGAGCAGGCCGGCGGTGCCGATATCGACCCAATATTCGAAGGTCTCGGGAATCACCGTCGAGATCGCTCCCAGGGTCAATCCCAGCAGAAGGCACGCGGCGGCCGTACCGGCGAGGAACGATACCGTCAGAAAGGCCGCTTTGCGGCCTTTTTTCTGTCCGACAATGAAGGGGGCGAGTACCAGCCAGCTGTGGCCGCAGGGATTGACGCCATGCACCAGCCCCAGGATCAGGCTGCTCTGGAAGGCGGCCCAGAAGAGATGATCGAGCTCCATGTGAATTTGTTCCTTTCCGAAGCTGAAAATTTAATGAGCCCAAGAGTGCCGGATATCCGTTTGTCTGTCAAGTAATTTGATAATCAAGGAACTCGTTCGAATAAATACCGGGTTTTTGACAAATCGATGAATTTGCGCTGACGGAAACCGAGACTATACTGGTGAAAAGGAAGAGAGAAAACGATAAAGAAATAGGTGCCTTCAGGGAGTCTCGGATGAAAACGTATTCAAGGGCTTGCTTGCTGCCGCTGCTTATCCTGCTTCTATCCTCTTGTGTCTCATCAAAGTTGACCGCCTCCTGGGTCGATCCTGAATTCAAGCGGTCGCAAGTCCAATCGATACTGGTGCTGGGGGTTTCGGAGGAAGATCTGCTTCGACGCACCTTCGAGGATGAGATGGTCGCCCAGCTCCAGCAATACGGATTGAAAGTCGCCCCGAGCTATCGGTCGATTTCCGGGAAGGACATCCCCGAGAAGGCAGAGATGGAACAATGGATCGGGGGCCAGGACGTGGATGGGATTATCGTTTCACGTCTTGTCGGAACCCGACAGGAGACGGTCGTGCAACCGGGATATACGACACGCCTGGGCGGCTACACAGGACCGTACTGGGGTGGGGGTCCACATCCCTGGGTCGATCCGTACGGTGGATGGTACGGATACTACTCCGGCAGCTACGATGTCCTCCATTACCCCCCGGAGGTTTCCTACTACGAGGTCTATATCATCGAAACGACGCTTTATCTCGTTGCCACAGATCAGCCTGTCTGGTCGGCCCGTGCGGAAATCTCATCCGACAAGGATACGAACAGGGCGATTGAAGATCTGGTCACCGATCTGATCGACAACATGGCTGACAAGGGCGTGATCTGATGATTCAGGACGGATCAGATGGGCTGCGTTGAATTGAGGAACTGAATTGCCAGATTGGCGTCCTGCTCCGTTAACCCTATCGTCTTGCTGGTTCTGACCAGAGCCCCATCCAATGGAGCGAGATCGTTTCGGTCGTCCAGAATGACGATCTTCTCAATCTGGTAACGGGGTGTCCAGGTTTCAAGCCATTCCTGGATTTCCCGTCCCCGTTGATCATCGAGATAGGGAGTGACGCCGATAACCCGTCCCGGAAGAACCCCCTTAGAAGACAGGACTTCGTCCATTTCCTCCGGAGTGGCCCCCAGCCTCCATGTGCTGGTGACGACGAGATTGGCGTCGGTGGTCGTCAGGATTTTGTTGAGGATGCGTACCTTTTCGTCTTCGAAATAGATGCTTCCCTCCTCATGATTCAAGACTCCGTCAATGTCCAGGAACAGGATCCTCATTCTTTCCCCCCGGTTTCGATTCTCTCATGCCGTAATATTTCGCCGTGGCAAAGATCTCGGAACATCCCTCGATTCATCTTGCGAGAATTTTTTGAATGGTTTCTATGAGCATGGCCGATTTGAAGGGCTTGGTGATGTAGGCATCGGCTCCGGCCTCCTTGCTTAGCTGGACGTCCATGCGGCTCTTTCTTGCCGTCACCATGATGATGGGGATCTTCCGGGTCCGCTCCTTTTCCTTGATCATTCGACAGATCTCGAATCCGTCCAGATCCGGGAGCATGATGTCCAGCAGCATCAGGTCCGGAATGTCTTCTTCAATGGCGGCGAGCGCGGCCTGGCCGTCGGAAACTCCTCGGACCTCGAATCCCCTGGAAGTCAGCAGTATGCTTTCAAGTTTGAGCAGGCTTTCCTGGTCTTCAACCAGAAGGATTTTTTTACCAGGCATAGGTCCTCTCCTCTTGAAAAAATAAAATGCACAAATTAGCTGAAATATGCTTTTTCCAGAACCACGGCGCAATTATCGCCATCGGCAGAATTGATTCAAGCGAAGGCGGCAATTCAAGAGGGCCGGTTTGAGTGTATGAATGCAACCTCCGCAGAATATGAGAGAAGATTAGCTGAGATAAACGGAATGTCAAAAGGATTGGCCTTCATACCGTCTTGGAGAGACAAGCGCACCCTGATTATATTCAGGAGTCGCAGGAGCGAGGGCCGGCAGGATCGAGGGTCGGCAGCAGCAAAAGATAAATTGTGACGGCGGCGGCTATGCCGATGAGCAGTGCCTTCAACCAGAACAGGGGGACGATGTAGAGAGCCGATGCCGGAATGGTGAGCCAGATCAGGATGATCGCCGTGGCTTTTGCTTTTCGGGGTATTCCGTCTCCTGCCAGGTAGGGACGAATCAGCGGACCTAAACGGCGGTGTTCAAGAAGATGACGGTGAAAACGTTCGGAGCTCCGGGCAAAGCATGCAGCAGCCAGAAGCAGCAAGGGGACAGTCGGAAGAAGTGGCAGGAAAATGCCGAGTACGGCCAGGCCGGTACTGAGCAGACCTGCCGCGGTGAGGCACCAGCGCACAGCCCTGTTTTTGGGGCGGCCGCTTCGGCCTGAATCCGTATTCAGGTCGGTCATCTCCGGATCAACTCCACGATCAGCCCTGGACGGCATGCGTTCGCCGCTCATTCCGATTGACCTCAAACGGGTTCGTGCTTCCCTGCAGCTCCAATTGATACCTGCGCTCCTTCCGCTTGATGCTCAGATATTCCCTTTTGCTCATTTCATAGAGCTGCCGAGGGTGCTCCTGGGTTAAATCGAACCAGGCGTTCAAGCGGGCATCCAGCCGGTTCTCTTCAGGGACATGCAGGGTATCGAGGTAGGCTTTCAGGGCCATATAGTAGCGCATTGCATTCCGCTCGACAATTCCCTTGGTACCCCCCACATAGAGAAGCTTACCCCCCTCTTTTCCCACCACGGAAAACCCGATCTTGTCGCTGCCGGTGGTGGAGAGATAGAATCCGGTTGCAAATTTGCTGCGCAGGCTCGGCCGGAAAGAGGAATTGAGCCGGATGAATGTGCGTCCATCCGCATCGGCATGAGCCTCGACCTCGATACGATAGTCGCGGGTGCCGTGCGGACCTTCCGAGGCGATGAGCAGGACCCGCAATTGATCTTCTTCCTGTTTGAGGATCCGAAAAACGTATTCAAGCTGAAGGGCGTCCTCGGGAGGTTCGAAAAACTTGCGTCCAATGAAGAGTGTCAGCAGGGTTCGATCTTTGCGGACGCTGTGGATGCACGATTTGACATTGAACACCAGGGGGATGAAATCGCACCAGGCGGCAGGAGCGGTCAGGGCCTCTTTCACCCTGCTGAAAGGATACTCGATCATGCCGTTGACTTCCGCGCCGAACAGGCCGTCCTCTTCGGTGGAGCGGACCTGCAGCGAAGATCCCGCCAGCAGGGTCGGAGATATATCGGTGGCCCGGCAGAGGGAAGCGCAGGCCAGAAAAAGCAGTAAAAAGATGAGTCCGGAAAGCCCCTGGAAATGCGCTTGTTTATTCATCCTTATTTTAGACTCCGAGCATGAGTATGAATGAGCTCAGACCGTATTGTACTCGAAGAGGGGATGAAAAATAAACCCGCCCCCGTGGATTCAGCTCGCAAGAGTCGTTCTGGATAGGGGCAGAGGCTCTTCTCTTTCCGGTTTTCCGTCACCGACTAGTCGCCAGCTCGGCCGGTCCGCCGTAAATGGCATCTTCATGAGCTTGCCGAAAGTGAGTTCTTCCGGGTTCAGGTAGGCGGGCACGCCGATGGTGATCTCGTCCTGGGGAACGTTCAGCCGGAGGGTCCCGTGCACGTAGTCCGGCCAGGAGAAGATCGTCGACCAGTTGGAATCCGTCTCCTCCCGGACGATGGAGTGGTGGATGCCGTGCATGCGGGGGGTGACGATGAGACGGCAGAGCCGGCGCTCCAGTCCGTACGGCAGGCGTATGTTGGAGTGGTGGAAGAGGATCTCCATCAGCGTGAGGGTCTGCCAGAGGGCCAGCCCCTTGGTTGAAACCCCGAAGAGGAGAACCTGGGCGGCGCGCCAGGGGACGGACAGGGCCATCTCCAAGGCATGGAAGCGCAGGGCGGTGGACGCGTCGAGATCGAGGTCGACGTGATGCACCTGGTGGAAGCGCCAGAGGAAGGGGACCTTATGGGTCAGGACATGCCAGATGTAGAGGGTGTAGTCGAGCAGGACGATGGAGAGAAGGAGGTCCACCCCGACGGGAAGCCGCTTCAGTTTGAGCAGCCCCCAGCGGTTTTGGAGGACCATTTTCGACAGGAGGGTGGTCAGCGGTTTCTCCGTGAGGGAGATGGTGGCCGCGGTCATCAGGGACATGGCGGCGTTGCGCACATCCCTTTTTACCTTGTCCTGCGTCGTCTCCCGCAGGGGACGCTTCAGTTCACTGTAGACGACGGTGACAACGGTTCCGACGATCAGAAGGCCGCTGAGCCAGGAGGGAAGCTCCCGGGACATCGATTCGTCCCGCTGCTTCTCTTTTTTCCGTTTCGAACGGGTGCGCATGATGATTCTCCCACCTCGGTAAGGACTCACACGATTTCCGCCACCGCATTTCCGTATCACTTTAAAAGACGCCAACCGTCTGTCAAGAATCTACTCCGGATGAGCCGGAATCGAGAGCGAGGGTGGGTTCTCCCTGGCGAATCCGAAAAAGAAGGGTAATCTAATTTACATGACCGGTTCGCCGAAGATGCTTGTTCATTGGCTTCGGGAGCCGCTCGTCCTTTTCCTGGGGATCGGCGCCCTCTTTCGGAAAAGTCAGACGGTGACCACGGCGCTGAAGGCTCAGGCCGCCGGCCAATTGAGAGAACTGGCGGGTTACATCCTGAAGCAGGCGCAGGAGCCGGAGCTTCGACAAAGGGCGGAAGCGGTGATCGCCTTCGCGGGCCGGCTGGACGCGTTGGCACGGGATGATTCAAAGGCTGTTTTTTTCGAAGACTTGTAAACGTCGTGAGGCAGGATATCGTAGGAGCGAAGTCGACACAGGGAAAGTTGACGAATGTCTCACGAAAAGAGACAACTGATGAAAAGATCACCGTTTATTGAGTCGATGTGGCGCAGAAGAGGGTGAGGGGGCAGACCTCGACAGAAGAGAGGTCTGACCACTCAGAGGTTCTGGCAATCTGTCGGAAACGTGGGTGAGTGTCCCTGATTTCCCCAGGAGAAAAGGAGATGCAGTCATGATAAGAAAACTCTTGCTGAAAAATGCCGCTTGCGTCTTTGCTTTAGGGTTCACGCTGGCTTGCGGATTTCTGATGGTCGAGCAAAGCCGCGCCGCCACGGCCAGGGAAATCGACGTCAGCGCCGACGTGGCCCTGGAACGTTTTTACAAGGAAGTCAAGGGCGCCGAGGAATTCGCCAAGAACGCCAAGGGCCTGCTGATCCTGCCCGGTGTCATCAAGGGCGGTTTTGTCGTCGGTGGCGAGTACGGAGAAGGGGCGCTGCGGATCGGGGGCAAGACGGTGGATTATTACAACATCGTCGCCGGCTCCTTCGGCCTCCAGATAGGCGCCCAGAAGAAGGACATCGTCATCGCCTTCATGACCGATGAGGCGCTCAAGAAGTTCCGCGCCAGCCAGGGCTGGGAGACCGGCGTCGACGGCAACGTCGCACTGCTGGACATCGGTGCCGGAGAGCGCCTCGACACCACCACCCTCAAGGACCCCATCGTCGGCTTCGTGTTCGGGGTGAAGGGCCTGATGGCCGATGTCTCCCTGAAAGGCTCGAAATTCACCAAGCTGGACAAGAGCAAATAAGGGAGATCGGCGTTACGGGTTGGTCGGGATCAACCCGGAGACCGGCATTGCCGCCTGCACCCGCAAAGCCTGCGCTGTCTACTCCAAGCCCTATTGTATGGGGATGACCAGGCACGGTCGGGGACGACCGGCGGGCAGGCGGACCTTTGGCAGACCTTCGCGCTGCCGGTGACGGGCGGTTGACCCGCCGACATAAGGACGATGCGATGACACCGAGCGAAAACCAACGCAGCGGGCGGGTGACCGGATTTCTGGCCAGCCGTCGCCGCCTCCTGATCGGTGGGGCGATCGCAGTCGCGCTCTATGCCCTGTTGGGCTTCTTCCTGGCGCCGTGGCTGCTGGAGAAGCAGGCCGTCAAGATCGTGAAGTCGCAGTTCGATTCGGAACTCCGCCTGAAGAAGGTGGCCATCAACCCCTTCGTTCTGAGCCTGACCATAGAGGGGCTGGAGCTCGATGATCCCCTCCGCGAGCCATTGTCGCGTATCGATCGGATCTTCGTAAATTTCCAGCTGAGTTCGCTCTTCCGCTGGGCGTGGACCTTCGACGAGTTCCGGCTGGATGCGCCAAAGCTCTACGTCTCCCGGGACAGAGAGGGCACCTTGAATCTGTCGCGCCTCGTTGCCGATCGTCCCGAGCCGCCCATCGAGGATGATGCGGCGGAAGAGGAGACGGGCCTCCCGCGCCTCATGATTCATGATGTGGAGATCAATCGCTGCTCGGTCGACTGGCAAGATGAAGTCCCTGCCGAGCCGGTGGAGCACGAATTCGGCCCCATCACCGTCTCAATTCTGGATCTGAATACGCTGCCGCAGCGCCCGGGGCAGCAGTCGGTCGTCATCACCACCGAGACAGGAAGCACCCTCAGCTGGACGGGCAGCCTGCAATTCAACCCGCTGGAAACCGCCGGCCACGCGACGATCACCGGTACTTACTTCGAGCTCTTGTCCGAATATATCCGCAACGAAGCCGGCTTCGATATCGTCGAGGGCAATGTCGACATCGGCCTGGACTACTCCGTCTCCAAGTTGCCTGACGGCACCATTGCCGCGACGGTTGAAGACTTCAATCTGCTGCTTGAGGACATGCTGATAAGGACATTCCCTCCGGGCCTGTCGCCGAAAGTTGCCCAGGAGCGTGAGCTGCTGACCCTCTCGGCGCTGAAGATCGCCGGCGGTCGTTTCGAGTGGCCGCGGCAGGTGGTCGCGGTGGAGTCTTTCGATATCGATGGAGCGAGAGTGAGCCTCTACCGCGATGAGACCGGTGTGCTGGAAATCATGTATGCCGTGCCCGCGGAGGATGCGGCGGAGGCGCAGGCGCAGGAGTCGCAGGCAAAGCCGGATACGGCCGCGGCGGGCCCGGCGGAACCCTGGCGCATCACGCTGAATCGCTTCGGCATCAATGACCTCTCCATCCACCTCGAAGACCATGGCGTACAGCCGGTCGCCGAGGGGGGAGTCGATGCCGTCAACGTGGAGATCACAGGCATCACCAATGAACCCGGTGCGCAATTCCCGACCCGCATTTCGTTTCGGGCGGCCAGAGGGGGGGCCGTCACTCTGGACGGTTCCATGTCCGTGCTGCCGGAGCCGGTCCTCGATTTCAAACTCGACCTCGACGGGGTGGCGCTGGCCGGGGCCCAGCCCTATGTGAGGCCTCTGGCCGACCTGAGCATGGATTCCGGGGCGCTGAATCTTGACGGCCGCCTGCGCAGCTCCCCCGAGGACCCGTTGCGTCTGGAAGCGGACGTCGAA
>NZ_KI421418.1:144524-178935 GCF_000472285.1 Desulfuromonas sp. TF
TTCCGGGGCGCTGAATCTTGACGGCCGCCTGCGCAGCTCCCCCGAGGACCCGTTGCGTCTGGAAGCGGACGTCGAAATCGTCGATCTGCTGATCACCGAAACGGACGAGGGCACGCGTATCGGCAGCTGGGATCGGCTGGCGATGAACACTCTCGTATTCAGCGCGGCCGGGAAGAATCTCGAAATCTCCGAGGTACGCCTCGAGAAGCCCTATGGCGACATCCTGATCACGGAAGAACGTCAGGTGAATCTTGGTCGCATCAAAAAGGTGGAGAACCCCGAGGAGGCGCATCCCGGGGAGACGGTTGAGGCCGGCGGAGGCAGCGATGCCGCCGAAGGAGAAACCGGACTCCCCATCGCCGTGACGGTGGGGCGCGTGGTGATCGCCGAGGCCTCCGCCGATTTCGAGGACCGCTCCCTGCCGCTGCCCTTCAGCGCCAAGATCGCAAACCTGAACGGGGAGCTGTCGACCATCTCCACGCAGAGCGCCGAGCCCTCGAAGGTGTCATTGGAAGGCAAGGTGGACAAGGCCGGACTGGTCCGGGTAAGCGGCAGCGTCACCCCGCTGGAACCTCTGAAGAACACGGACCTGAAGGTGGTGTTCAGTAATGTCGATATGCCGAAGTTTTCGGCCTATTCCGTCCCCTTCGCAGGTCGAAAGATCGCGAACGGCCGGCTCGATCTTGATCTCGGGTACAAGCTGACCGATAAGCGACTGGTGGGCGATAACAAGATCGTTCTGCGGGAATTCGAGCTGGGGGAGAAGGTGAAGCATCCGGATGCCCGCGACCTTCCCCTCGATATCGCCGTCGCGCTGCTGAAGGACCCGAGCGGCAAAATCGATGTCGACCTCCCGGTGAGCGGGGACGTAGGCGATCCCCAATTCGAGATCGGCGGCGTGATCGTGAAAGCGCTCGGGAACATGATCGTCAAGATCGCGACTTCACCGTTTGCATTGATCGGGAAACTCGTCGGCGTGGAACCGAGCGATCTGGAGTCCGTGAACTTTCCCCCCGGCCGGGCCGACCTGACACCCCCCGAGGCGGAGACGGCCGGCAAGCTGGCCGAGGCGCTCGCCCTGCGCCCCGTGCTGGTGCTGGCGGTGGCGGGCGCCTACGCGCCCGAGGCGGACGGTGAGGCGTTGCGAAAGGCGCATCTGGACGCTGCCGTAGAGGAGCGGATCAAGGCCATGGGCGCCGGAAAGGACGACCAGGCCATGTATGCCGAGCAGCGCCGAAAGGCCCTCGAAGAGTTGTTCCTGGAGCATTCTTCAAAGGGCGACGCCCGAAGCTCACTGGCTGAACTGCGCCGGAAATACACGCGTGCGCCCGATGCCGTGAAAGGCGACGAGAAGGGAATCGCCGGCTTCGACACGGTGGCCTACACGGCCGATCTCCAACGCCGGCTCGTCGAAATGCAGCTCCTGAACGAATCGGATCTGACCGAGCTGGCTGCCGAGAGAGCCGCCAATTTGCAGGCGGCCGTCGTTGCCGGGAATGCGGGGCTGAAGGGGCGTGTGAGACTCACCGGCACCCGGGAGGTCAAGATGGAGGGTGACGTCGTCCCGATGAAAGTCGAACTCACGACGGGGGGCGGATAAGGACCATCGCCGGGGTCGAAAAGGCAGAGGGGCATGAACCGGTGCGGTTGAATGATGATCATCCGGTAAAATCATCCGGATCGACGAAGAGCCGGCGGAAGACCACGCCGGCTCTCGTGTGTTTGTCGGGTCGTCGTTTCGGGCGTTATTCCTTCGGAATGACCACGCAGCAGATGAACTCGACGCGGCGGTTCTCCTGACGTCCTTCGGCCGTGTCGTTGGTCGCCACGGGGCGGTTCTCTCCGAAGCCGCGCGGGAACAGCCGGGAGCCGTCGACCCCGAAATTTTCGACTATGTAAGCCTTGACCGCCTTGGCCCGACGCATGGAGAGTTCGATGTTATAGATCTCCTCACCGGTAGAGTCCGTGTGTCCCGCGACCAGGATCTGGGTTGTGGGATATCTCTTGACGAAGGCGGCCGCCTCGGCGAGCTGGGCATGATACTCGGGAGGGATGTCGGTCTTGTCGAAACCGAACTCGATCTGCATCGTGTATTTTAATTCACAGCCGTCCTTGTCGACCACGGCGCCTCGGAGAGTGTTCGGGCACTTGTCCCTGTCGTCGGTCACCCCGTCGCCATCGCTGTCACCGGGGGGCGGAGGAGGCGCCGGTGCGGCCATGACCGGTTTGTCGGTCAGGAAGACCTGTTTCACGAACCCCGCGAATTTGTCGGGGTCCGTCAGGTCGGCTGCGTTGACCGCCATGCCGCATTGACCGGCCTTGGCGACGCCCTCCAGGGTCTTTTTGCCTTCCGGACTGTCTCCGACCATGACCGTGTAGATGCAGAGGCTTTCCCCCATCGCGGCCTTGACTTTGGCGGCCGCCTCCGGGGAGTCTTCCATCTTCACGCCGTCGCTGACCACGACTATCGCGCTGTTGCCCGTGGCGGATTTCAGGTCCTCACCCGCCGCCTTCAGCGCCTCGTCCAGGGGGCTCTCGCCGCCGAGATACTTGATGCTGTCCAGCCCACCGGCGAGGCCTGAGCGCGTGTACATCGTCATCCCATAGGGGATTGCCGTAGGCTTGTTCGACTGTTTGGGGTCGTGCCCGAATGTACGCAGGCCGGCATTGTAGGTAATGTCCGACGGGATGCTCTGGTTCAGGCTGCTGACGAAATTCCTGGCCGTCGGGTACTCCTGCTTGCCGTGCATGTCGAGATCCATGCTCTGCGATGTGTCGAGGATTATCTGGACATTGTCGTATTTCGCCGAGTATTTCCCGGTTTCATAGGCATGCGACTTGAATTCAAGCGGTGCTTGGGGAGCGGCGCAGCTGGCAAGCAGGACAGTGCCGAAAAGCAACGACAAGGTTCCAAACCATTTTGTGTTCATTCCGGGGCTCCTTTTTGTCTGGGGCTCTTGCTTGTCGCCCGTTGGTTGCAGGCCTTTCTGATAAACACGAGTGTTATCCTCTACCTATCCATTTACCACTAATTGGAAGCATTTCATTCCCTAAACATGTTTTTTGTCGATGGGAAGTTTTTTTCGATTTCAATGGAGCGAAGCCCCCCCGGAGAGCTGCTCCCTTGCAAAGAAAGAAATTTTGCCCGAAGGCCACAGAAAAACAATGAAGCTGGAGGAGCTGCGTGTCTCCGATCCGGCGGCCGCAGCATGGCAGACGCGTCGAGATTCAGGAGTGTTTTCTATTTCATCGCCCGGGGAGTTGAATAGAAAGTGAATTGGGGTTTA
Source organism: Desulfuromonas sp. TF (assembly GCF_000472285.1). Lineage (NCBI taxonomy): Bacteria > Pseudomonadati > Thermodesulfobacteriota > Desulfuromonadia > Desulfuromonadales > Desulfuromonadaceae > Desulfuromonas > Desulfuromonas sp. TF. The sequence goes on from NZ_KI421418.1 coordinate 147,812, forward strand.
CTGCGTTGAGGTGACCAAGCGGTCATTAACAAACCATGCAAACAGGGATTAAGGGGATGCAAGGGATAAAGTCATAAATCACACCCTTGGGTTTGAACTATACCTTTATCCCCTTCATCCCTGTGAATAAATTTCCATGGTTGCCAGACAACTTGCAGCAACTGGAGTTAGGCGGATAACCAGAAACTGTTTATTTGGAAACCGAGGATGTGGAAACGACCGGTGAGCATTCGTGCGGCAGACAGATCAGGTTGTAAACCGCCGATCGTTTCATCGATTCCTCCAGATAGGCGATGTCCTCTTCGGTGATATCTTCGCCTTCGACAATCAGCTCCACTTCCATCTTTCCGAACTGGTCGTGAAGTTTTCCCTTGGCTTCGGGATCCGTGAGGTGCAGGAATACATACGGATTCCATGAGATGCGGACGCGAACTTCCTGACGATGCAACGAGAGTCCGTGTTTCAGGGCGCTGGCGGAAACGGCGGCGTTCAGACATCCCGTCAGGGCTGCGAGCACTATTTCCGTAGGTTCGGGACGGTCGGTTGGAGCCGTGAAGCCCAGAGCCTCCTCCACCTCCTTATGCGCACCCGTATGGTAGACGTATTCACGGGCTGCCCTGTCGATCCGCTGCCCGCCGAGCGTGTACGGCCCGGTCTTGGCCGTCGTGTGCACGACGCGGCCCTCGCTGACGCCGACCGCTTCCAGTTCGAATTGGACGTCCTCCGGATTCCCTTTTGCGAAATCGCAGAATTTTTCGAACGTTTCGATATTCAGTCCGCTTTTCAGAGAATGATCGAGCCGCTCTGATTATTCATATGTTTCCTCCTCAGGTTTTCTGCCCCCCCGATCTTTGATCTATTCCCTCCCGGCAAGTGAAACCCCGCAGCTTCCATCACAAAAAGGTTGATCACCGCTCCGCCCGCATCCGCAGAGATAAACTTTCTGACGCCTCAAAATTTTGAAGGCGATGGGTAATTCTTCCGAACCGCTATGTGATCCATCACAGAAAGGAAGTTTCTGCGATTTGCCGCAGGTGCATCGAAAATAGGTGCCCGGCTCAAGGGTCAAGCCGATGGGCATCCCCCCTTCTGGATATATCTTTGCCATATTCATCTCCTCCGATTCCGTCACTCCCGGTTTCAATACGCCGGCGGGTCGCTGGCCGGGAAGGACTCCTCCGAGCCTTCCTCCACCTCTTTTCCCCCCGGGGTGTGCTCCGGGCTGGCCTGGGCCGTGGCGGCCAAGGCTCCCGAGACGGCCTTGGGGGCCTTCCCCGAGGCGAGCTGCCGCAGGACGTACTGCAGGATGCCCCCGTGGCGGTAGTAGAGGACCTCCTGCGGGGTGTCGATGCGCACCAGGGCGGGGAACTCGACACAGCCGCCGTCCTCCCGGGTCGCCCGGACCTTCACCTTGCCCCCCTCGGGGCAGTCGCCGGAGAGGCACTTCGCCAGGCCGACGACCTCGAAGGTTTCCTCGCCAGTCAGCTCCAGGGAGTCGATGGAATCCCCCGAGCGGAACTGCAGGGGGAGGATCCCCATGCCGATGAGGTTTGAGCGGTGGATGCGCTCGTAGCTCTGGGCGATGACCGCCTTCACTCCCTGAAGGAAGGGACCCTTGGCGGCCCAGTCCCGGCTGGAGCCCGAGCCGTACTCCTTCCCCGCGAGGACGATCAGGGGGGTGCCGTCCTGCCGGTAGCGCTCGGCGGCGTCGTAGATCGGCATCGTCTCGCCGGTAGGGAGATAGCGGGTGAAGCCTCCCTCCACCTCCGGCACCAGGAAGTTGCGGATGCGCACGTTGGCGAAGGTGCCGCGCACCATCACCTCGTGGTTGCCGCGCCGGGAGCCGTAGGAGTTGAAGTCCTCCCTCCCGATCCCCTTTTCGGTCAGGTAACTGCCCGCCGGTGAATCCTTCTTGATGTTTCCGGCGGGGGAGATGTGGTCGGTGGTCACGCTGTCCCCCAGAAGGGCGAGAACCCGCGCGCCGCGGATTTCCTCCACCTCTTCGGGCGCCTCTTTCGTCATCCCCCGGAAGAAGGTCGGCTGTCGGATGTAGGTGGACTGAGGGTCCCAGGGGAAGCGCGTGCTCTCCTGTGCCTCCAGCGACTTCCACTGCTCGTCCCCTTCATAGATCGTTTCGTAGGTGCGGCGAAACATCTCCGTCTCGATTCCCTCCCGCACCGCCGCCCCGATCTCCTCCGGCTTCGGCCAGATGTCCCTCAGGTAGACGGGTTTCCCCTCCTTGTCCTCACCGAGGGGGTCGTTCTCCAGGTCGATGTCGATGCGCCCGGCCAGGGCGAAGGCGACCACCAGGGGAGGCGACATGAGGTAGTTGGCCCGTACGTCGGGGTTGATCCGTCCCTCGAAGTTGCGGTTTCCGGAGAGGACCGAGGCGACAACCAGCTCCTCCTGCCGGACGGCCTCCGAGATCTCAGGCGGAAGCGGGCCGGAGTTGCCGATGCAGGTGGTGCAGCCGTAGCCTGCCAGGTGGAACCCCAGCGCCTCCAGGGGGGCGGTGAGCCCGGCCCGGTCGAAGTAGTCCGTGACCACCCGGGAGCCTGGGGAGAGGGAGGTCTTCACCCACGGCTTGCGGGTCATCCCCCGCTCCACGGCGTTGCGGGCCAGCAGTCCTGCCGCCATCATCACCGAGGGGTTGGAGGTATTGGTGCAGCTGGTGATCGCGGAGATGACCACGGAGCCGTGGCCGATGCGGTGTTTCTCTCCGCCTATTTCGATCTCCACGGTCTTGCCGCCGGGGTCGGATTCCTCCCCGGGGTGCGGCGGAAGCAGGGAGGGGAGGGCCTCCCGGAAGGCGTCCTTAGCCCGGCCGAGGGGGATGCGGTCCTGGGGGCGTTTCGGCCCGGCGATGCTCGGCGTGACGGTAGACAGATCGAGCTCCAGGGTGTCGGAGAAGACCGGCTCTGGGGAACCCTCCGAGTGGAAGAGCCCCTGTTCCTTCATATACGTCTCCACCAGGGCGACCCGCTCTTCTGGGCGGCCGCTGAAGCGCAGATAGTCGAGGGTGGCCTTGTCGATGGGGAAGATGGCGCAGGTCGCCCCGTATTCGGGGGACATGTTCCCGATCGTCGCCCGGTCCGCGACGGAAAGGCGGCTGACTCCGGGGCCATAGAACTCCACGAACTTCCCGACCACCCCCTTGCGGCGCAGCATCTCGGTGACAGTGAGCACCAGGTCGGTGGCCGTCGCTCCCGGCGGTAATTCCCCGGAGAGGCGGAAGCCGATGACCTTGGGAGCGAGCATGGAGATGGGCTGGCCGAGCATCGCCGCCTCGGCCTCGATTCCGCCCACGCCCCATCCCAGGACCCCGAGGCCGTTGACCATAGGGGTGTGGGAGTCGGTACCCACCAGGGTGTCGGGGAAGGCCTGGGGCAGATCTCCGGACTGCTGCGGTCCGTCCCCCTCCAGCCCGAAGACGACCCGGGAGAGGTGCTCCAGATTGACCTGGTGGCAGATCCCTGCGTTGGGCGGGGCGACCTTGAAATTTGCGAAAGCCTTCTGTCCCCACTTGAGAAAGCCGTATCGCTCCCGGTTGCGCCGGTAGTCCATCTCTTGGTTGATGTCGAAGGCCTCGGGGGTGGCGAAGGCATCCACCTGGATGGAATGGTCGATCACCAGCTCCACCGGCTGCAGGGGGTTGATCGCCTCGGGGTTCCCCCCGAGCTCGGCCGTGGCGTCGCGCATGGCGGCCAGGTCGACCACCGCCGGAACACCCGTGAAGTCCTGCAGGAGGATGCGCGAGGGGAGGAAGGTGATCTCCTGTTCCGGCTCCGCCCCGGGTTTCCACCCGGCCAGAGCCCGGATGTCGTCCGCCGATACCAGGACGCCGTCCTCGTTGCGCAGCAGGTTTTCCAGCAGGATGCGCAGGGAGTAGGGGAGGCGGCTCGTATCGAACCCTTCTTTTGCCAGGGCGTCCAGGCGGAAAATTTCATACTCCCGGCCGCCGACGGAGAGAGTGGCTTTGGCACCGAAGCTGTTGTTCATGGGGGGCTCCTTTCGAGATAAATCAGCCTCCAAGTATAACAGGCCTCGGTCCTTCTGTCGCTCGCTGGCCTCGCGTTGAGACAGAATCTGGTCAGCCCCTGCGGGTGGATTTCGAAGGCACGCGAGCTGCCAGTCGGTGCATCATCTCGGCGGCCGCCGTCCATGCCAGATGATTGCCGAGCTCCTTGACGCTGGGCTGCCAGGGGATCTTGCGCAGGGAGGGGGAAACCCCAAGGAGAGGGGCCATCATCCCGTCGCAGGCGAGGAAAAAGGGTATGGCGAAGGGAATGCCTCCCCAGCGCGCGAGACGCGGCTCTTTTTTGCGGGCCGCGGCGTAGATCAGCCCCCACATGATGCCGTAGGCAAGCCCGAAGGCCTGCTTCGCCCGTTGCTCCTGCTTTTTGGAAAGCCTTTTGCCGGTGACTTTACGGGCAAAATAAGGTCCGGCAATTTCATGGGGGGAAGCTTTACGAACCTTTCTGTCGCGTTTCTTCTGCTCTTTGCTGACGAAGCGGTCAAGGAGCTGATCGCTCTGTCCCGCCACTCCTCCCGCCACCAGTCCGGCCACCACTCCGGTCATGAGCGGATGAGAGGACTGGGGGGCCGTTTTGGAATTGCTCTTGAACATATCCACCTCCAGGCGTTTGGCGCCGAAGCGGGTTGCCGATGGAAAGGGGCATTCTTGTCGGGTGCCTTCCCTTTCAACTTCAGGTTATCCGGATGCGGAGGGGAGTCAAGCCTGTGGGAGTCTGCTTGCAACTCGGGCTTCCTTTAGTACTCTAAAGAATCAAAATGAAGCTTCTGCATGGATGTGGACCGTTTCCCCGGATAGTTTTTTTCCTCTACCCTGGAGCATTGAAGCTGAACCTTTTCGATGTGCTTTTTCAGACGATTGGCGGACTGGGGATTTTCATCCTCGGCATGAACATGATGGCCGACGGCCTGAAGATGAGTGCCGGGACAAGGATAAAAAGCATCCTCTGCACCATCTCGTCGAATAGAATCGTCGGCTGCATTACGGGGACTCTGGTTACGGCGGTCGTCCAATCTTCCTCGGCGACCACGGTCATGCTGATCGGATTCGTCAGCGCGGGTCTGATAAGCCTGCAGCAGGCCGTAGGCGTGATCCTTGGCGCCAACATCGGCACGACCGTCACATCCCAGCTCATCGCCTTCAAACTGACCAGTGCGGCCTTGCCGGCCATCGGGGTCGGCGTCGCGCTGAAATTCTTTTCCAAAAACCGCAAATTGAGATATCTCGGGGAGGTGGTCCTCGGCTTCGGGTTGCTGTTTTTCGGCATGACCGTTATGAAGGCGGGTCTTTCGCCGATAAAGAGCGACCCTTCCTTCGTTTCGGTTTTCACCCACTTCGATCCGGGAACCACCGGCGGCCTGTTCCTCAGCGTTGTGACCGGTGCCGTTCTCACCATCATGGTCCAGTCCTCATCGGCCACGGTCGGATTGACCATGGCGCTGGCGACCCAGGAACTCCTGTCTTTTCCGGGAGCGATGGCCCTTGTCCTGGGAGAAAACATCGGCACCACCATTACGGCAGAGCTGGCGACGATCGGAACGCGCAACATAAATGCCCACCGGGCCGCCCGGGCCCATACCATGTTCAACGTCATCGGGGTGGGGATCATACTTTTGATATTTCCACAGTTTGTCGGTCTGGTGGAATCGATTACCGGCTGGCTCGGGTACGGCGCGGCGAATCAGGTCGTCAGCGGCGAAGCGGTGAATATCGCCCGGTATATCGCCAACGGGCACACGATGTTCAATCTAATCAATGCCATGATTTTCCTGATGTTTCTTCCCGTTCTTATCAAAGCGGCCATCTTGCTGTCGCCCCGGGAGAAGGAGACGGACGCGTTCAAAACGAATCTCAATCATATCTTCGACGATTCCCCCATTGCCGCATTGGCACAGGTCAGGAGCGAGATCGTCAAGATGGCCAGATTGGCCGACCTGACGCTGAGGAATACGGTCGAATGCATGGAAAACAGGAATTGTAAAAGACTCGGCAACTGGAAGCCTTATGAGGAACAGCTCGATCTGATGAAACAGGAAATCACCACCTACCTGACCAAGATCTATCAGGGTAATGTGACGGAGTCAGAGGCCAGGGAGGTCGCCAGCCTGATGAGGATGACCAATAATATCGAAAAAATAGGAGACTCGGTCGAAAATCTGGCCAAGCTGACGAACAGAATCATCGAAGAGGGGGTGGAGTTCAACTCTGGCGCCATAGCCGATATGAAAAGAATAGCCGAACAGGTGATCGTTTTTTTTCAGCTCGTCACCAGGCAGATCAGCAGGCGTACGGAGGAACTCATGGAGCGGGCCGAAGAGATGGAGGAATGCATCGACCGGATGCGGGAGGAGATGCGCCAGGAGCACATCGAAGGGCTGCGCAACGGAAGATGCGATATCGAGCCCGGCCTTATTTTCATCGATATGCTGGGAAATTTCGAGAAGATCGGGGATTACTGTTTCAACATCGCTGAGGCGGTAACGGGAAGGAAATAGAACCGCTGGGCGGGCGCGAATTCATCGACGACGGGGCAGCGAAAACAGAAGACCCGATTCCTTATCCCGGGTCTTCGCCTTTGCTGCAGTCCCGTTAATTATAACGGTCGATATGGGAGTCAAATCAGCTTTGGTTTACAGAGATTTTCTTCGTTATTCACTCGTGCCCCGCAGTTGGCGCAGACATATCGGGGGTTCTCGAAAATTTTTTCGATCTCGGGGTTTCTTTCCTTGTAATTCAATTGACAGGCATGAAGGGCGCAATGTTCTTCGGGATTGATGCAGTCCTTATCGGCCATGATTCCTCCTTCTGTTTATGAACATGATATCGCAGGTTGCAATTCAGTCAATAAACCAGATTCCTCATTTCCCTTATCGATCTGTCGCGAAAAGCCATTGACAAATTTCAATCCTCCGTCTCAGTTCTTCCTTCTCGGGGAATGGAGCGTTTCCGGCTGCACTGAATAAGGAGGCCGCCTCTTGGTGTCGGAGCATTGGAGGCGATATTTGTTTTTGTTTTCTGAATTTGATAAAGTTCTTCCTGGCACATCCGCCTGGTCTTCGAATAAAATATCGAACCCCCTGCGTCAGGGAAAACCTGTTAGGTATCTTTTCCGATGAACTGTCGTTCGGGATGCGGCGCCTGCTGCATCGCACCTTCGATCTCCTCCCCTATCCCAGGGATGCCGGGGGGCAAACCGGCCGGGGTGCGCTGCGTCCAGTTGACGCCGGAAAACCTCTGTCTGCTGTTCGAAACGGCTGAACGCCCCGCGGTCTGCCGGAGCCTGAGACCGGGCGCCGGGATGTGCGGCGGCAGCGCGGAGGAGGCGATGGAAAGGCTCGCGGCGATGGAGCGGGAGACGGAGCCCGGAGATTCATGACCATCTCCTCTTCCCCCGAACTCTCCATCATCATACCCGTCATCAACGAGGCGGAAACCCTTCCGGCGCTTTTCACCATGCTTGCACGGCAGGATCGGGTCGATTTCGAGATTCTGCTCGTCGACGGCGGCTCGGTGGACGGAACCCTGCCCCTGGCCGGCAAGCTTGCGGCCGAATCCCCCTTCGAATGCCGGATCGTGCGCAGCGAAAAGGGGCGCGGTCGCCAGCTCAACGCCGGGGCGAGAGCCGCGGGCACCCGGACCCTTCTCTTCCTCCATGCCGACTCCGCATTTTCCGATCCCCTGGCTCTTCGTCGCGCCCTTGATGCCCTTTCCTCGGCGATTGCCCGCCGCGGCGATGATCGGATCGCTGGTCGCTTTGCCCTGCGCTTCGACCTGCCGCCGGGACGGCGGAGATTCGGGTATTACCTTTACGAGAGCAAGGCCCGCCTCGATCGACCGGAGTGCACGCACGGGGATCAGGGAATTCTGCTCCGACGAGATTTTTTCGAGACCATCGGGCCGTTCGACGAATCCATATCCCTTCTGGAGGATACCTGTCTGGCCGAGAAGATCCGCCGAATGGGGGAATGGATTCTGCTGCCGGCCGAGATCCTGACCTCTGCCCGCCGCTTCGAAACCGAAGGTCTCTTCGAGCGGCAATTGCTCAACGCCCTGATCATGAATTTTGCCGCCATAGGCTGGGACGATTTCTTCAAGGAGACTGTCGGGATTTACCGCAGCCAGGATCATGCCCGCAAGCTTCGACTGCTCCCCTATCTGGACAAAATCAGGGAACTCCTGCGTGTCCTTCCGCGCCGGGAGCGCTGCCGTCTGTGGTACAGAACCGGCTCTTACGTGCGTCAGAACGTCTGGCAGTTCGCCTTTGCCCTCGATGCCCGGCGCAATTTCCGACGGGGCTTGCCGCCGGGAGAAGGGGGAACGGAAACCCTGGAATCCTTCGAGCGCTGGTTCCGCATCACCGATCACCCGCCGGGTCGTTTCGCTGCCGCGGTTCTGGTCTGGATCTGGTTTCATCTGACCTGGCTGTGGCGGCGCTTCCGGGAAGAGCGCCCCGCGCCGCCGCCCCATCCTCTCGCACCCGGAGAAATCGAATGAAACCTGCGACCCTGGAGTCGGGGAACGCGATTGCCATGCTGCGGACCCTGGATATACGGCTTGTCGAAATCGGCGAACACCACGCCGTCATGGAGGTCGAGGTCGGAAAGAAGCACCTCAACTACCTTGGAGGCGCCCACGGCGGCCTGATCGCCACGCTGATCGATACGGTCTGTTTCTTCCCGCGCCCCTTTATTCCCTCCGGACGGCTGGTGACCACCTCCAACCTCAACGTCAGTTTCCTCCGTCCCGCCGCCCCCGGCGACCATCTCATGGCCCGTGCCGAGGTCCTCCATCGAGGACGGCGCACCGCCAGTCTCAGCGTCCGGGTGCTCGATGGCGAGAGTCGGCTGATTGCTCATGGGACCGTGACATTGATGGTGCTCCAGGAACCCGATGCCCCATAAAATGCCGATGACATATTGCTTTCGATGCAAGATGCTGACAGGTGCGGCGGCGAGCTATTGTTGCCGATGGCAGTTGTGCTAAAGTAAAGAGAACAAGTGAACAATTCTTCAATATCGAAAAAGAGATGAGTCATGAATAAAAGCGCCTTGTATTCAGCCATGATGGCCGTTTTGTTCCTCCTCCTTACTTCCTGCACTTCATATAAGAGCCAGGAAGTCCCATTTCGGCTTCCCGCGGCTGCAGCCAACATGCAGGAGGTCGCCGGCGCCCAGATTGCCGCCCAGGGTTTTGCCGATGAAGGGGAGGCTAAAAAAGTTTTCGGCTTCAATATCCGGGACGCGGGCCTGCTTCCGGTCCAGGTGGTTGTGGACAATATGGGATCTCACGGTTTGACCCTCGTTCCGGAGCAGACCTTCCTGATCGATGCACAGGGGAACTTGTGGAATCTGCTCGATCGCCGTACCGCCTACCAGCGGGTTGAGAAGAGTTCGGAATATGCGAACATCGCCAAGGGAGCGGGAAGGGGCGGGATGTTCGGTGCCGCCGGAGGCGCGCTCATCGGCGCGGCGATCGGGATTCTGACCGGTGATAACGTCGGAACGGCCGCCGCCCAGGGGGCGGCGGTCGGAGGCGCCGGCGGTGCGGTCATCGGTGGGGCGCAGTCCGCCACCTCACCGGAAGCCGGTCGGGAGATCTCCCGGGACTTGGCCAACAAAGAGCTGGAGAACCGCACCATACATCCGGGGATGCTGGGGCGCGGATTCCTGTTCTTCCCCGGCGAGGCCCCTTCGACCAACGCCGTCCGTCTGCAACTGCGTGAGGAGGATACCGGTCAGACTCATACCGTGATTCTCTCGCTTCCATAGTGGGATCATTTTCACATATCCCACACATTCCAGTTCTCAAGGGGCGGATCATAACGATCCGCCCTCTTTCTTTCTTGACTCAGGGCGGTCTCCGTGTTAAATCAAGAAAACTTGATTTATTCGAACCGGATATCTTGATTTATGTTGGAAATCATCAAAGCCCTCGCCGATCCCAGTCGCCTGCGTCTGGTGGCGGTCCTCACGCGCGGTGAATTTACCGTGCAGGATCTGACGGCGATTCTCGGCATGGGACAGTCGCGGATATCGCGGCATCTCAAAATCCTGACCGATGCCGGAATCCTTGCCGTCCAGAGGCAGGGGACCTGGGCCTACTACCGCCTGGCGGGAGAGAATCTTTTCTTCACCGCCATCCGACCGGCACTGGAAGAGCGCCTGTCCGAACTACCAGAGCGCCCGGCCGATCTCGAAGGGATTGGGCGGGTCATGGAGGCGCGCAGAAAGCGCAGCCAGGAGTTCTTCGATCGCCACGCCCGGCAATGGGATTCCCTGGCCCGCGAGGTGCTGTCGACGGCCGACTACCTCGACCGTCTGCTCGAGTCCGTCCCCTCCTGCGCGACCATCCTCGAGGTCGGGCTGGGAACCGGGGGGCTGCTCGCAAAGCTGCGCGAGCGGGCGGAGTGGGTCATCGGAGTGGACCACTCCCCGGCCATGATCGAGGAGGCGTGGAGGCGCGTGGCCGCGGAGGGGCTGTCCGGAGTGGATCTGCGGCTCGGGGAGATGTCGCACCTCCCCCTTCCGGATGGTGAATGCGACATGGCCCTCCTCAACATGGTGCTGCACCATGCGGCGCGCCCCCTGGAGGTCCTCAACGAGTTGAACCGTGTGCTTTCCAGCCGCGGATCCCTGCTGATCGCCGATCTCGTGGCGCACCGGAGCGACTGGGTGCGGGAGAGCCTGGCCGACCAGTGGCTGGGGTTCGAGGCCGATGAACTTTCGAGCTGGCTCGCCGCCGCGGGATTTGCCGTGCAGGAGCACTCGGTGGTGGAAGAAGAAGGCGAGGCGCTGGGGGTTTTCATCCTTCGGGCACGAAAGATCGCCTGAATCCTCTGAATTTTTGCGAAGGTATCATTCATCAAACTGAAAAAAGGAAAGGAAAAGCCGGATGAACGACTTTAAAGTGAAAGATCTTTCCCTTGCCAAGCTGGGACGGAAGGAAATCGAGCTGGCCGAGGTGGAAATGCCGGGCCTGATGGCGCTGCGCGAGGAATTCGGAGCCCGTCAGCCCCTCAAGGGAGCACGGATCACCGGTTCCCTGCACATGACCATCCAGACGGCGGTGCTGATTGAAACTCTGACCACGCTTGGCGCCGAGGTCCGGTGGGCCTCCTGCAACATCTTTTCGACCCAGGACCAGGCGGCAGCCGCCGTCGCCGTCGGCAAGGACGGTACGCCGCAGGACCCCAAAGGGGTGCCGGTATTCGCCTGGAAGGGGGAGACGCTGGCCGAATACTGGTGGTGCACCGAGCAGGCTCTCACGTGGCCGGAGGGTAAACTCCCCAACATGATCCTCGACGACGGCGGCGATGCGACCATGATGGTTCTCGAGGGGGCGAAATGGCAGAAGGACGGGGTTCCTGCAGTCACCGAGGATGACCCCGAGGATTTGATCGAACTGGTCAGGTGTCTGAAGGACTCCATTTCGGCCGGGCGCAATGACTGGACAGCCATCCGCGACTCCATCAAGGGGGTCACCGAGGAGACGACCACGGGGGTGCATCGCCTCTATCAACTGCAGAGGGCGGGACAACTGCCTTTTGCGGCCATGAACGTCAACGATTCGGTAACCAAGAGCAAGTTCGACAATGTTTACGGATGTCGTCACAGCCTGGTCGACGGAATCATGCGTGCCACGGATGTCATGCTCTCCGGAAAGGTCGCGGTGGTCTGCGGATACGGCGATGTCGGCAAAGGATGCTGTCAGTCCCTGCGCGGCCAGGGAGCCCGGGTCATCGTCACGGAAATCGACCCGATCTGCGCCCTGCAGGCGTTGATGGAGGGATATGAGGTCAAGACTCTCGAGGATGTGGTCGAGGAAGGAGACATCTTCATCACCACCACCGGGAACAAGGACGTCATCCGGGTGGAACATATGACCAGGATGAAGCACCATGCCATCGTCGGCAATATCGGGCACTTCGACAATGAAATCGAAATAGCCGCACTCGCAAAGGTGGCGGGGATCAGGAAGATCAACATCAAGAACCCCCAGGAGCACGGCAACCAGGTCGATCAGTGGATCTTTCCCGACGGCCACGCCATCATCGTTCTGGCCGAAGGACGCCTGCTCAATCTCGGCTGCGCCACCGGTCACCCATCTTTCGTCATGTCGAACAGTTTCAGCAATCAGGTCATCGCCCAGATTGAGCTGTTCAACAACTCCGGAGAATATGACAAGGCCGTCTATGTCCTGCCCAAGCACCTTGACGAGAAGGTGGCCCGCCTCCATCTCGACAAACTAGGAGCGAAGCTGACCGTGTTGCGCCAGGATCAGGCCGAGTACCTGGGAGTGCCGGTCGAGGGCCCCTTCAAGTCGGATCATTACCGCTATTGAGATGGCGTCGCAAAAATTCCGCCCTACGGCGTTACGGCGTTTTTTCAGGACCTCGACATGCCTGATGTATGCCTTCGCCCCTGAAAAACCACCAGGCCTTGCAGGACGAAGTTTTTGCTTAGCCATCCAGCCGCCCCTCCTTTCCGGGAGGGGTTTTTTTATGGACTGCCCTCAGGGAATGGAGAGATCCCAGGTGGAGGACGTTTTCCCGTCCGGATTAATGATCTTCAGGGAAACGGGTTTCGGCTGGGTGCTGTAGGGATAACGGTTGTAAATGAGGGTGCCGCAATCGACGAATCGGACGTTGTCGGACTGGCTGGGGCTCGGCAGTTTGTTGGGATCGCTGGTGGCGCTCTGGCTTCTGATGACCCGCTGCTCAGGTGGCCGGTCTGAAACTCCCACGGGATATTCGTTAATAAGAAGTGTCGAGTTGAAGAAAAAATTTTTGCCCTCGATCACCAGCTGGTAGTAATTGACGAATTCCTCCCCCGTATAGACGTTATTGATTTCGGGGATGTCATTCACATAGAGCGAATGGGGGATCGATCTGCCTCCGTTCGGGTTGGCCACCTGGATGCCGTAGACTCCCGAGGATAGATGGGGAGGGGTAAATGAAATGGTCTCCGAACCCGATTGTGAGGAGACGATCGTTTTTCCATCCAGAAGGAGGGTCGCGCCGGGCTGAAAGTGGCGTCCCTGCACAGTCACCTCCTTGTCGCCCAAGGGGACGCAGGAATCGATGTTGGCTGGACTCAACGAGTCGATCCAGGGATCCGCGGCGGTAATCCCGAGGACGAAGGTCTGAGGCGAGGTCTCCCCCTCATCCTGCACCTGGAGCGAATATTCACCTTCCTCCAGCGCCGGTACGGTGAAGATCAGACTTCTCTCCGACAATCCTGCCGGTTCGATGACCTGATTCCCCAGAACCACCTGTGTTCCCCGGGTGAATGGACCGCCGGAAACCCTAACGGACTCGCCGGGAGAAACACGACTCGGAGAAACCGAGGTTATTTCCAGGGCCGGGAGAGTGGTGGGGAGAGTCAGGATGACGAGGATGACCAGGTCCTTAAGGGCCCGGATGAGACGCTGTTTTCTCATGTCGACTCCTGTCGGTTTCATGCCATCATTTAAACAGAAGGAGTGAAGAAAACAACAGGCGCGAATTACTCTCTGGCGGAGAGGAGCAGCCAGACGCCCAGAAGGCCGAACAGAAGGTTGGCGGACCAGGCCGCCACAAGGGGGGGAAGAACGTCGGAGTAGCCGAAGGCCAGGAGGATCGCATGCAGGATGTGGTAGGCGATGCCGATGCCGACGCTGATGGCGACTCCCACGGAGAGGTTGGCGCCGCGTCCCTTCTTCAGGGCGAAGGGTATCCCTATGAATGCCATGATCAGACAGGCGAAAGGGGAGGCCAGACGGGCATGCATATCCACCCGGTGACGGGTGGCATCATACCCTTCGGCCTGCAGTTTGAGGGAGAGGCTCTGCAGTTCACGAAAGCCCATTTCATCGTTGCTCTGTTCCGGCGCCCGGAAGTCGGTGGGGGTCTTCTCCATTTCGATGGGTTTTTCCTGCATCCGCTCGATGTCGGAAAGCTCGGCTGATTCGGGATCGAAGCGACGCACGACAGGATTTTTAAGAAACCACTTTCCCTCGGAAAAGGTCGCTCGGGGAGCATCAGTCCGTTCAAAAAGTGAGAATGCCTCGCCCATCTGAAAAATGGTGATTCCCTGAAGGGCCTGCTGCTCAGGAAGAGCAAGGCTGATATTCAGAATTTTATCCCCTTCACGGAGCCACAGGTGGTCTCTTTTGAGGGCAAGGGGCGGTTTGCCTTTGACCTCGACTTCATAGATATGGTTGGATTTTGTCGCACACAGCGGGATGAGATACTCGTTGGCTGTCAGAACGCTCGCCGATGCCATCAATGAGACCAGCAGCAGAGGCATGGTGACGCGCCAGAGACTGATGCCGCCGCTTCGCATGGCCGTGAGTTCGTTGGTGCGGGAGAGGCCCCCCAGGGTCATGAAGACTCCCATGAGCACCGCCAGAGGAATGACCTGGGAGACGATCAGGGGAATTTTTATGATGAAATACTGAAGGTACTGGGAAGCCCGGGCCTGGTGCTCCATGAAATTGTCGACCTTTTCAAAAAAGTCGACCAGAAGATAAATTCCCGTGAAGGCGGACAGGGAAATGAAGAAAATCCGGGCGAAGGCGGTCGTGATATAGCGGTTGAGGATATTCACGACGGCGATTCCTTTCGTCCAAGCCGGCGTTTCATGCGCAAGGGGATTTCAAGGAGACGATCCAGCCATGCCAGACGTCTTTCCAGGGCCGCGAGGTGCAGCAGGTAGGCTCCGCCGGCCATGAAGAGAAAGGTGGGAAGCCAGAGCGTGGGCACGGGAGAAAGGCCGCCCTCGATCGCCAGGGTCTCAGCCAGTGAGAGCAGGAGGTAGTAAATGAGAAAGATGACCAGGGCCAGGGTAAAGCCCCCTCCGCGTCCCGAACGATGGGACTGGATGCCGAGGGGGACGCCGATCAGGGCGAAGACCAGGGGCGCCAGGGGCAGGATGAAACGCTTGTGAAGCTCGACGGTATAGCTTTTGCGTTCAGCGGGCGAAGAGGCTTTCTGCCGTGCCTCCAGAATCTGCGCATTGGTAAGTTCGCTGTCCTTGATGCGCCGGTTTCCCGCCGATGGCAGTTGCTGACCCATATTAAGATTGATGTCGTAGGTGTCAAAAGCAATGATTTGATACGTGCTCTGACCTTCACCCGTTGGCTGTCGATGAATCGTACCGTTTTCGAGGCGCATTGTAAGGGTCTGTATATCGCGTTGCGAAATTACCCTTCCGCGTTGAGCAAGGATGACCGAAGGAGTGCTTCCGACCCGCTCATCGGAGATGAACACCCCTTCCATGACTCCGCGTCTTTCATCCAGTTCATTGGCGTAGAGGACCAGCCCGTCGAACTCTTCATTGAAAACCCGGGGCTGTATGCCGACGCTGGCCCTATTCATGGCAATCTGAAAAACCTGATTGCGAAACGCCGAATTCCCCGCGGGTTCGAGGAAAAGGGTGAGCACCCCGGTGGCCGCGCAGACGAGCAGAGCAAGTGCGATCACCGGCTTCATCATTCCATAGAGGCTGACGCCCGAGGATTTCAGGGCAACGATTTCACTGTCCGTGGAGAGGCGGCCGAATCCGAGCAGAATTCCCAACAGAAGGGCAAGCGGAAGGGTTATGACCAGGAAGGCGGGTAGGAGATAGGCAAAGAGTTTCGCCGTTTCGGAAAAGGGGACACCCTTGTTGATGACCATTTCCACCAGCTTCAGGATGCGTCCCATCAAAAGAACAAAGGTGAAAATCAGCAGCCCAAGCCCTGTCGGGACGGCGATTTCCTTTATAAAATAGCGATGGATCCGAGTAGTTGACATGACCGCACATACTAATATAGTTGCCGAAGCTTGTAAACCATGATTCAAGATGGGGGCGCCGGATTAGAACTTTTTCCCCTTGCCAAGGGCCAGACCCCATGATATATACACTCGTTGTACAAAAACGCACGCTCCCGGACCTGTTCGGAAGGTGCCCCGTGTCGCGGGGTTTCGGGCGGGGAGGAAGGGGGCGGAGGAATTCAACCTGGAAAGAGGAGTAAGAGAACATGGCACAGATCACCATGAAGCAGCTTCTTGAGGCCGGTGTCCATTTCGGGCATCAGACCAAGCGCTGGAACCCCAAGATGAAGCCCTATATTTTCGGGGCGCGCAACGGCATCTACATTATCGACCTGCAGAAGACCGTTCGCTATTTCAAATCGGCGTACAGCTTCATCAAGGAAACCGTTGAGAAGGGCGACAAGGTTCTTTTCGTCGGAACCAAGAAGCAGGCCCAGGACTCCATTACTGAAGAAGCGGCCCGCGCGGGTCAGTTCTATGTCAACAGCCGGTGGCTGGGGGGAATGCTCACCAACTTCAGCACCATCAAAGGAAGCATCGATCGTCTGAAAAAGATCGAAGCCATGGCCGAAGACGGCACGTACCAGTTGATCACCAAAAAAGAAGCTCTTCAACTGGATCGCGAAAAAGCCAAGCTTGAGAAGAGTCTTGGCGGCATCAAATCGATGAACAAACTTCCCGGCGCCATCTTCATTATTGATCCCAAAAAGGAAACCATTGCCGTCAAGGAAGCCCGCAAACTCGGCATTCCCGTCGTGGCGGTTGTCGATACCAACTGTGATCCTGACGACATCGACTATATTATTCCCGGCAATGACGACGCAATCCGTGCCATTCGTCTCTTCGCCGCCCGTATGGCCGATGCGTGCCTTGAGGGCGTAGAGTCTCGGGAAGCCGCCCTGCGTTCTGAATCGGAAGGCGGCGAAACCGCTGCCGCCGAGGAAGCCGCGGAGGTTCCGGCCGAACCCGTTGCCGAAAAACCCGTCGCTGAAGCTTAATCGGCTGTTTTCCCGAAGAAGGAAAAGGCGGTCGGGTTACTGACCGCCTTTTTTCCGGTTTCGACGATGGCCGAGGAATTTGACTGATACCAAATTGTAAACGGAGATAGGAATCCTGAGGGAATCGTATCCCAGCCAGTATCCATAGGAGGTATTCGTGGCGAACATTACCGCAAAGATGGTTGCCGATCTTCGCGCCCAGACGGGTGCGGGAATGATGGATTGTAAAAAGGCCCTGGCCGAGACCGGGGGAAACCTGGAAGAGGCCGTTGATTATCTGCGCAAGAAAGGTCTTTCCGCCGCTGCCAAGAAGTCCGGCCGCGTGGCCGCGGAAGGAATGATCGCCGCCGCTGGAGAAGGAAATCGCGGCGTGATCGTTGAAGTCAATGCCGAGACCGATTTCGTGGCCAAAAATGACAAATTCCAGCAGTTCGCCGCCGGTGTGGCCCAGGCCATTCTCGATTCCGACGCCGCTGACGTGGAAGCCCTCAAAGAGGCGCCCTTTCCCGGGACCGGTCGCAACGTGGCCGAGGAACTGACCCACCAGATCGCCACGATCGGTGAAAATATGAACATCCGCCGCTTTGCCCGGTTTGAAATACCCTCCGGCGTGGTGGCCAGCTATATCCATGCCGGAGGAAAGATCGGTGTCCTGGTCGAGTTCGAAACCTCCAAGGCCGACGATGAGCGGGTTTCCTCGCTTGCCCGTCAGCTGGCCATGCATGTGGCAGCCGCCAATCCCCAATATCTCCAGCGGGAGGAGGTTCCCGCCGAGGTGGTGGATCGGGAGAAGGACATCATGCGGGTCAAGGCCAGGGAAAGCGGCAAGCCCGACAACATCATCGACAAGATCATCGACGGGCAGGTCAATAAGTTCTTCGGTGAGATCTGCCTTCTGGAGCAGGCCTTCGTGATCGACCCCGACCAGCGCGTCGGCAAGGTCGTGGATGCCCTGGGCAAAGAAGTGGCCGGGGAAGTCAAGCTGACCCGCTATGCCCGTTTCCAGCTTGGCGAGGGGCTGGAAAAGAAGGAAGACGATTTCGCCGCGGAAGTTGCGAGCCTCACCAAATAATTCGGGATATGTCATGGACGAGGAAAAACCGAAATTCAGCCGGATCCTCCTCAAGCTCAGCGGCGAGGCACTTGCCGGCCAGCAGGGTTACGGCATCGATCCCGAAGTGATCGCCGATATCGCCTCCGAGATCAAGGAGGTGGTCGCCCTCGGAGTTCAAGTTGCACTGGTCATCGGCGGAGGCAATATTTTCCGCGGCGTCGCGGCCGCCTCCAAGGGCATGGACCGGGCCAGCGCCGACTACATGGGGATGCTGGCCACGGTGATGAACAGTCTGGCGCTTCAGGATGCGCTGGAAAAGATCAGCGTGGTTACCCGAGTGCAGTCGGCCATAGAGATGCAGGAGGTCGCCGAGCCCTATATCCGGCGCCGGGCGGTGCGTCACCTGGAGAAAGGTCGCGTCGTTATCTTCGCGGCCGGGACGGGAAATCCCTTTTTCACCACCGATACTGCGGCAAGTTTGCGGGCAATGGAGATCGGGGCCGAGGTCATTCTCAAGGCCACGAAGGTCGATGGAGTTTACAGCGCCGATCCCGTCAAGGACAAGACCGCCGTCAAATATCCCACTCTTACGTATCTGGATGTCCTCAAAAAAGGTCTTCAGGTCATGGATGCGACGGCGACTTCGCTGTGCATGGATAACGATCTGCCCATTGTGGTTTTCAATCTGACCCAGCGGGGGAACATCAAAAAGGTGGTCATGGGTGAGCAGATCGGCACCCTGGTCAAAGGAGATGTAGCTCATGTATAACGATGTCATCAGTCTGGGCCGCGCCGGCATGGAGAAATCCATCGATGCCCTGAAAAAAGAGCTCGCCAGAATCCGTACGGGACGCGCCTCGACGACTCTGCTGGACGATGTGCGAGTAGATTACTACGGAACTCCGACGCCGCTCAATCAGATCGGCACCTTGACCGTTCCCGAGCCCCGGCTCATTACCATCCAGCCCTGGGAAAAGAACCTGATTCCCGCGATCGAGAGGGCTATTCTCAAATCGGACCTGGGACTCAACCCTTCCTCGGACGGACAACTGGTGCGGATCGCGATTCCTCCTCTTACGGAGGAGCGTCGCAAGGAAATGTCCAAGATGACCAGGCGCATTGGAGAGGATGCCAAGATCGCCGTCCGCAATGCCCGGCGCGAAGCCAACGAGAATCTCAAAAAACTCGAAAAGGATAAGGAGATCTCCGAGGATGAATTGAAGCGGGGTGAAAAGGAGATCCAGGATCTGACGGACGGATATGTAAAAAAGGTCGACGAAATCGTAGCGACCAAGGAAAAAGAAGTCATGGAGATCTGACGCCGACAGATGCGTCAGCAACCAAACAGAGGAGGTAAGTATGGCTCTCAAAATCACTGAAGAATGTATCGCCTGCGGCACCTGCGTCGACACCTGCCCGACCGGAGCTATTGTTGAAGGCGGCGACATCTACACCATTAATGATGACTGCACCGAATGCCGGGCTTGCATCGACAGTTGCCCCGTCGATGCCATCACGGAATAACGAAAAACCGGGGCGCCGCACAGGCGCCCTTTTATCATCCCTTCTCAAGCCTGTCCCCCTTGCCTGACAGGATGTTTCGTGTTAGGTTTAGTTCCCTTGTCGGGTAAGCATTTCATTGCTGGTTGAGCGAGTCATCGCATGCGTATTCCTCGGCATCTTGCCATCATAATGGACGGAAACGGTCGGTGGGCCGAACAGCGTCAGCTGCCCCGTATCGCCGGCCATCACCGGGGTGTGGAAACGGTTCAGACCGTGGTCAAGGAATGCCGGGCCATCGGAATCTCCTGTCTCACTCTTTACGCTTTCAGTTCCGAGAACTGGGGACGGCCAGAGGAGGAGGTGAACGCCCTTATGGGGCTCCTTGCCGAGTACCTGAGAAGCGAGCTGAAAACCATGATGGATAGAGGCATCCGGCTGAAAGTTATTGGCGAAACCAGCCGTCTGCCGGTCGAGGCGAGAAAAGTCCTTGACGAGACGGTCGCCCGCACCAGGGACAATCATGATATGGTCCTGACCCTGGCCCTATCCTACGGCGCCCGGAACGAGTTGGTGCGGGCTGCGAGATATCTTGCCGGCGAAGCGCTCGCCGGCAGAATGGCGCCTGGAGACATCAATGACCGGACGGTAGCTGCGGCTCTCGATACCGCCGACCTGCCGGACCCCGATCTGCTCATCAGGACCAGCGGCGAGATGCGGATCAGCAATTTCCTGCTCTGGCAGCTCGCCTATACCGAACTTTATTTTTCCGAGGTTCTCTGGCCCGACTTTGATGAACGGGAACTGCGTCGGGCGCTTAAGGAATACAGCCGGCGGCAGAGGCGTTTCGGATTGACCGGCGAGCAGGTGCGGACTGACGACTGCTGCCCGGGGGAGGGACATCATTAAACAACGCATCCTCACGGGGGTGGTAGCTCTCCCGCTGCTGATTCTCTTCGTCATTTACACCAATACGGTACTGTTCACTGCTCTCGTCTGCGGCATAACTTTTCTGGCCCTGTTCGAATACTATGCGATGTGTCTGCCTGCCGAACGTGCCCGGGAACGAATCACCGCCGCGGGCTTCGGAGTACTTCTGGTTCCCCTCCTGAGTTTTCATCGCC
The DNA here is from genome assembly GCF_000472285.1 of Desulfuromonas sp. TF. Taxonomy (NCBI): domain Bacteria; kingdom Pseudomonadati; phylum Thermodesulfobacteriota; class Desulfuromonadia; order Desulfuromonadales; family Desulfuromonadaceae; genus Desulfuromonas; species Desulfuromonas sp. TF. The sequence continues at coordinate 168,315 of NZ_KI421418.1, forward strand.
CCGATCTGCTGACGGCGGGCGTGGTATTTTCGGTTCTCTTTTTCGCTATCTTTTTTCTGCTGCGCTTTCGTGACCTGAATACCGTCGTCCAGCATCTGACTCTGCTCCTTTTCGGTTTACTTTATCTGCCGCTGCTCCTTGGCCATCTGGCTCTGCTTCGGGGACTTCCCTTCGGCCGGGAATGGATTTTCCTGGTCCTTCTCATCGTCATGGCTGGGGATACGGCCGCGTATTTTACCGGAGTCTCACTGGGCCGGCGCAAGCTCTATCCCGCCATCAGCCCCAATAAGAGCATCGAAGGAGCCCTCGGTGGCCTGGCCGGCAGCCTCGTCGGCGCTCTCATTGCCAAGTTCTGGTTCTTCCCCGCCCTGATATTGCTGGACTGTGCAGTGCTGGGGCTTTTTCTCGGCGTGCTCGGGCAACTGGGAGATCTGTTCGAATCCATGCTCAAGCGGAGTTTCGGAGTCAAGGATTCAGGAACGATCATTCCCGGACATGGGGGTATGCTCGACCGCCTGGACAGCCTCCTGTTCGCATTCCCGCCGGCTTATTACTATGCACTGCTGCGTTTCGGAGGGGGCGCTCCATGAAAAATCTCGCCATCCTCGGTTCGACCGGTTCCATCGGAGTCAGCACTCTTGAAATAGTAGCCGCCCATCCGGACAGCTACCGGATCATCTCTCTTACAGCGGGGAACAATCTGGCCCGGCTGGAGGAGCAGATCCGTCGGTTTGAGCCCCTGACTGTGGCCGTCGTCAAGCCCGAGGACGCTCGTGCTCTAAAAAAATCCCTCGGACCGGGAGGCCCCGAAGTTCTCTGTGGAATCGAAGGGCTGATCGCCTGCGCCGCACACTCCGAGGTTCATATGGTCGTATCGGCCATCGTCGGTGCGGCCGGTCTCGTCCCGACCATGGCGGCGATCGAGGCCGGCAAGGACGTGGCTCTCGCCAACAAGGAGACACTGGTGACGGCGGGGCCGCTGGTCATGGAGGCGGTGGCCCGAAAAGGGGTGAACCTTTATCCGGTGGACAGCGAACATTCTGCCATTTTCCAGTCCATGGAAGGTCACCGCAAAGGGGACATCCGGCGTCTGATCCTTACGGCTTCGGGGGGGCCGTTCCGAAAAAAGGCCCTGGCGGAACTTCGGGAAGTGACCCCCGCGGCCGCCCTGGCGCATCCCAACTGGAACATGGGGCGAAAGATTTCCATCGATTCCGCTACGATGATGAACAAGGGGCTGGAAGTCATCGAAGCCCGATGGCTCTTCGAGCTGCCGGCCGATCGCATCGCGGTGCATATCCATCCTCAGAGCATCGTACATTCCATGGTAGAATATGTGGACGGTTCGGTCATTGCTCAGCTTGGAATCCCCGATATGAAAACCCCCATCGCCTATGCGTTGTCCTATCCGGAGAGGCTGACGCTCAACCTTCCTCCTTTGGACCTTTGTTCCCTCGGGTCCCTGACCTTCGAGGAGCCGGACCTGGAGCGCTTCGCCTGTCTTGCACTGGCCTATGAGGCTTTGCATCTTGGGGGGACGGCACCGGCCGTACTCAATGCGGCCAACGAGGTGGCGGTAGATGCGTTTCTGAATGGTAAAATTCCTTTTCTCGAAATCCCGGCCGTCATCCGTGCCGCTCTGGAGCGGCATCAGCCTCAGCCTCTGATGCACATCGAAGAGGCTTTGCGGGCCGATCTCTGGGGCCGCGAGACCGCCCGTCTGATTATCGATACGCCAAGCTGACTGGAGGATACATGCTCACCGTTGTCGCCGGCATCATCATGCTAGGCATTCTGGTCTTTGTCCATGAACTGGGACACTTCTGTATCGCCAAGCTTTCGGGAGTCAAGGTCCTCAAGTTTTCGCTCGGTTTCGGTCCCCGACTGGTCTCCAGGAAGTGGGGAGAGACGGAATACATGGTCTGCGCCGTCCCTCTTGGGGGTTACGTCCAGATGCTCGGTGAAGGCAGCGGAGAGGAGGGGGAGACCGGCGAGTTGAGCCCCGAAGACCGCAAACGCTCCTTTGCCGAACAGCCGGTGGGGCGGCGGACGGCAATTATTGCCGCCGGTCCAGCAATGAATCTTCTCCTCCCCTTTCTTATTCTTCCCGTCGCCTACATGTCCGGGATCGATCTCCCTGCCTACTTCGACCAGCCTCCCTGCATCGGCTATGTGGCTGCAGATACCGAAGCCAAATCGACCGGATTCCGGGACGGCGACTGCATCGTCTCCGTCAATGAAGAGCCGGTCTCCTCCTGGTCCGATACGAACATGGTCCTGATCGGTCATGCCGGCGATCCCCTCGATTTTCAGGTGCGCAGGGGACAGCAGACTGTCATCATCACCATGACTCCCGAGAACGGTGGGCTGGAAGGGCTGCGCTCTCTCGGTCTGCATCCGCAGCAGGAGGCGGTGGTGGGGGGAGTGGCACCGGGCATGCCCGCCGAACAGGCGGGGATTAAAGCAGGAGACCGGATCGTGACCGTCGAGGGGGAACCGGTCGATTCCTGGTACGATCTCCGCCCGATCATCCAGGCACTGGACGGACGCCCCGCGACTCTGACCATCGAACGTGAGGGGGAATCACTGAACTTGACTGTTCAGCCGATCAGGGAAAATGGAGCCGATTACCTCATCGGGGTGGCTCCTCTTCAGGAGACCGTCCATAAACGCTTCGGTTTCATCGAGTCCGTCAGGGCCGGAGCCGAAAGGACCGTGGAGCTGGTTCAGATCACCCTGGTTTTCGTTCAGAAGCTCTTTTCCGGTGACGTTTCGACGAAAAACATCGGCGGCCCCATCACCGTGGTGCAGATTGCCGGCCAGGCGGCTCAGACCGATCTCTCCAGCGTGCTGACCATCCTTGCCTTTCTCAGTATCCAACTGGGGATTCTGAATCTCTTCCCCATTCCGATCCTCGATGGAGGCCACCTCTTCTTCAACCTTTTCGAACTCGTTTTACGGCGGCCGCTGTCGATGCGTGTTCGCGAGATTGCCCAGCAGATAGGCCTGCTTCTCATCGTTCTGCTCATGGTTCTGGCTTTCTATAATGACTTCGTCAGAATCTTTACCGGAGGGCCGTGATGGACGAACTTCTCCTTACGGTGGACACCTCCACCCCCTGCGGGAGTGTCGCCGTCAGCCGTGGCGAGACGATCCTGGGGGAGGTCCTCCTCAATATTAAATCCAATCATACCGACCGGCTTCTGTTAACCATCCGACAGCTGCTGACCGATATCGGAGTGACCACTGAAGGACTGGATGCCCTCGGCGTAGTCGTCGGCCCCGGCTCCTTTACCGGACTGAGAGTCGGTGTAGCCACCGTCAAGGGGCTGGCCCTGGCGCTGGACAAACCGGTGGCGGGGGTTTCGTCCTTGCGGACAATGGCGCTGCAGGTTCCTTTTCCCCGCCATCCTCTCTGCGTTCTGCTCGACGCCCGCAAAAAAGAAGTCTATGCGGGGCTCTTCGGCTGGGAAGGGGGAATGCCCGTTTCCCTGGCGGAGGAAGCCGTGCTCCCTCCGGAAAAGCTTCTTCAGGACCTCGAAGGAGAAGTTCTGTTTGCCGGTGACGGAGCCCTTGCTTACCGAACCCTGATCGTGCGTCAGTTGGGAGCTCGTGCCCATTTCATTCCCTGGCCTTTTCACCTGCCCCGCGCCTCGTCGGCGGCAGCTCTGGCCCTGGCCGATCTGCGCCAGGATCGAACCATTCCTCTGGAGCTCCTGGCACCCCGATATATTCGCCTTTCCGAGGCTGAGATCATGTGGACCCGGCGCCTCGATTCAGGTCTTATTGATAGTTGACAAGGTTTAGCCCTTTCGTTATTTTAAAATGGTATTTTTGTTATTTTTAACCCCTTTGCCGCGGGAGGTGCATGATGCAGGCGAATGATCAGACGCTGGTGCAGCAGTTATGCGATGGAAACGCCCGGTTCCGCATGCTCTATGAGGAACACCTGCTATTGGAAAAGGAACTGCGGAAACTGGAACAGAAAACCTTCCTTACTCCCGAGGAAGAGGTGGAAAAAAAGAAGATCCAGAAACTGAAGCTGGCCGGAAAAGATGAGATGGAACTTATCCTCATCAGGCACAGGCAGTAACCATGAATCCGTTCTGAACCGCATAAGGGTTCGGGCAGGATGCCTGAACCCTTTGCTTTATAGAGCCGGTTGCCCGGCCGAAGGATCTTTACCTGGGCTTCACGGTTGGTTCCGGCAGGGGCTGTAGAGCCCCTGCTTCATTTACGACCATAAAAAGGGATATGCTTCATATGAGTGCCAAACGCAGTGATGCCATTACCAAAGGATTCGAAAGAACTCCCCACCGTGCTCTCCTTAAAGGGACCGGCGTCCCCGCCGACCAGATGGACAGACCGTTTATCGGAATCGCTACTTCCTTTACCGACCTGATTCCGGGCCACACCGGCATGCGGGATCTGGAGCGGTTTATCGAAAAAGGGGTCCATACCGGCGGCGGCTATTCCTTCCTCTTCGGCATACCCGGCGTCTGCGACGGCATTGCAATGGGCCACAAGGGAATGCATTATTCCCTCCCCACCCGTGAACTCATTGCCGATATGATCGAATCGGTGGCCGAGGCCCATCGTCTCGACGGCCTGGTGCTGTTGACAAATTGCGACAAGATCACCCCCGGCATGCTTATGGCGGCCGCCCGTCTCGACATTCCGTGCCTGGTGGTGACGGCCGGCCCGATGATGACGGGCAGCGGTCAAAAAGGGCGCCGCTTCTCCTTCGTCACGGACACCTTCGAAGCCATGGCCCAGTACAAGGCTGGAGTTATCGACGAGAAGGAGCTCATGGTCTGCGAAGACCAGGCCTGCCCTACCGCAGGCTCCTGTCAGGGGCTTTTCACCGCCAACACCATGGCCATTCTTACCGAAACGCTGGGGATGAGCCTGGTGCGCTGCGGCACCGCACTGGCGGTCTCATCCCTGAAGAGGCGCATCGCTTTCGCCTCCGGCGAGAGGATCGTCCAACTGGTCCGGGAAGGGATCACCCCCCGCCAGATTCTCACCCGCGAGGCCTTCGAGAACGCCATTCGCGTCGACCTGGCCTTGGGCGGATCGAGCAATACCGTGCTGCACCTCCTCTCCATCGCCAGGGAGGCCGGGGTCGATCTTCCCCTGGAAGACTTCGACAGGCTGAGCCGGGAAACGCCCCAGCTCGCCTCCATGAATCCGGGCGGCAAGCATTTCATGGAAGACCTGGATGCTGCCGGCGGAGTCCCGGCGGTTCTCTATCAGCTGCGCGACCGGATTCTCGACAACCCCACCCTGACCGGACCGACCGTGAAGGAGATCGTCGCCAGCGTGGCCCAGGTGGACGAAGAGGTGATCCAGCCCATCTCTAGCCCGGTGCGTCCCGAAGGGGGAATAGCCATCCTCAAGGGCAATCTCGCCCCCGACGGCGCGGTGGTTAAGCAATCGGGCGTCTCCGAGAAGATGATGAACTTCGAAGGACGCGCCCGCTGTTTCGACTCGGAAGAGGGGGCCATGCAGGCCCTGATGAACGGACAAGTCGTGGCCGGCGACATCGTGGTCATTCGCTATGAAGGGCCCAAGGGAGGGCCGGGCATGAGGGAAATGCTGGCTCCGACCGCCACCCTGATGGGACTCGGCCTGGGGGAGAGCGTGGCTCTCATCACCGACGGCCGGTTCTCCGGAGGAACCCGGGGGCCCTGCATCGGACATATTTCGCCCGAAGCTGCCGAAGGAGGCCCGATAGCACTGATCGAGGACGGCGATGCCATCATTCTCGACATCCCAAACCGCCGACTCGAACTCAAGGTAGACGAGGCGGCCCTCGAACAGCGCCGGGCAGCCTGGCGAAAACCTGAACCCAAGATCAAGAGCGGCTGGCTGGCCAGGTATGCCGCAGTAGTAACATCGGCCAATACGGGGGCGATCTGCAAGGCATAAACAAAGCTGTAAGCCGCAAGCTTATAGCTTAAAGCTTAAAGCTTAAAGCTTATAGCTATAATCATTTCTCTGGAGGAGGCTTTTTGTGAAAAAGACCGGATCGCAGATACTTCTGGAATGTCTGCAGCTGGAAGGGGTGGATACCGTCTTCGGTTATCCCGGGGGAACGGTCATCAACATCTATGATGACCTGATGGATTATCCGATCAAGCATATCCTGAACCGCCATGAACAGGCCGCGGTGCACGCCGCCGACGGTTATGCTCGGGCCACCGGCAAGGTCGGTGTGGCCATCGCCACCAGCGGCCCCGGCGCTACCAATACGGTCACAGGAATCGCCACCGCCTACATGGATTCGATTCCGCTGGTGGTCATCACGGGCCAGGTGCCTACGCCCTTGATCGGCAATGATGCCTTCCAGGAGGCGGACATCATCGGCATTACCCGTCCCATCACCAAACACAACTACCTGGTAAAGGATGTTCGGGACTTGGCCAGGGTGGTCAAGCAGGCCTTCTACATCGCCCGCACCGGACGGCCGGGTCCCGTACTGATCGATCTGCCCAAAGATGTTCAGATAGCCTCCACGACATTCGAATATCCCGAAACCGTGGAGCTCAGGGGGTACAAACCGACCTATAGCGGCAATATCCGCCAGGTCGAGAAGGCGGTCAAGATGCTTCTGGCTGCCCGCAAGCCAGTGATTTATGTGGGCGGCGGGGCCACTCTGGCCGATGCGTCAACCGAACTGAAGGATCTCGCCGAAGCCATTCAGGCACCGGTGACCACCACCTTGATGGGCATGGCCACCTTTCCCAAGAAGCACCCCCTTTCTCTGGGAATGCTCGGGATGCACGGCACCTATTATGCCAACATGGCCATCACCAATGCAGACCTGCTGATAGCCGTCGGTGCCCGCTTCGACGACCGGGTGACCGGGAAAATAAGCTCCTTCGCACCCGACGCCAAGATCATACATATCGATATCGATCCGACATCGATCAAGAAAAACGTACGGGTCGATCTCCCCCTCGTCGGCGAGCTCAAGGATGTACTCCAGAAGATGCTGAAAAAATTGGCCGAGCAGGGAAAGGCGGTTTCCGCCCTGGTCGAGAGTACCGAGCCCTGGCGGAACGAGATCGCCGACTGGAAAGAAAAGCACCCGACAAGCTACAACCCCTCGACATCCGTCATTAAGCCCCAGTTCGTCATTGAGAAAATCCGCGAATTGACCGACGATGATGCGATCATCACCACCGAGGTGGGGCAGCACCAGATGTGGACGGCCCAGTTCTTCGATTTCTCCCGCCCCCGAACTTTCCTGACTTCAGGCGGACTGGGAACTATGGGGTTCGGACTGCCGGCGGCCCTCGGTGCGCAGGCCGGTTTTCCCGAGCGACAGGTCATCGACATCTCAGGAGACGGCTCCTTTCAGATGAACTCGCAGGAACTGGCCACCCTCGTCCAGTACCGGCTGCCTGTCAAAATTGTCATTCTCAACAATAATTTTCTGGGAATGGTACGCCAATGGCAGCAGCTCTTCTTCAATAAGAGATACAGCCAGACCTGCATGGAGCTGCCCATCGATTTCTGCAAGCTGGCGGAAGCTTACGGAGCCACCGGTCTCTCCGCCAGCAAGCCGGAAGAAGTCGAGGGAGTCATCCGCAAGGCCCTCGAGACCCCCGGTCCGGTCATCATGGAGTTCAAGATCGCTCGGGAGGAGAACGTCATGCCCATGGTTCCGGCCGGCGCCGGCCTCAACGAGATGGTCCTGGCTTCCTGAAAGGGAAATTCATAGGTCTTATAAGTCTTATAGGCCCTATGGGACCTATGCTTTTTAAGGAGATTTTTTCATGAAACATACAATCTCGGTGCTGGTTGAAAATGAGTTCGGGGTTCTCTCCCGGGTATCAGGACTCTTCTCCGGACGAGGCTTCAATATCGAAAGCCTCTCGGTTGCTCCAACTTTTGATCCGAGCATCTCCAGGATCACCCTGGTGACGCGCGGAGACGATCAGATTCTGGAACAGATCACCAAGCAGCTCAACAAGCTGATCGATACCATCAAAGTCATCGACTTCACCGGTCAGGACTACGTCGAACGCGAGATGGCCCTGGTCAAGGTAACGGCGGAGGAGGAAACCCGTGCCGAGGTCCTGCGGATCGCCGATATTTTCCGTGCAAAGGTCGTGGACGTGACTCCCCGTTCCTATACCATTGAAATCACCGGGGCGCCGACCAAGATTGATGCCATCATCGAACTCCTTCAGCCGATGGGAATCAAGGAACTCGTGCGGTCGGGTCCGGTGGTTCTGGGACGCGGCTCCAAAGGATGGAAGGGGACGGATTAGACTCATTGGGAAAACAGGCTCCGAGGCGCTTCATGCGAAAAGGGATTGGCATGAGGCGCCTCCCTGTGCTATAAGAACAGGTCATTTCCCGGGATCCCGGTCCCGTTTTTCAGGAGGAATACAGAGAATGAACGTTTATTACGACAAGGACGCCGACCTGTCCATCATTAAGAAGATGAAAGTGGCCATCGTCGGCTACGGCTCCCAGGGTCATGCCCACGCCAATAATCTCAAGGATTCAGGAGTCGATGTCACCGTAGCCCTGCGCGAAGGCTCCGCCTCGGCCAAAAAGGCACAGAATTCCGGATTGACGGTCAAGAATGTTGCCGAAGCCGTGGCGGCCGCGGATCTGGTGATGATCCTGACCCCCGACGAATTCCAGTCCCATCTTTACCGGGACGAGATCGAGCCGAACCTCAAAGAGGGGGCGACCCTGGCGTTCGCCCACGGGTTCAGTATTCATTACAATCAGGTCGTGCCCCGCGCCGACCTGGATGTCATCATGATTGCTCCCAAGGCCCCCGGTCACACCGTCCGTTCCGAATTCGTGAAGGGTGGCGGCATTCCGGATCTGATCGCGATTTTCCAGGATGCGTCAGGCAAGGCAAAGAGTGTGGCGCTTTCTTATGCCAGCGCCATCGGCGGCGGCCGAACCGGGATTATCGAAACCTCGTTCAAGGACGAGACCGAAACCGATCTCTTCGGCGAACAGGCGGTCCTCTGCGGCGGCGCCGTGGAACTGGTCAAGGCCGGGTTTGAAACCCTTGTCGAAGCCGGCTACGCTCCGGAGATGGCCTATTTCGAGTGCCTGCATGAGCTAAAACTCATCGTCGATCTCATGTACGAGGGCGGGATCGCCAATATGAACTATTCCATCTCCAACAACGCCGAATACGGCGAATACGTCACCGGCCCGAGGGTCATCAATGAGGAGAGCCGTAAGGCGATGCGCGAGTGTCTGACCAACATCCAGACCGGTGATTACGCCAAGCGATTTATCCTCGAAGGGCAGACCAACTATCCTGAGATGACGGCCCGGAGGCGCCTCAATGCCGCCCATCCCATTGAACAGGTCGGTGAGCGTCTGCGCAGCATGATGCCCTGGATTCAGAAAATTGTAGACAAGAGCAAAAACTAATGCGGTGAGGCGTGAAGGATGTGGTGTGAGGGGTCAAGGCCCCTGCATCTTACGCCTCACGCCTCACGCCTTTCGGTGAATTATGCGCAATCAGAATCAACCCGTGGCGAGCGAAGGTTATCCCTTTATCGCCCTGTTCGCGTTCGTGACACTGGTCTTCGCTTTGCTGGACTGGGATTTGCCGGCCTTTGTTCTTCTTTGTCTGACCCTGTTCACCGTTTACTTCTTCCGCAACCCAGAACGCATCATCCCCGGTGAAGAAGGAGCAGTTCTCTCCCCCGCCGACGGCAAAGTCATCTTTGTCGGCAAGGTCATGGAGGAGCGCTACTTCAAGGAAGAAGTGGACAAGGTCAGCATATTCATGTCGGTTTTCAACGTTCATGTCAACAGGGCTCCCTGCAGCGGCAAGATTCTGGACATGTTTTACAACAAGGGAGAGTTTTTCAATGCCTCCCTGGACAAGGCCAGTCTACAGAACGAACAGGCGGGTATGTTGATCGAAGCCGAAGGGGGTCAGCGCCTGCTGTGCGTCCAGATCGCCGGCCTTATCGCCCGGCGGATCGTCACCTATCCGGTGATCGGCGACATGCTGGAGCGAGGCATGCGTTACGGGCTGATCCGCTTCGGATCCCGCGTCGACATTTATTTCCCTCCCGGATCGGAAATCCGGATCGGGGTGGGGGATCGTACGGTGGCCGGCGAAAGCATTCTCGGCTCTCTGCGATGAATGATACGCGCCCTCCTTATGACCGGAGGGAGAGTCTGCGCAAAGGGGTTTACATTCTCCCCAACCTGTTTACCACCGGCAGCCTGTTTGCAGGTTTTTACGGTATCGTGGCGACCATGAACGGCGGCTATGTGGTCGCTGCCTGGTTTATTCTCATCTCGTCCATTTTCGATGCCCTCGACGGAAAAGTCGCCCGCCTGACCGGCACCACCAGTCGCTTCGGCGTCGAATACGACTCTCTTGCTGATCTGGTGGCCTTTGGAGTAGCGCCCGGACTGCTCATGTATGCTTGGGCCCTCAAACCCTTCGGTAAGATGGGTTGGCTTGCCGCCTTCCTCTATGTTGTATGCGGGGCTTTGCGCCTTGCCCGTTTTAACGTGCAGGTCAATACCGTTGAGTCGCCCGCCTGACCGGCACCACCAGTCGCTTCGGCGTCGAATACGACTCTCTTGCTGATCTGGTGGCCTTTGGAGT
>NZ_KI421418.1:178945-186391 GCF_000472285.1 Desulfuromonas sp. TF
CGGGCTGCCCATTCCGGCGGCCGCCAGCATGGTTTCCACCTGCGTCCTCCTTTTTCATTATCTTGGTGATACCGGCACCATCAAGAAGGCTTCGATTCTGATTCTGATCTATGTGCTCGCCTTTTTAATGGTCAGCAATTTCCGCTACTATTCTTTCAAGGACCCCGAACTGGTCAAGCGCCAGCCCTTCAGCTTCCTGGTGCTTGCCATATTCTTTATCATCATTATCGTGGCTCAGCCGGAGATTGCTCTTTTTCTGCTCTTTTTCGTCTACATGGCCTCCGGTCCCCTGGCCTCTGTAGTGCGGCTGGTCCGGCGTCCGAAAAAGGCCGTCTGAAGATTTCCATCGGGCCAAACAAGGTATGACTTTGCGGAAAAAATCCCCCACATGCAAATTCGGAACAGCAAAATTCTTGACACCGCACTGGAATTCCTGTTCTATTAACATCAACAATTTAAAAGGCAATGAAGAGGAGTAGTAGACTCTTCCCCTGTTTCAGAGAGCCGGCGGTTGGTGCGAGCCGGTACAGGACGTGTCGAACTCGCCTCGGAGCCGCGAAGATGAACTCTCTACCGGAAAGCGGTATCAGTAGTCTTCGTCGTGAGCCTGCGTAAATGGCCGATCAAGGTCCGCCGAAGCGACAGCCGCGGTGGTGGACGAACCAGGGTGGTACCGCGAAGCGAGAGCTTTCGCCCCTGTACGGGGTGGAAGCTTTTTTATTTTTTCAGTTCACGGAAAAAGCGTTTGAATGGGCTCTCCCACAGGGTGAAGAAATCGCCGGAGCGGAGAATTGACAAGGAGATCATATGAGCGAGACAAAGACGATCACGATTTTCGATACCACATTGAGGGATGGGGAACAGTCCCCCGGCGCCAGCATGAACATGGAGGAAAAGCTGCGCATCGCCCATCAACTGGAAAAACTCAATGTGGACGTCATCGAGGCCGGTTTCCCCATCGCCTCCGAAGGAGACTTCGAAGCGGTTCGGAAAGTCGCCCAGGTGATCAGGGGGCCCCAGATCGGCGGACTCTGCCGGGCCAACGACATGGATATCGACCGCGCCTGGGAGGCTCTTAAATATGCCGGAGAGCGCGGCCGCATTCACACCTTCATCGCCACCAGCGACATTCACATGCAGTACAAGCTCAAAATGAGCGAAGACCAGGTGGTAGAGACCGCTGTCAATGCGGTGCGGCGAGCGGCCGGCTATACGCCCAACGTCGAGTTTTCCGCCGAGGATGCCGTGCGCACCAGGCTGCCCTTCCTGGCCCGGGTGATTAAAGAAGTCATCGACGCCGGGGCCACCACGGTCAATATCCCCGACACGGTCGGTTACACCATCCCTTCCGAATATTTCAACATCATCAGATACCTGAAGGACAATGTGCCCAACATCGAGAGGGCCAGCATCTCCGTTCACTGTCACAACGATCTCGGCCTGGCGGTGGCGAACTCGCTGGCGGCGGTCCAGGCCGGGGCCGCGCAGGTCGAGTGCACCATCAACGGCATCGGCGAGCGCGCCGGCAACTGCTCCCTGGAGGAGGTGGTGATGGCATTGCGCACCCGTCACGACATCCTCCCCTTTTCCACCAACGTGCATACGGAGCATATCTACGCTGCCAGCAAGCTCCTTTCCACAATTACAGGAATCGTGGTTCAGCCCAATAAGGCCATCGTCGGGGCGAATGCCTTCGCCCATGAGGCCGGGATTCATCAGCACGGGGTCATGATGGAGAAATCGACTTACGAGATCATGACGCCCGAATCGATCGGACTCACCCAGAACAAGCTGGTACTCGGCAAGCATTCCGGGAGACACGCCTTTGTCCAGCGGTTGAACGAACTCGGCTATGAGCTCACCAAGGAAGATATCGAGCGGGCCTTCCTGCGCTTCAAATCCCTTGCCGATCAGAAGAAGGAAATCTTCGACGAAGATCTCGATGCCATCGTTGCAGACGAAATCATCCGCGTGCCCGAAACATTCAAGCTGCTGCAGATGAATGTTTCCTCCGGTTCCTTCGCCGCACCCACCGCGACCGTGGAAATGGAAGTCGACGGAAAAAGGAAGAAGACCGCGATCATGGGCGACGGCCCCGTCGATGCCACGTTCAAGGCGATCAAGAAGCTGACCCGGAGCAAGGCTCGGCTGCTGCACTTTTCCGTCGGCGCGATCACCGGCGGCACCGATGCCCTGGGTGAATGCACCGTGCGTCTGGAAGAGGGCGGCCGCGAGGTTCTGGGGCAGGGGGCTCACTCCGATATCATCGTCGCCAGCGCCAAAGCCTACATCAATGCTCTCAACAAAGCAGCCTCGGTGGCCAAGCGCACCACCGTTCATCTTTAAGAACAGACATCAGCTGTCAGCTATCAGCTTTCAGAAAAAGCACTGATAGCTGATAGCTGCCAACTGATAACTGGTACTTAGATTTACAAGGAGAGATCATGGGAAAGACCATAGCGGAAAAAATCTTCGACGCCCATCTGCGGGATGAACCCTTCCCGGGGACCAGGGTCCTCGATCTGGATCGGGTTCTCTGTCACGAAATCACGACTCCTGTCGCCATTGCCGATCTCGAGTGGCGGGGTAAAGACCGGGTTTTCGACAACACAAAAATAAAGGCGGTGATCGACCACGTCACCCCGGCCAAGGACAGCAAGACAGCCCTGCAGGCCAAGATCCTGCGCGACTGGGCGAGGCGGCATGAAATAAAGGACTTCTTCGATGTCGGGCGCAACGGAGTCTGCCATGCCCTTTTCCCGGAAAAGGGATATATCCGGCCCGGTTATACCGTCATCATGGGGGACAGCCACACCTGCACCCATGGTGCTTTCGGAGCTTTCGCCGCCGGGGTGGGGACCACCGACCTGGAAGTCGGCATTCTCAAGGGGGTCTGCGCCTTTCGCGAACCGGCCTCCATACGCGTGAACCTGACAGGCGAACTCCCCCCCGGAGTTTATTCCAAGGACGTCATCCTCTATGTCATCGGCCAGCTCGGGGTCAACGGTGCCACCGACCGGGTTCTTGAGTTTCGAGGCCCGATCGTCGACGACATGAGCATGGATGCGCGCATGACCCTGTGCAACATGGCCATCGAGGCTGGCGGGACCTGCGGTATCTGCCTCCCCGACATGACCACGGTCGATTACCTCTGGCCTTTCATCCAGGACGACTATGCAAGTCGGGAGGCCGCCCTGGCCGATTTCCGGAGATGGCATTCCGATGAGGACGCCCGCTACGACAAGGTGCTGGATTTCGATGTCTCCAGCCTCGAGCCGCAGGTCACCTACGATTTCAAGCCCGACTGCGTCAAGCCCGTCGGCGAGATGGCCGGGGCCAGGGTCGATCAGATCTACATCGGCACCTGCACGAACGGCCGCATTGAGGATCTGCGCCAGGCGGCCGGAGTTCTCAAGGGCAGGAAGATTGCGGACAGCGTTCGGGGGATCGTTTCTCCGGCAACACCGAAGATCTTCAACGAAGCCCTGGCCGAGGGGATCATCCAGGTTTTCATGGACGCCGGCTTCTGCGTCACCAATCCCACTTGCGGCGCCTGTCTGGGGATGAGCAACGGAGTGCTGGCTGAAGGCGAGGTCTGTGCCTCGACAAGCAACCGCAACTTCAACGGCAGGATGGGGAAGGGGGGGATGGTCCACCTGATGAGTCCCGCCACCGCCGCCGCCACCGCGATCACCGGGGTGATCACTGACGCGCGTAAGATTTAAAAACCTTTTTACCACAGAGACACAGAGACACGGAGGAATCAAAGACATGGACCTGGAAACATTGATTCTGGTTTTCTCTGTGCCTCCGTGCCTCTGTGGTTAATGCCTAAAGGAGTTTATCGCCATGAAAAAGACCTTCGGCGGGCCGGCCATCTTTCTGGACCGGTCCGATATCAATACCGATGAAATCATCCCCGCCAAATACCTCACCGAGGTCACCAAGGAAGCGCTCAAGCCTTACTGCCTTGAGGATCTCAAGCTGGAAGGGTTTGATCCCAGGGGGGATAAGCTCCACAGCGCCCGGGTGGTCGTCTCCCGGCAGAACTTCGGCTGCGGCTCCTCGCGGGAGCATGCTCCCTGGGTCTTTGAGGTGAACGGCATCCATACCATCATCGCCGAGAGCTACGCCCGCATTTTCCGCCAGAACATGTTCAACGGCGGCATGCTGGCCATCGAGCTCCCCAGGGCCGACCTCGACCGCCTCTTCGCCCTTGACGCAGCCGGCGCGGTGGAGATTGCGGTGGACCTCGAAGGACAGAAGGTGACCGCCCGCTCGGGAGGAAAGGTGGAGAGCTTCTCCTTCGACATCAGCCCCTTCGACAAGGCGCTGATCCAGGCCGGCGGCTGGGTGGAATTCGCCGACGCGCGGTACTGAGCAGAAGGAGCAAAATTAAAATATGGAAGGCCGGGTGATTTTTCCCGGCCTTCCGCATTTTAGAATCCAGGAAATATTTTCCAGGTTCCTGAAAAATATCAAATACCGGTTAAAATGGAACTTAATCGTATCTTTCAGTCTAGGAGTTTGGAGGTGATCATGGGAGAGATGCCGAAGGGTCTTTTGAGCCGGGACGAAATGGAATTGGTGAAATACTACCGGGGCCTGTCCTCGCAGCAGCAGTTCGAAATCCTGGAGAGCGCTGAGCACAGTTTCAACGCGGCCAAGCGGATGGAGGAGCTGGCTGGGCGGGAAGTGGAAAAAGGCTTCCCGAGGGATGAATCCCGCTGGTCCTGAGCAGGATTTATCGATTCGACAAATTTCCCCGAAAGGGTGTGTCTTTGTTGGCACAAAAGGTGAGCCCGAAATGGCTCACCTTTTGTGTTTCGGGCCCTCCGGACGCAAAAATGATTTGACAAACATTGGCGCCCTTCCTATAGTGACAGCCGTTTGGAACACGTTGATTTTCCCAACTTTTAACCCCCTTGTGCAGTACATTCAATTACAGTGAAAAGGAGATGAGGAAATATGGCACAGCAGTACAGGATAGCGGTCCTCCCCGGTGACGGCATCGGCCCCGAGGTCATGGCCGAGGCGCTCAAGGTTCTCGACGCGGTGGAAAAGAAATACGACGTCAAGTTCGAGCGGACTTTTGCCAACGTGGGCGGCGCCGGCATCGACAAGGAAGGGAAGGCCCTTCCCCAGACCACCATTGATATCTGCAAAGCCTCCGACGCCATCCTCTTCGGCAGCGTCGGCGGCCCCAAATGGGAGAGCCTCCCGCCGGACGAGCAGCCCGAGCGCGGAGCGCTGCTGCCCCTTCGGAAGATATTCGGCCTCTACGCCAACCTGCGCCCAGCCATAATCTTCCCCTCCCTGACCGGCGCCTCCTCTCTCAAGGAGGAAGTCATCGCCGGCGGCTTCAACGTCCTGGTCGTGCGCGAGCTCACCGGGGGCATCTATTTCTCCCAGCCCAAGGGGATCGAGGGGGAAGGGCGCAACCGCGTCGGGGTCGATACCATGCGCTACAGCGTACCGGAGATCGAGCGGATCGCCCACGTCGCCTTCCAGGCGGCGCAGAAGCGGGGGAAGAAGGTCTGCTCCATCGACAAGGCCAACGTCCTCTCCACCTCCGTCCTCTGGAGGGAGATCGTCGTCGGCATCGGCAAGGAGTATCCGGACGTGGAGCTTTCGCACATGTACGTCGACAACGCCGCCATGCAGCTGGTGCGCTGGCCGAAGCAGTTCGACGTCATCCTCTGCGAGAACATGTTCGGCGACATCCTCTCCGACGAGGCGGCGATGCTGACCGGCTCTCTGGGAATGCTCCCCAGCGCCTCCCTGGCCGAAGGGAGCTTCGGCATGTACGAGCCTTCCGGCGGAAGCGCGCCCGATATCGCCGGGCAGGGGATCGCCAATCCCATCGCCCAGATCCTCTCCGCCGGGATGATGCTGCGGTACTCCTTCGGCATGGTCGAGGCGGCCGACGCCATCGACGACGCCGTGGCGAAGGTCCTCGACCAGGGCTGCCGCACGCGGGACATCTATCAGAAGAAGGAAGGCGAGAAGCTGGTCGACACCAAAGGAATGGGCGACGCGATCGTCGCGGCGCTGTAATGGAATCATCGGGCGGGCACAGGGCCCGCCTCTACTAAATCGCACCTGAAAAGGAACAATGCGTATGAAAGTCGGTCTCATCGGTTGGCGCGGCATGGTCGGTTCGGTCCTTCTGCAGCGGATGCAGGAGGAAAACGATTTCGAGGGCATCGAGCCGGTCTTCTTTTCGACCTCCCAGTCCGGGGCGCCTGCCCCCATGAATGCCGGGACCCTGAAGAATGCCGGGGACGTGGCGGAGCTCAAAAAGCTTGACGTCATAATCACCTGCCAGGGGGGGGATTACACCAAGGAGATGCACCCCGCTCTGCGCCACGCCGGTTGGCAGGGCTACTGGATCGACGCCGCCAGCTCCCTGCGCATGGAGAAGGATGCGGTCATCATTCTCGATCCCGTCAACAGGAGCGTCATCGACGGGGCCTTGGCCCGGGGACAGAAGGACTTCATCGGCGGCAACTGCACGGTGAGTCTCATGCTGATGGCCCTGGGCGGACTCTTCCGCGCCGGACTGGTCGAGTGGCTCTCCTCCATGACCTACCAGGCCGCCTCCGGAGCCGGCGCCCCCAACATGCGCGAGCTCTTCGCCCAGATGGGCGTCCTCCACGATTCGGTCGCCGACCTGCTGAAGAATCCGGCCTCGGCGATCCTGGACATCGACCGCGAGGTCACCGCCACCCTGCGGGGGGAGGGGATGCCGAAGAAGGAATTCGGGTTCCCCCTCGCCGGCAGCCTCCTTCCCTGGATCGACCGCGAGGTCGAGGACGGACAGAGCCGCGAGGAGTGGAAGGGGTATGCCGAGACCAACAAGATCCTCGGCACCGAGAGTCCGATCCCCGTGGACGGTATCTGCGTGCGCGTCGGCGCCATGCGCTGCCACAGCCAGGCGATGACCGTCAAGCTGAAGAAGGACGTGCCGATCGACGAGATCGAGAACCTGATCGCCAACGACAACGAGTGGGTCAAGCTCGTCCCCAACACCAAGGCCGACTCCCTGGCCCGGCTCACTCCCGCCGCCGTCTCCGGGACCCTGACCGTCCCCGTCGGCCGGGTGCGCAAGATGAAGATGGGGCCGCAGTATCTTTCTGCCTTCACCTGCGGCGATCAGCTCCTGTGGGGGGCCGCCGAGCCTCTGCGCCGCATGCTGCGCATTCTTGCGGTGAGGTAGGGGCGAACCCCTGTGTTCGCCCTGGGGCAGACACACAGGTCTGTCCTTACCAAATGATCAACGCAAGGGAACGTAGGGGCGATTCATGAATCGCCCCTACACCTATTTACAACGGGGTCGATCATGAGCAAATTGTGGAACGTCGCAGTCGCCGAGCCTCTGCGCCGCATGCTGCGCATTCTTGCGGTGAGGTAGGGGCGAACCCCTGTGTTCGCCCTGGGGCAGAC
>NZ_KI421418.1:186401-195468 GCF_000472285.1 Desulfuromonas sp. TF
TCGGGGCCACCGGCGCCGTCGGCAACGAGATGCTGAGGGTTCTGGAAGAGCGGGATTTCCCCGTGGGCGAACTGCGCGTGCTGGCCTCCGCCCGTTCCGCCGGCAATTTCCTTGAATTCAGGGATGAACAGATTCTGGTTCAGGAACTGACCGGGGAGTCTTTTGCCGGCATCGATATCGCCCTGTTCAGCGCAGGCGGAGGACGCAGCGAAGAATTCTGCCCCATCGCCGCTGCCGCCGGGGCTGTCTGTATCGATAATTCCAGCGCCTGGCGGATGGACCCGGATGTGCCTCTCGTGGTGCCGGAAGTCAATCCGGATGAGATCGCCCGATACGCGAAAAAGGGGATCATCGCCAATCCCAACTGCTCGACCATCCAGCTGGTGACTGCGCTCAAGCCTCTGCACGATTTCGCCACTATCCGGCGGGTGGTGGTTTCGACCTATCAGGCGGTCTCCGGTTCCGGACAGAAAGCGATCGACGAGCTGCGCATCCAGTCCGGCGAGCTGCTCAACGGCCGTTCCGTGGACTGCAAGGTCTATCCCCATCAGATCGCCTTCAACTGCCTGCCGCACATCGATGTCTTCCTCGATAACGGTTATACCCGGGAAGAAATGAAGATGGTCAACGAAACCCGGAAGATCATGGGGGACGGATCCCTTAAAGTTACGGCCACCGCGGTGCGCGTTCCTGTTTTTTACGGACACAGCGAATCGGTAAATATCGAGACCGAGAAGAAACTTACCGTGGAGCAGGCCCGCCACCTGATCTCCAACGCACCCGGCTGTCAACTCGTTGATGATCCGGCAAACCAGGTCTATCCGATGCCCATCGAGGCGGCAGGCCAGGATCTGACCCAGGTCGGACGCATCCGCGAGGATGAGACGGTTGAAAACGGTCTCAATCTCTGGGTGGTCGCGGACAACCTGAGAAAAGGGGCCGCGACCAACGCCGTGCAGATCGCCGAGATCCTGGCGGGAAAATATCTGTAACCTGAATCAGTGAGACATGAGGCGTGAAAAGGGGGCTCGGCGCTCCCTTTTCGCGCATTGTAAGCATGGGATTACTCGATGACATCACCTTGGGGCGCTACGAACCCCGGGAATCGATCCTGCATCGGCTGGATCCGAGGCTCAAACTCTGCGGCCTGCCGCTTCTGGTGATCGCCGTCTTTGCCGGACACAATCCCTTGCGACTGGGAGTTCTTGCCCTCTTGGCGATTGTTCTCATCCTGCTTTCAGGGATCGGATGGCGAACCTGGTGGCGCGGCCTCTGGATGCTGCGGTGGCTTTTTCTCTTCACTCTTCTGCTGCACCTTTTCCTGTCCCCCGGAAGGACCATGCTGGGGGTCGCCTGGCTCTCCTATGACGGCCTGCTGCGCGGAACTCTCGTCTGCAGCCAACTGGCCATTGCGGTTCTTTTCTCCTCTCTGCTGACCTTGACCACCAGTCCCAGGGAAGTGGCCGGGGCCTGCGCCTCCCTGCTCTCCCCGCTGGAGAGATTCGGTTTTTCCGTGCGGGATACGGCGATGCTTCTTTTGCTGGTCCTTCATTTTGTACCGATCCTGCGTGAGGAGACGATCGATCTGTTCGAGCGTTCCAGGGAAAACGGCATCGACCCCTCTCAAGGGCCGCTTATCGCAAGGGGACTGGCCGTGGGGCGGATGACCGCCCCTCTGCTGCTGCGGCTGGTGGACAGGGCGGATGCCCTGGCCGAATCAGTGGCCGCCGGCGAAGATGTGATCGATGGAGGGATAGAACTGAAGCCCTTCTGGCCGCTTCGTCCAATCGACCTCACCTTTTTTTTCACCGGAATCCTTTTTTTTACCGCATTGTACGGGATGCCACGATGAGGACCATTCGCCTGGTCATAGAATACGAAGGCACCGCCTACGCAGGTTGGCAGCTCCAGCCCAACGGTCTCTCCGTCCAGGAAGTGGTTGAAGACGCCCTGGTGGGGGTCCTGGGGGAGAAGGTGCGTTTGATTTCTTCGGGAAGAACCGATGCCGGAGTTCACGCCCGGGGGATGGTCGCTCATTTCATCACCAGCCGTGACCTGCCGCTGAGCGCTTTTCGAGAAGGCGTGAACAGGCTCCTGCCGCGGGATGTGGCGATTCAGGAAGCCGACGAGGCCCCGGACGGTTTCCATGCCCGCTTCGATGCCCGCGGCAAGTGGTACCGATATACCCTGCATCTGGGTCCGGTGCGTTCTCCCCTGGCCGCTCGAACCTCCTGGCACATCCGTTCAGCCTTGGACTTCGATGCCATGAGCGCCGGGGCGGCGGCCTTGGTCGGTACGCGCGATTTTGCCGCTTTCCGTTCCTCCGCCTGCGAGGCCAGAACCACGGTGCGCACGATCTTTTCGGTGGAACTGGCACGTGAGGGGGACCTTCTCTATATCGATGTGAAGGGAAGCGGGTTTTTGAAAAACATGGTCCGGGTGATGGTGGGGACATTGCTGGAGATCGGAATGGGAAAACGCCACGCCGGGGATATGGAACAGCTGCTGCGTCAAGGCTGCAGGACCAGAGCCGGTCGGACGGCCCCCTCCAGCGGGCTGTGCCTGATGGAAGTTTGGTACTGATGACCCGGGGCTCAGAATCCCCGGACAGGGTTGCGCATCGGGTGGGAAAGGGTATAGTCACATTAAAGGCGGAGAGAATCCATGGCCGATCCCCTCAAAATCCTGGTGCCCGTCGATTTTTCCTCTCACAGTCTGGCCACTCTTGATTTCGCCTTGTCCCTGACCAATTTCGTTGCGGCCTCCTACGTTCTGCTGTACGTGGTGGTCAGTGGTGAGGTGGAGACATTCGCCAGCCTGGGTGGAGAGCCGGAAGAAACCCTTGCCCGGCACAAGGAAGAGGCAGCGGCCAGGCTGGCGGATGAGATTGAACGCAGACGCCTGGAAAAACCAGAAATTCAAATTGAATCCCGGGTCGTCTCAGGCGTGCCGTTCAAGGAAATCTGCCGCATCGCCGATGAGGAAAGCTTTCACATGATCGTCATCGGAACCCACGGTCGGACCGGGCTTTCTCATCTGCTCATCGGCAGTACGGCCGAAAGAGTGGTGCAGCATGCTTCCTGTCCCGTCTTGAGCATCAAGCCAGGAGTTCTGTGAATCCAGTGTTGCGCCCGCACCCGTATTCAGAAAAAAGTCGGGAAAAAAGTCTTGACATCCCCATGAGATTCCGATAGCTTTACGGCTTCTGTGAGCCCCGTTATCCTTCACAGATAATCACTAGAGAGGAAACTCGATGAGTACGCAAGTTGCCAAACCATCTGAAATCAAGAGAAACTGGTTCGTTGTCGATCTGGAGGGCAAGGTTCTTGGCCGCGCCGCCACTGAAATCGCTCGTGTCCTTCGGGGCAAGCATAAGCCTATTTATACTCCCAGCGTCGATGCCGGGGACTTTGTTATCGTATTGAATGCCGACAAGATCAAACTGACCGGCAACAAGATGGCGGACAAGGTCTACTACCATCACACGGGCTATCCCGGCGGGATTCGTTCCATCAGCGCGGAGAAGCTCCTGGCGAAGAAGCCGGATGAGCTGATCAAGAAAGCGGTGAGAGGGATGCTCCCCAAGAACAAGCTTGGCCGGCAGATGATCAAGAAGCTCAAGATCTATTCCGGGGCCGATCATCCCCATGCCGCCCAGTTGCCTAAAGAACTGGCTCTTTAAGATTGAAATCAGGAGATAAAGATGGCCGAGCAGAGATATTACGCCACCGGTAAGAAAAAAACCTCCGTGGCCCGGGTCTGGATCAAGCCGGGTTCGGGAAACATTGTCGTCAATCAGCGTTCCCTGGATGAGTTCTTCGGGCGGGAGACCTCCAAAATGGTGGTCCACCAGCCTCTGGAGCTGACCGACAACGTGGGCAAATTCGACATTTCCGTCAACGTCTGCGGTGGCGGACCCTCCGGTCAGGCCGGGGCGATTAAGCATGGCATCACCAAGGCCCTGCTCGAGGCCGATCCCGAACTGCGCGCCGTCCTGAAAAAGGCGGGGTTCATCACCCGCGACAGCCGCGTCAAGGAACGGAAAAAGTACGGACGCCGCGCCGCGCGTCGCAGCTTCCAGTTTTCGAAGCGTTAATCGGCTTGATACCGGTCGGTTTCCGGATCAGTTCCGCACAAAAAGGGAAGCCCTCGGGTTTCCCTTTTTTCTTTTCATTGGAGGTGTCATGGTCAAGGTTGCCGTCGTAGGTGCCAGCGGCTATACGGGAGTCGAACTCATCCGACTTCTGGATGCGCATCCGGAAGTGGAAATCTCCTGCGTCACGTCCCGGCAGAATGCCGGTGAAGAGATCTCCGCCGTATTCCCGTCCCTGCTCTCCCGCATCCCTCTGGTTTGTGATCCGGTGGAAGTCGATATCATCATCGACAAGGCGGATTTCGTGTTCACCGCCCTGCCGCACAAGACCGCCATGGAAGTGGTCCCGGACGTTCTCGCCGCGGGGAAGAAGGTGGTCGATCTGTCGGCGGATTATCGTCTGCGGAACACGTCGGTGTACGAACATTGGTATCAGGAGCATACCAGCCCCCATCTTCTGGCTGAGGCGGTTTACGGCCTGCCGGAAATCTATCGGAATCGGATTAAAGATGCCCGCCTGACGGCCAATCCCGGATGTTACCCGACCAGCGTCGCGCTAGCGCTGGCACCCCTGCTTCGGACGGGGATGATCGTATTGTCCACCCTGGTGGTGGACAGCAAATCCGGCACCAGCGGCGCGGGCCGCTCCGCCAAGGTCGAAAGCCTTTTCTGCGAGGTCAATGAGGGGTTCAAGGCCTACGGTGTGGGTGCCCACCGGCATACGCCGGAAATCGAGCAGACCCTTTCGGATCTTGCCGGCGAAGACGTCGTCATCAGTTTCACCCCGCATCTGCTGCCGGTCAATCGCGGAATCCTCTCCACCTGCTACGCGACCCTCAGCAAGCCGGTTTCCACATCCGAACTGGTTTCGGTTTTCCATGATGCCTACGGTCAGGAACCCTTCGTTCGGGTGCATGCCGAAGGCAGCCTCCCGAACGTGGCCTATGTTCGGGGGAGCAATTTCTGTGACCTGGGCGTGGTAAGCGATCCCCGCACCGGTCGGGTCATTGTCGTGTCGGCCATAGACAATCTGGTCAAGGGAGCAGCCGGCCAGGCGGTGCAGAACATGAATCTTATGCTGGGCATGGAAGAGACCACGGGACTCACGGCTCTTCCCGTCTTTCCCTGACACTCTTTGTACCGAGGATTTGAAAATATGGAATGCATCTCCAAGAGATCTCTTGAACATTGCACCTGCACCTATGCCGCCTGCGACAAGCGTGGCAGCTGCTGCAAATGCGTCGTCTATCACCGCGAAAAGGGCGAAATTCCCGGCTGCTTTTTTTCGCCGGAAGGAGAGCGAACCTATGATCGGTCCATCGCAAGCCTGATACTGGATCGCTCATGCTGAACAGGCATCGGCGCTTCGCGTGAATGGCAAGGGGTTGGAGAACGAAGGAAGGGATCGAAGGGCCGGCGGGTAAATTGCAGGCCCCTTTTAATGGAAATGAGAAGGTATCGGACTAGCCGAAGTTGCTCCGCAACGGACCGTCCGGACTACACCGTCCGGACATCGGCCCAGGTTCAACTCGGGAGCCCGCCTTCCTTGCAGAGCTGAAAAAACGCGTCGGCCACCTCCGGATCGAACTGGGTGCCTGCATGATCGGCGATTTCCTGTAGTGCGATATCGTGGGAGAGTGCTTTGCGATAGGGACGGTCGGAGGTCATGGCGTCATAGGTATCCGCGACGGCCAGAATCCGCGCCTCGATGAGCTGGTCCTTGCCGTCTATCCCGTGGGGATATCCCTTGCCGTCGAAGCGCTCATGATGCTGCTCGATAATTTTGAGCACGTTGTTCAGAAAATGGATCGGATCGAGGATGCGGACGCCTATTATGGGGTGCTGGTGGAGGATGTCGATATCTTCCGGGGAGAGTTTTCCTTCCTTGTGAAGTAAAGCGACGTCCACGCCGATCTTACCGATGTCGTGGAGAATGGCCGCCTGTTCGAGCTTCTTGACGGAATCGGCCGACAACCCTATTTGCCTGGCCAGCGCCAAGCTGTACCTGGTGACCCGTTCGGAGTGGCCGCGGGTATAGGCGTCACTGGCTTCGATAGCTGAAACCAGTGCCTGAACCGTATTGAGGTAGGTGTTCTGCTGTTCTTCATAAAGGCGGGCGTTCTTGATGGCGACGCTCGCCTGGGCGGCAATGGTGGTGAGAAGCTCGAGATCCTCGGCGCTGAAAGGTGTTCCGTCCAGTTTGTTGGCCATAGTAATGGTGCCGACGACTTCGTCCTTGGCCGTGAGAGGGACGCAGATCACCGACTCCCGAGTGAATCCGAGGAGACTGACCCTGTTGAAATCCCTGGCATCATCCATGTTCTGAATCAAAAGCGGCTGTTGGTTGTCGATGACCCAGTGGGAGACTCCTCCTCGTTTGAGGGGGATGTTCCTGGTGGTGTCGATAACCTCCGGGACCCCGATGACCGCTCCGATTTTCAGGGTCCAGGCCTCCTTGTCAAGAAGGAGGATATAGCCGTGCCGCGCCTTGAGCGTATCCATGGTCTTGCGGATCAACAGTTCGAACAATTTCCCAAGATCCATGGTGGAATTTATCGCCAGTCCCATTTTGTAAAGGGCCGACAACCGGGACACCGCCTGCTCAAGGGTCGTGTTCTTATCCTCCAGATCGCTGACCAGATCGGCGATCTTGTAATTGGCCTCCTCAATTTCCTCGATGCGTTCTTCCAGGGTGATATTCAGATATTCGATCTCCTTGAGCCGCTCCTCGAGGGTTATGTTCATGTTGCGGATTTCATCGTGGTGGACCAGTTTCTCCTGACTGATGGCCATTTCCCTTTCGTGCTGGACGGTGGTCTCTATGAGACCTTTGAGCCGATTCACCATGAAATTGAACTTGGTGGAGAGAAGGGCCATTTCATCTGAATTGCGCACGGTAACGATCGCGTTGGGAAAATCCCCCTGTTCCACCTGATTCATGGCTGCCACAAGTTTGCGAATGGGAGCGTCGACATAGATGAGAACGAACAGTGTGATGGTTATGATAAGAACGGCCAGCATTCCCGCCGATGAGAGCAGGGTTGCTTCGCGTCCTTCGCCGCGAAGGGCGGAAAGCGCGTTCAGCGAGAGTCTGACATTAAGAATTCCCAGGACCGCTTGGTCGCGGTCATGGCAACTGTGGCACACAGGAGAATTGTAAATCGGTACGAAAGTGCTGAAGGAATTTTTCCCTTTATCGTTGTCTTCGAAGGTCACTTTGTTGGAACGATAGGCGAAAAGGTCGGCTGCGCCCACCATGTCGCCTGTCTCTTCCGTGTCGCCGGAAACAAGAATGCGGCCCGATTCATCAAAGATGCGAACGGACTCGATGGAGGGTTCCTTGGTGATTTTTTCGAGAATATTCTCTATCTCTGCAGTATGTCCGTTCGCCATATTGGTAATGATGCTGCTGCGGATGGTTTCCCCCAGTACCCGGGAGCTCTGATCGGCTATCCCCAGCAACATCGTTTTTTGAGTCCGGAGGTTGTGCCAGGCCGTCAGTCCGACGGTCATCACCATAATTGCAACCATGAGGCCGAGCATTTTAATTTTGAGCGAATTCATCTAATTTCCTGAGATTCATTTCCTGGCCAGCGCCGAGATTAAAGCCGAAAGAAGCCAGGCAAAAGGAGAAGAGTTGGCGAAAAACCGGGGTGCTCCTCGAAAAAAACCGAACATGACTATTCCCCACAGCTGAATTTCCTACATCTGTCCAGGGACCTCAATGGCCTTTCATCGGGGCCGGACCTTCTTCTTGACAGCTCAAGTACAAGGCTTTAAGATGACCTGCCTTTATCCAAGGGACATGGTAGCAATGTGTTTGCCAAAAAAAACCTTAAATGTAGTAACTTAGGATGATTCGGCTAGGGTCCCGTCGTAATGTCTTCGAATCCGGCGGGATCGACCCTGCAAAGGTCTCATTCCCCGAAGTCGGACCATTATCCCTGATTCGATGGGGTTCTCGCAAGGATTTTTGCCGAGCTCTTTTCTATTCTTCATTTATTCATGTTTGATAGATATCGCCGCCCCCGCAGATGGCGAAAAATATTGACTTCCCCATGCGATTGTGTTTGTTTTGACATTTGCGTCTTGAGGCGTTTTCGAGGGGGAGTACTAACTGTTTCGCACGGGCTTTATGGATCTTGACGATTACAATTTCGATCTCCCCGAGGCTCAGATTGCCCAGTTCCCTCTGCCGGCTCGGGAAAACTCCAGGCTCATGGTGGTGGATCGGGGACGAAACAGTGTAGGAATCGGTAAATTTCTCTCCATCTCCGATTATTTTACCGAGGGCGACCTGCTGGTGGTGAATAATACGCAGGTGATTCCCGCACGGCTGCTGGGCTCAAAGGATTCGGGGGGGCGAATTGAAGTCTTCCTGGTCCGTCGTCTTGCGCCCGAAGAGGAAACCTGGGCCTGTCTGACCCGATGTTCCAAGTCTCCGTCCCCCGGAACCCGGCTGGTCCTGGGAGCGGGGATCGAAGGAGTGGTCGTTCCCGGGGGAGAGCCCCCTTATCGCCATATTCGATTCACCTGCCGCGGTGATTTCATGACCGCCGTGGAGGAAGTGGGACGCATCCCTCTTCCCCCCTATATTCGCAGGGATGATGCGGAGGTGGACCGGGAACGATATCAGACGGTTTTTGCCAGCGTCCCGGGGGCGGTCGCCGCTCCCACCGCCGGTCTTCATTTTACGGAGTCTATCTTCGAGTCCCTGCGCGGCAAAGGGGTGGAAATCCATTCCCTGACCCTTCACGTCGGGCTTGGAACTTTTCTCCCCGTGCGGACCGAGAACATCCTCGAACACCGGATGCACAGTGAAGAATTTCATATTCCACCGGAAACCGCCGCAGCGGTGAACAGGGCAAAAGAACAGGGCAGGAGGGTCTTCGCTCTCCTGACCCTTCACGTCGGGCTTGGAACTTTTCTCCCCGTGCGGACCGAGAACATCCTCGAACACCGGATGCACAGTGA
>NZ_KI421418.1:195478-216513 GCF_000472285.1 Desulfuromonas sp. TF
TGGGACGACCACCACCAGAACGCTGGAATATGCCGTAGGTGACAGCGGCTTTCTGAAGGCGGGCAGCGGAAATTCCGACCTGTTCATCTATCCCGGTTTTCGATTTCGAATCGTCGATGCCCTGATCACCAATTTTCACCTGCCGCGTTCAACCCTGCTGATGCTGGTTTCGGCTTTTGCAGGTCGGGAGAAAATTCTAGGGGCATATCGACGCGCCGTGCGGGAAGATTTTCGTTTTTTCAGCTACGGCGATTGCATGCTGATTTTGTGAGGCCCGGACGTGGGATGCGGGACGAGGATTTGAAACAAGTGACCTGTGACACCTGACAAGTGACGATTTTCACGTTTGATCTTTTACAAGAGGATGCCACGTCCCGAGCCCGGCGAGGGCGTCTTCATACCCCACACGGGGCCGTCGAAACTCCTGTTTTCATGCCCGTCGGGACCCAGGGGACCGTCAAGGCGATTCTTCCCGAGGCCCTTGGAGAAATAGGGGCCCAGATCATCCTGGCCAACACCTATCATCTCTTTTTGCGGCCGGGGCATGAACTGGTCCGGAGGCTGGGGGGACTCCACTCCTTTATGAACTGGAATGGCCCGATTCTGACCGACAGCGGCGGGTTCCAGGTTTTCAGCCTAGGGGATCTGCGGCGGATCAGCGAAGAGGGCGTGCGTTTTCAATCTCATCTGGACGGATCCGCTCACGTGCTGACTCCGGAGTCCTCCATTGCCGTGCAGGAGGCCCTTGGGGCGGACGTCATCATGGCCTTTGATGAATGCATCCCGTATCCGTCGTCTCGCGAATACGTGGCTGCTTCCACCGACCGTTCCAGCCGCTGGGCTCGTCGCTGCAAGGAAGCCCGCCGCACCGGAGACGGTGCCGCCCTCTTCGGCATCGTTCAGGGGGGAATGTACCCCGACCTGAGGGCTCGCAGTGTCGAGGATCTTCTGGAGATCGGTTTTGACGGATATGCCGTCGGCGGCCTCTCGGTGGGCGAAGAGGCGAATCTCATGTATGAGATGATGGAATGCACCCTCCCTTTGCTCCCCGAGAACCGGCCGCGTTACGTCATGGGAGTCGGTACTCCCGAGAATCTCATCGAAGGAGTGAGCCGGGGAGTGGACATGTTCGACTGTGTCATGCCCACCCGCAATGCGCGCAATGGCGTACTGTTCACCTCCTTCGGCAGAATCAGCATCAAACAGGCCCGTTACAGTGATGATCCTTTGCCGGCAGATCCCGATTGCGGCTGTTATGTATGCCGCAACTACAGCAGGGCGTATCTGCGTCATCTGTATCAGAGCCGCGAAATTCTGGCTTCCGTGCTTAACACGCATCACAATCTGCATTATTATCTCAAGCT
Source organism: Desulfuromonas sp. TF (assembly GCF_000472285.1). Taxonomy (NCBI): domain Bacteria; kingdom Pseudomonadati; phylum Thermodesulfobacteriota; class Desulfuromonadia; order Desulfuromonadales; family Desulfuromonadaceae; genus Desulfuromonas; species Desulfuromonas sp. TF. The sequence continues at coordinate 196,843 of NZ_KI421418.1, forward strand.
GATGGAGGGAGCCAGGTGCGCCATCGAGGAGGGGATCTTCCACGAATTCAAGCGAGATTTTTACGCTAAAAGGGCGCATGATCCGGGATGACGCGCGTCCGGCTGAAAGTCTGTTTTCCCATCGGGATTTACCCGTCACTCAATACGAAAATTCAACCAAGGAGGTAAGATCAATGATTTCCGAAGCCTACGCCATGGCAGGCAACGCAGCCCAGGAGGGAGGACGCCCCGGATACGAGGGCATCATCATGCTGGTGATCATGTTCGCCATTTTTTATTTTCTGCTGATCCGTCCTCAGCAGAAAAGGGCCAAACAGCATAAACAGCTGATTGAAGCCCTCAAGGTCGGCGACCAGGTGATTACCGCCGGCGGCATTCACGGCAAGGTCGCTGCCATTCAGGAGAATGTTGTAACCATCGAAGTTGCAACCGGCGTGAAGATAAAAATCAACCGTTCTTCGGTTGTGGGAACCAAACTGGAGCAGTAATCCCTTACCTGCACCATTCAACACGGATCACCGTTGTCGGCCCGGCCGTCTGAGTAGTATCCGAAAGGAGAAATTGCTTCCATGTCGAAAAGCATCAAGTTGCGGGGACTGCTGGTTCTGTTCTGCCTGCTCCTCTCCATGGCCTCGCTCGCTCCCACGTTTTCCAAGAATCTTCCCGGTTGGTGGCAGGATGCTTTTGATCCTATTCACCTGGGTCTCGACCTTCAGGGAGGAATGCATCTGGTCCTGGGAGTCGATGTGGAGAAGGCGGTGGAGAGTCGTCTTGACAGTATTGTGGACCAGGTCGAAACCCTGCTGAAGGAAAAGGACGTCATTTTCAAGCGGATCGAACGTCTGTCGGATGATCGCCTGGCGGTCACCGTCTACGACCAGGCGGCCGGAGCCGAAGTTGATGACATGATGCAGGAGACCTTCCCCAGCCTCGAGCCGCTGACCATTACCGACGAGGGGGGATATGTTCAGAAGAATTTCCGTCTCAGCAATCAGGAGGTGGATAACATCGAGGATTATGCCGTCCGGCAGGCTCTGGAGACGCTTCGCAATCGCATCGACCAGTTCGGCGTCAGTGAGCCGACCCTGCAGCGTCAGTCGGGGAACCGGATTCTCATCCAGCTTCCCGGGGTCAAGGACCCGGAGAGGGCCATCGCCCTATTGGGCAAGACCGCCCGCCTCGAATTCAAGATGGTGGCGGAGGATGTCGATCCTCAGGAGTCGCTGAAGGGGAACCCGCCCCCGGGCACCAATCTCCTCTATGAGCGAAATGTCGATCCCCGCACCGGTGCGGTAACCGAGAACCCCATCGTCGTCCAGGATAAAACGGTATTGACCGGCGATCTCCTGTCGGATGCCCAGGTGCGTATCGATACCCGATTCAATGAGCCTTACGTGGCCATCGACTTCAATGCCGTGGGGGCCAAACGGTTTGACCAGATCACCGCGGCCAACGTCGGCAAGCGCATGGCCATCGTTCTTGACGACACCGTCTATTCGGCGCCGGTCATCCGCGAGCGCATCTCCGGAGGGAGCGCACAGATCAGCGGCTCCTTCTCCGAACAGGAGGCCACCGATCTCGCCATCGTACTGAGGGCGGGATCTCTGCCGGCACCGGTCAATATTCTGGAAGACCGCACCGTCGGACCTTCCCTCGGGCTCGATTCGATCAACAAGGGCATGCTTTCGGTCGCCGTTGGGGGCATTCTGGTGATACTGGCCATGGTTCTCTACTATAAGCTCGCGGGAGTGGTCGCCAATGTGGCCCTCATCCTGAACGTGGTCTTCATCATGGCCATACTCTCCATGTTCCAGGCCACCCTGACCCTCCCCGGCATTGCCGGCATCGTACTCACCGTGGGGATGGCCGTCGACGCCAACGTACTCATTTTCGAACGCATCCGAGAGGAATTACGTTTGGGAAAGACCGCCCGGGCCGCTCTGGAGGCCGGCTACAGCAAGGCTTTTCTCACCATCATCGACGCCAATATCACAACCCTCATCGCCGCCCTGGTCCTTTTCCAGTTCGGCACCGGGCCGGTCAAGGGGTTTGCGGTGACGCTTTCCATCGGAATTATGGCCTCTCTTTTCACCGCGATTTTCGTCTCCCGGGTGATTTTCGACTTTTTCCTGGTCCGGTTCCAGGCCAAACGGCTGAGTATATAAGGAGAAGCGCATGCAGTTGATCAAACCTGACATCAACCTTGACTTTATCGGCAAGCGCAAAATGGCCGTCATCTTTTCGGCGGTTCTTATCCTGGTCGGCCTTTTCTCCCTTCTGGCAAAAGGAGGACCGGAATACGGCATCGATTTCGCCGGCGGCACCCTCGTCCAGATCCAGTTCGAGGAGCCGACCGGGGCCGCGGACATCAAGGCGGCTTTGAAAGATCTCGACCTGAAGGGGATGGTCGTTCAACAGTTCGGCGATGAGGCCAACGAATTTCTCATCCGTGCCCAGGAGGTCGGCGGAGGCTTGACGAGCCTGTCTCGAGACATTCTTTCGGCGCTGGAGGCTAGCTACGGCGCCGGCAAGGTGGAGGTTCGCCGGAGCGAAATGGTCGGGCCTCAGGTCGGAAAGGACCTGCGCCAGAAGGGTCTGCTGGCGGTCCTCTACGCCATGATCGGCATCCTCATCTACATCACTTGGCGATTCGAATTCCGGTTCGCCGTGGGGGCGGTCATCGCCCTGGTTCACGATGTCCTGATCACTCTCGGCGTTTTCTCTCTCTTCGGCAAAGAGATCGATCTGCCCATCATAGCCGCATTTCTTGCCATCATAGGCTATTCTCTCAACGACACCATCATCGTCTACGACCGCATCCGCGAGAACATGGGAAAACACGGACGAGAAGGCTTTTCCGCCGTGGTCAATCGCAGCATCAATGAGACACTCTCCCGTACCATCCTGACCTCGGGAACCACCTTGCTGGTGGTTCTGGCGCTCTTCGTCTTAGGTGGCGGTGTAATCCACAATTTCGCCTTCGCTCTTCTGGTCGGTGTGATCGTCGGGACCTACTCTTCCATCTTCGTGGCCAGTCCGCTGCTGATTTTCTGGGAGGAACACAAATCCGGAAAATCGCAGGTGAAAGGAAGCGTGTGATGAAAAAAGAAACAGTCCTGTTGATAGCGATAACCCTGATCGTAGGCCTTTTGATCGGAATTCTCGTCAGCAAGGGCGGAAAGAAGATGGTGTCGCCTCCTTCCGGCACTCCCGCACCGGCACCGGCGGTCAATTATCAGCAGAACATCAAGATGCTGGAGGGGATAGTCGCCAGTGACCCGGCCAACCGGAATGCCTGGGTGGAACTGGGACACAACTACTTCGATTCGGACCAGCCGGTAAAAGCCGTGGAGGCTTACAATAAGGCGCTGGAACTCGATCCGAACGACCCCAACGTTCTGACCGACCAGGGAGTCATGTTCCGTCGCCTCGGATGGTTCGATCGCGCCGTGGAAAACTTCACCCGGGCTTATGAACTCGATCCCAGCCATCGCCAGAGCCTCTACAATCTGGGGATCGTCTATCGCTACGATTTGCAGGATTTCGAAAAGGCCAGGGAAGCATGGGCCAAATACCTGGTTCTCAGTCCGTCGGGCCCCGGCTCCGACCAGGTGCGCGCCGAGATGGAGTTTCTCCAAACCCAGACTCGGCCAGAATCCAGGTAATCCTCTGATGCGGGCCGGGGTTGTCCCCGGCCCGGCTTCTTTTTTATCCCGTTGCGGGCATGGATGATGCCTTCCGCAAAGACTCAGAGGATGAGAGAGAAAAAAATCATGGAGCCCGTAAACCATCACCTCTGGGTGCAGCGGAAGAACGAGTTCGATTCCATCGACTTCGATTCGCTCGGCAAGGAACTCGGGATTTCCCCGCTGACCGCGCGCATCCTTTTCTGCCGCGGCATCAGCACCGCCCAGGAGGGTCGGAATTTTCTGGAAGGCCGTCTGGCCGCCTTGCCCGACCCTTTTCTCATGGCCGGGATGGAACGGGCGGTCGAGCGTCTGGCAGGGGCCATCGAGAGGGGTGAACGGGTCGCCGTTCATGGGGACTACGATGTGGACGGAATCACCGGCACCACCCTGCTGGTGGAAACCCTGCGAGCCTTGGGGGGGATCGCCGAATACCATATCCCCCTGCGCCTCAAAGACGGCTACGGACTGTCCGCCGAGGCCCTGAAAGAGGCCGCAGCCGGCGGCGCCGGAGTCGTTCTCTCCGTCGATTGCGGCGTCTCCGCCGTTGGAGAAGCCAAGCTGGCCGCAGAGCTCGGCCTGGATCTGATCATCACGGACCACCATCAGCCCCCCGATACCCTCCCTGCCGCCTATGCCATCATCAATCCGCACCTCCCGGGGTGCCGGTTCCCTTTCAAGGGGCTTGCCGGGGTGGGCGTGGCATTTTTCCTTCTGGTGGCTCTTCGCCAGAAACTTCGGGGCCGAGGGGCCTTCAAAAATCGTCCGGAACCGGACCTGCGCCTATCGCTGGATCTCGTGGCCCTGGGAACCATTGCGGACATTGTTCCCCTGCAAGGGGTCAATCGTCTTCTGACCCGGATTGGCCTTGTCTCCATGGGCAGGGGCGTTCGTCCGGGAATCAGGGCGCTGAGGGAGATTGCCGCGGTGAAGGAGGTGACGTGCGGGGCGGTCGGCTTTCGACTCGCTCCCAGGCTCAATGCCGCCGGTCGCCTGGAAGATGCAGCTCTGGGGGTGCATCTGCTGCTGGAGAGCGACTATGAAGCGGCTCTGGAAACCGCCCGTCTGCTGGACGGCTTTAACCGGCAGCGGCAGAAGATTGAACAGGAAACCCTTCGTCAGGCTATCGAAAGGCTGGAGCAGGGGGGGGAGGGGGGCGAGTGCTCCATTGTTCTGGCCGACGAGCGCTGGCATCCGGGAGTGATCGGCATCGTGGCCAGTCGGCTGGTGGAGCGCTATCACCGCCCCGTTGTCCTTATTGCCCTGGAGGGCGGACAGGGAAAGGGGTCCGCCCGTTCCATAGCCGGTTTTCATCTCTACAAGGCCCTGGGGAATTGCCGGGAGCACCTTGCAGGGTTCGGGGGACACGAATTCGCCGCCGGACTCACCATCGCGGCCGACCGGGTGGAAAGTTTCGGCGCCGCCTTCGATCGCGTCGCCCGGACTCTTCTGTCCGGCGATGCTCTTCTGCCTCGGCGTACCTATGATGGAGAACTTCTGCTGGAAGAACTGGGACTGGATACGGTGCGGGAACTTGCCGATCTGGCTCCGTTCGGCGCCGGCAACCCGGAACCGGTTTTTATTGCCTCCGGAATCAGGGTGCAGCAGCTGCGTCTTGTCGGTGAGGATCACTTGCGCTTTATCGCCCGCCAGGGAGGATACACCATCCCCTGCATTGCCTTCGGCACGGCGGCCAGGCAGCAGGAGCTGCAGGGGGAAATCGATCTTCTTTTCAGTCCCGCGATCAATTCCTGGCGAGGAGCGGATTCGGTTCAACTCCGAATCAGGGACTTCCGTCCGAGTCAGTCAGCTCTGAAAACCACTTTGGGGGACTTCTCTTCCTTCGGCGAGTCCGATTCTTCCGCCCCGGCATAGTGTCCCGATTGGTTAATATCGTCCATTAATTCTGGTCCTTTTGGCCGCTTGCTGCGTTGCGTCTCCTCAGCTTAGCTCAGGCTAGGCCTGCGTCGACACGCCTTGCCAGCAACCAAAATGCCTCAGAATTATCTGAATGGACTAACCAAACCGGACACTAGGCACCGATCTCCTTCACGCTCGGCTGCAAAATCCCCGCTTCTTCCGCCAGTTTTTCCCAGGCCGGCAGGCTGCGCCGTATAACGGCTTCATCTACGCAGTAGGCGATGCGGAAGTACCCCGGCGCGCCGAAGCCCGTTCCGGGAACCAGCAGGATGTTGTGCTTCTGGGCCAGGCGGACGAACTCGACGTCGTCCGCAAAAGGCGATCGGGGGAAGAGATAGAAGGCTCCATCCGGCTTTACCATCCGGAAGCCCAGGGCGGTCAGGTTATCGTAAAGGAGATCGCGTTTCTGCCGGTATTCCTCGATATCGACGCTCTCTCTCTGCAGTCTGGCCACCAGGCGCTGCATCAGGGCAGGAGCGTTGACGAAGCCGAGCACCCGGTTGCAGAAGACGGCGCCTTCCATGAACCGGCCGACATTGTCCATGGCCGGGTTGGCCGCCAGGTAGCCGATCCGGGCTCCTGGAAGGGCGAGATCCTTGGAGTGGGAGTTGACGACCACCGAATTTTTCACGCAGGAGAAGATGCCGGGCACTTTCCGGTCGTCATAGGCGATTCGGGCATAAGGTTCGTCCGAGATGACATAAATGACCCGCTGCAGTTCATTTGCCTTGCGCTCGACGATCTCTCCGAGGGTCTGCAGGTCTTCCCGCGGATAGATGACCCCGGTGGGATTGTTGGGAGAGTTGATGATGATGGCGCGGGTGTTGGGACCGATGGCACTCTCGATGGCGGCGAGATCCAGTTGAAAGGTCTCCCGATTCGTCCATACCTCCCTGGTCACCCCTCCGTGATTGTCCACGTAAAACTTGTATTCAACAAAATAAGGGGCGAGAATGATGACCTCTTCGCCGGGGTTGAGGATCGTCTTGAGGACCACATTGAGGGCCCCGCCGGCCCCGCAGGTCATGATGACATGCCGGCTTTCGACCGGCAGCGGCGAGACCTCCGACAGCACCTCGGCGACCGCCGCGCGGGTCTCTTCGTAGCCCGCATTGTTCATGTACCGGTACATGCCGGGAACCGGGTTCTGTGCCGCCTCCAGCAGTTCGCGGAAAAAAGCCTTCGGCGGCTCCGTCGACGGGTTGCCAAGGGTAAAATCGAAGACGTTTTCCTCTCCGTGAATATTTCGAAGCGTGGCGCCTTCTTCAAACATCTTGCGGATCCAGGAGGATCGTTCGATACAACTCATGACCTTGACGGATATGGGCATTTATTTACTCCTTCGTTACGGATAAACTGTCAGAATCGTGAGGCGTGAGGCGTTGGATGAAAAACAGCCGCAGTTTAGCTGTCCGCCGGAGAAGGGTCAAGTGAGAAAGAACGGAGTCCTTTATGGCGTGTGATCGGGAAGAGCGTTTTGTCGGCGCCATGCTGGGGACCGCGTACGGCGATGCCCTGGGCGCCGGGGTGGAGGGGATGAGCCGGGCGGAGATTCGTGGGCGTTTCGGAGAGGTTCGGGATTTTCTTCCGCATCGGGGCGCCGGGCGCTACACGGACGACACCCAAATGACCCTTGCCCTTGCCCTTTCCCTGATTCGGGTGGGAGACGTCGACGGGGCCGACTGCGCCCGACGCTACGAAGAGCTTTTCGAGCCGGAAAGAGGCTACGGACGCAGCGCCGCTGCCGTCCTCGAAGCCTTGCGCGGCGGCGCCGATTACCGGCGGACGGGGACCATGCTCTTTGCCGCGGGATCCTTCGGCAACGGTGCGGCCATGCGTATCGCCCCCGTGGGGCTGGTCTTCGGCTCCGGCGACCCGGATAAACTGCGGGCCAAGGTATTCGAGGCGGTGCGTTGCACGCATGTTCACCCCGAAGCCGTGGACGGGGCGACGATTCAGGCGCTGGCCGTGAGTCTCATGGCCCGTTCCGATGGCCGCACGCCGGTCGATTCCGCCGGCATGCTCCAACGACTTCGGAAGGTCTGCCGCACTGAGGCTCTTCACCGCAAGCTGCGCGATGCGGAGGACCTGCTCGCAGACAGGGCGAGCGACGATGAAGCGGTCCGAGTCCTCGGCACCGGGGTCGCCAGTGCCGAATCGGTTTCTGCCGCGATATTCGCCGCCCTGCGCTATGGCGCCGATCCCGAGGAGGCTCTCGTCAGGGCTGTCGGGCTGGGCGGGGACACCGATACCATCGCCGCCATGACCGGAGCCCTGACGGGCGCCCTGCACGGTGGGGATCACTTTCCCAGACGCTGGTTCGACACCCTGGAAAACGGGCGCCATGGCCGGGACGAGATCATTCTGGCCGCCCGGCGGCTGGCGCTGGTGGCCGAGGCGATGATGGGCGGGAGATGAGGGGCTTTTTCATTGATTTTTACCGATAACTGCGTTAAGTTTCCCGTCTCATTTCAGCCTGGAAGGCGGTATCAGGATGACGAAAAAATCTTTGCCGGAGCTGCGCAAACAGATCGACTCCATAGACGACCAGATCCTGGATCTGCTCAACCGCCGGGCCGGGGTCGTAATAGAAGTGGGCAAGACCAAGACCGGTGAGAGCAAGGAATTCTACGTGCCGAGCCGGGAGATGGCCATCTATGAACGCCTGACCTCCAAAAATACCGGCCCGTTCCCGGCCGAAGCCGTGCGCCGCGTTTTCCGTGAAATCATCTCCGCCTCGCTCTCCCTCGAGCAGCCGATGAAGGTGGCGTTTCTCGGCCCCCAGGGGACCTTTACGCATGCCGCGGCCATGAAACAGTTCGGTTTCTCAGCCCAGCTCGTGCCGCAGAAAAGCATCCCTGCCGTCTTCGATGAGGTACAGCGGGGGAGGGCCCATTACGGGGTGGTGCCGGTGGAAAATTCCACCGAGGGGGCGGTCTCTCACACCCTGGATATGTTCATGGAGTCGGAGCAGAAGATAAATGCCGAAATCCTGCTGGAAATCTCTCACTTTCTGCTCTCCCGCACCGGCCGCTTCGAGGATATCCGAAAAGTGGTGTCCCACCCGCAGCCTCTGGCTCAGTGCCGCAAATGGCTGGAAGAAAATCTTCCAGACATCCCCCTCATCGATGTAGGGAGCACGGCCCTGGCCGCCCAGACGGCAGCCGAAGACGAATCGGCCGCCGCCATCGCGAGCGAAATGGCGGCTTCCCTCTACGGTCTGCAGATCGTCAAGGAGCGGATCGAGGACAATCCGAACAACTTCACCCGCTTTCTGGTCATCGGCAGAAAAACTCCCGAGCGCAGCGGCCGGGACAAGACGTCGGTGATGTTCAGCGTCAAGGATGAGCCCGGAATCCTCTACCGCATGCTCGAACCCTTCAGCAAGCGCGGCATCAATCTCTCCAAGATCGAAAGCCGCCCCATGAAGAAGAAAGCCTGGGAATACATCTTCTTTCTGGACATGGAAGGGCATATCGAAGAGGACAGCGTCCGGGCCGCCGTCGACGAGCTCAAGGGTTACTGTCAGTTCATTAAAGTGCTCGGTTCCTATCCGCGGAACCGGTAACCGGGACATATCGCCATACTCTGAGTTTTTTACAAAAGGCATCAAACATGGAGAAGTTTTTCATTCCCAAGCTGGCCGTGGTCGGCGTCGGACTCATAGGCGGCTCTCTTGCCTTGGCCCTCAAGGCTGCCGAGGCGGTCGGAGAGGTCATCGGTATCGGCCGGGGGCTGGCCAATCTGGAGAAGGCTCTGGAGCTGGGCGTCGTGGACCGGATCACCCGGAATCCGGCCGAGGGGGTCTCCGAGGCCGATCTGGTTTTTCTCGCCACCCCGGTCATGGCCCTTCCTCAAGTGGCTGCCGAGGTGCTGCCGCACATGAAGCGGGGAGCCGTTCTCACCGATGGCGGCAGCGTCAAGGAGGCGGTCGTCCGTGCCATCGAGCCGCTGCTGCCGGAAGGCATTCATTTCGTACCCGGCCACCCCATCGCCGGCACCGAGAGGAGCGGGGCCGATGCCGCCTTCGCCTCGTTGTACCAGGGCAGGCGCTGCATTCTCACCCCTACTGAAAAGACCTCTTCGGGAGCTCTGGAGCTGGTTCGACAGGTCTGGGAAACCGCTGGAAGCGATGTCGTAGAGATGCCGGTCGACAAGCACGACCGCATTCTGGCCGCCATCAGTCATCTTCCCCACATGGTGGCCTACTCGCTGGTCAACGCCGTCAGCTCCTACGACCGGTATGAGGAGAACATCCTGGAATATTCGGCCGGGGGCTTTCGCGACTTCACCCGGATCGCCTCTTCCGACCCCGTCATGTGGCGGGACATCGCCATGACCAACCGCGAGGCCCTGCTGGAAATGATGGATCATTTCGAATCCTTCTTCGCCGAACTCAAGGAGGATATCCTCAGCGGGGACGGTTCCCGGCTGTTCGAGTTTTTCCAGCGTTCCAAAAAGAACCGGGACGCGATACTTTAGCTGCAAGCTGAAAGCTGATTAGTTATCAGTTATTGGTTATCAGCTGCAAGCTGCAAGCTGCAAGCTGTAAGCTGTAAGCTGCCTTCTCCGAGGTTTCAAATGACCCAGACCCGTACCGTCCGGCCCGCCGCCTCATTGCACGGCGAGATCACCGTCCCCGGCGACAAATCCATATCGCACCGCTCCATCATGTTCGGCTCTCTCGCCGCGGGGACCACGATCGTTCATGGCTTTCTGCAGGGCGAGGACAACCGGGCCACCCTCAATGCCTTCCGGTCCATGGGGGTGAAGATCGAGGAACCCTCCTGCGGCGATCTCAGGATCGAAGGGAGGGGGCTGCACGGACTGACCGAACCGGCTGATGTCATCGACTGCGGCAACTCGGGAACCACCATCCGGCTGCTGACCGGCCTGCTCTCCGGACAGGCGTTCTTTTCGGTGCTCACGGGCGACCGGTATCTGCGCAAGCGCCCCATGAAGCGGGTGGTCGCACCGCTGGCCGCCATGGGCGCCCGGATCTGGGGGCGTGGCGGGGGGGACCTGGCGCCCCTGGCTATCCAGGGCGGCGGCATCCGGGCTGTCGCGTACGATTCTCCCATCGCCAGCGCCCAGGTCAAATCCGCCCTGCTGCTGGCGGGACTCTATGCGGACGGCGTCACCACGGTGCGGGAGCCCCATCTCTCCCGGGACCACAGCGAACGGATGCTGGCTTATTTCGGCGCCGAGGTCCGTCCATTTCCCGGCGGGGTATCGGTGGCCGGCAACCCTTCTCTGGAAGGGCGCGAAGTCTTCGTCCCCGGCGACATTTCCTCGGCCGCCTTTTTCATGGTGGCCGCTCTTGTCACGCCCGGCTCCGAACTGCTCATCCGCAACGTCGGGGTGAATCCGACCCGCAGCGGGATCATCGACATTCTTCAGGAGATGGGAGGAGCCCTCGAGCTCACCAACCGGCGCGAGCTCTCCGGTGAGCCGGTGGCAGACATTCTGGTGAAGAGCAGCTCCCTCAAGGGAATCGAGATCGGCGGCGCCGTGGTTCCCCGCGCCATCGACGAATTTCCCGTGGTCAGCGTGGCCGCCGCCTTTGCCGAAGGGACTACCACCATCCGGGACGCGAGGGAGCTGCGGGTGAAGGAAACGGACCGGATCGCCGCCATGACCTCCGAACTGTCCCGTCTGGGGGCGCAGGTGGAGGCCCGTGAGGACGGGATGGAAATCGTCGGGATGGAAAGGCTGCGCGGCGGCTCGGTCGCTTCCCACGGCGACCACCGCATCGCCATGAGCATGGCCGTCGCCGCCCTTCGCGCCGACGGACCTGTGACCATCGAGGACACCGAATGCACCGCCACTTCTTTTCCTAGGTTTTGGGAGTTGCTTGAAGAAATAAAGAGGTGAAAAAACTTTGGTGCCTGGGATTTAAAACTTGAGGCAAAAAAACCTATTTACCGCAGAGGACGCCGAGTCCGCAGAGAAAGACTAATCATAAAGGTTTCCTCTGCGATCTCTGCGTCCTCGGCGGTGAAAAAACGGAGTTTACCACCCCATAAAACATTAAAAAACTCACCAACAGGTATCTTGATTTTGAATCGCGAACTGATCATCGCCATCGACGGGCCCTCCGGTGCCGGGAAAAGCACGCTGAGCAAGCTTCTGGCGCAAACCCTGAACTATGTCAATATCGATACCGGCGCGATGTACCGCTCCGTGGCGCTGGCCGCGCAGCGTCAGGGGATCGAACCGACCGACGAGGCGGCGCTCGGCCGTCTGTGCGATAATATTGTTATCGATTTTGTCCGCAGTGCGACGGGCGAGAGGGTTCTGCTGAACGGCGAGGATGTCTCCGAAGCCATCCGGACCCCCGAGATCAGCCTTCTGACTTCAAGAGTATCCGCCTGTAAGGTCGTGCGCGGGGCCATGGTGCGGCTGCAGCGGAAGATGGGCGAAAGAGGCGGGGTGGTCCTGGAGGGGAGAGACATCGGCAGCGTCGTATTTCCCGATGCCGAGGTGAAATTCTTTCTGCAGGCTTCGGCCGGGGAACGGGGACGGCGGCGTTATGAAGAGCTGATGGAAAAAGGATTTCAGGTCGACCTCGAGCAGACCATAGCCGAGGTGGAAGAGCGAGATGAGGCCGACAGCGCCCGGGAGCATGCCCCCCTGACTCGGGCCGAGGATGCCGTGGTCATCGACTCGACCGCACTGAGCATCGACCGGGTATTGACGGAAATGCTGCAGGTGGTTCGGGCCCGTCGGCGCACTGCCGGGCTGCCGGAAAATCCGCAGATAGGGGAATGAGATGAAGATTATTCTTGCGCAGAGCGCCGGATTCTGTTTCGGAGTCAAGAGGGCCACTACGATGGCTTTCGATGCCGCCGATCACTGCCATCAGATCTGCTCCCTGGGCCCCATCATCCATTCGCCCCAGCTGGTGCGCAAGCTCGAGGAAAAGGGAGTCGAAGTGATCGACCGGGTGGAAGACATCCCCGAAGGGGCGGTGATCATACGGTCCCATGGAGTGACCGCGCAGGAGCTGGATCACATTCTTGCGCGCGAACTGCGGATCGTGGACGCCACCTGTCCCTTCGTGAAAAAGGCCCAGGAATATGCTGCCATGCTCAGTCGCGAAGGATATACCGTCATCCTGGTGGGTGAGGAGGAGCATCCCGAAGTCCAGGGGATCGTCTCCTATGCCCGGGACGGAGAGGTGTTCGTGGTGGGCGATCGCGATCAGGCTGAAAAACTGCCGCGAAAAAAACGCATGGGGGTCGTGGCGCAGACCACCCAGTCCTTCGACAACCTTCGTCAGATCATCGAGGTCTGCCTGGAGAAAAGCGGTGAACTGCGGGTGTTCAATACTATCTGCGACGCCACCTCGGTCAGGCAGAAAGAGGCGCAGGCCATCGCCCGTCAAGTCGACCTGATGCTGGTGATCGGCGGCTTCAACAGCGCGAACACGAGCCGTCTGACCCGCATCTGCAGTGACATCCAGCCTCGTACCCACCATGTGGAGACGGCTGCGGAGGTCGATCCGCAATGGTTCGACGAGGTCCACACGGTGGGGATCACCGCAGGCGCCTCGACACCCCGCTGGATCATCGAGGAGGTGGTAGAGAAGGTGCGGACGATTCGGTAAATTATGGTTTGTCTTTTCAAAAGCTTTATGTTATCGTCCCTCTTCATGGCTCGTAGCCATGCTGTCACCAGGTGACAGAAAATCGCTAGGGGGTAACTTCTTAATGGTGGAAAACAAAGAAACGTTCAACATGGAAGACGAAGAACTCGAAGAGTCCGAAGAGATGGAGCAAAGCTTCGAGGATCTCTTTGAGAGCAGCCTCAAGGAGCTGCATTCCGGCAACGTCGTCAAAGGAACCATTGTTCAGGTCAATCCCGATTCGGTGATCGTGGACGTGGGCGGCAAGTCGGAAGGGGTCATTCCCGTCAATGAGTTTACCGACGAGCAGGGCCAGATCGAGGTCAAGGTCGGCGACGTGTTCGACGTTCTGATTGAAAGCACCGAAAACGAAAACGGCCTGATCAGCCTCTCCAAGGAGAAGGCCGACCGCCAGAAGGTCTGGAACGCCCTGGAGGAAGGGGCCGTGGTCGAGGGTCGCATCGTTTCAAGGATCAAGGGCGGACTCTCCGTCGATATCGGCGTCAATGCATTCCTTCCCGGTTCCCAGGTTGATCTGCGTCCGGTGCGGAACCTGGACAAGATGCTGGGAGAGACCTACAGCTTCAAGATCATCAAGCTGAACAAGCGCCGCGGCAACATCGTTCTTTCCCGCCGGGTGCTCCTGGAAGAAAAGCGCGAAACCCTGCGTTCCGATACTCTGGAGACTCTGGAGGAAGGGCAGGCGGTGGAAGGCGTGGTCAAGAACCTCACCGACTACGGCGCATTCATCGATCTGGGAGGCATCGACGGCCTGCTTCATATCACCGACATGTCCTGGGGCAGGGTTTCCCATCCCTCCGATATCCTCGCCGTCGGCGACAAGATCAAAGTCAAGGTCCTCAAGTTCGATCGTGAGAAGGAGCGGGTTTCCCTCGGTCTGAAGCAGATCGCTCCCGATCCCTGGCTCGAGGTGGAGCAGAAATATCCCCTGGAGAGTCTTGTCAAGGGCAAAGTGGTCAGTCTTACCGACTACGGGGCCTTTGTCGAACTGGAGCAGGGAGTCGAGGGGCTCATCCATGTCTCCGAAATGAGCTGGACCAAGCGGATCAAGCATCCCAACAAGATTCTCAACATCGGCGACGAAGTTGAATCGATGGTCCTGGCGCTCGATATTCCCAACCGGAGGATTTCTCTCGGTCTCAAGCAGGCCGAACCCAATCCCTGGGAAGTCATCGGCGAGAAGTTCCCGATCGGGACCATTATCGAGGGACAGGTCAAGAATATTACCGATTTCGGTATTTTCGTCGGAGTCGACGAAGGGATCGACGGTCTGGTTCACATCTCCGACCTGTCATGGACCAAGCGGATCAAACATCCTTCCGAGCTCTACAAAAAAGGGGATACCGTCAAGGCCGTGGTTCTGAATATCGACCGCGAGAACGAGCGGTTCTCTCTCGGAGTCAAACAGCTGAATCCCGATCCCTGGCAGTCCATTCCCGAGCGGTTCGCTCCCGGCACCATCATCCGCGGCAAAGTCACTTCAGTGACCGATTTCGGGATTTTCCTCGAGGTTGAGGAAGGTATCGAGGGGCTGATTCACGTCTCGGAAATCAGCAAGGAAAAAGTCGATTCTCCGAAGGATTTTACCAAAGTCGGAGATGAGCTGGAAGCCGTCGTGCTGCATGTTGACACGGTTGAACGCAAGATCGCCCTCTCCGTCAAGCACCTTGCCCATCAGAAAGAGAAGGCCGAAGTCGATGCCTTCCTTGGGGCTCAGAAAAGCGCCACCTCCAATCTCGGTGATCTCCTTCAGGGAGCGATGGGAAAGGGCGCCGCTGACAAGGGCGACAAGGGCGAAGAATAATCTCTGCTGACCCATCGGACCCCCCGCAGGCTGACTGCGGGGGGTCCGCTTGCCTGGGCACATTCCATGAAAAAACGACCCTTCCTGATGGCTCTGCTCGTTCTAGGCGCCATCTTTCTTTTTTTCCTGATTACGGTGTATTTCATTGCCGGATTCATGGGGGGATCCACCTCCCTTGCCCTCGGGGAAAAGGTAGGGGTGATCGAAGTCGAGGGCGTCATCGTCTCCTCACGAAAAACCATCGATCAACTGATCCGTTTCAAAGAGGACCAGTCCATCAAGGCGATCGTTATTCGCGTGGATTCTCCGGGAGGCGGAGTGGGACCTTCCCAGGAAATTTTCCAGGAGGTGTCGAAAACCGCCGGAATGAAGCCGGTGGTTGTTTCCATGGGGTCGGTGGCCGCTTCGGGGGGATATTACATCGCGGCTCCTGCCCGGCGCATTTTCGCCAATCCCGGCACCATTACCGGAAGCATTGGCGTGATCATGGAGTTCACCAACTGGCAGGAGCTGCTCGACAAGCTCGGCCTCCAGAGCCAGGTGGTCAAGAGCGGACGTTACAAGGACATCGGTTCTCCCGTGCGCCCCATGTCCAAAGAGGATCGTGAACTCCTGCAGGACCTCATCGATGACGTTCACAGCCAGTTTATCGCCGCCGTCGCCCTCGGACGAAACATACCGGAAGACAAAGTCAGGACCCTCGCGGATGGAAGGATTTTTACCGGTCGCCAGGCTCTTGAAGCCGGTCTGGTTGACGAACTTGGCAACCTGCAGGATGCCATCGCCGTGGCCGCTCAGATGGGTGGAATCGAGGAAAAGCCCAAGGTCGTATATCCGCCCCGGGAAAAGGGAAATCTTTTTGATTATTTGATTGAAGAAACCGCAAGCAGCCTGCGCCGCGGTTTTCAGGAGCGAACATCATCGGGTCTTCAGTATCTATGGTCTGGAATCGAGTAGGAGGTAATGTCAGATGACGAAGAGTGAATTGATTGAACGCCTGTCAAGCACCACTGGAGAGTTGAACAAGAAAGAGGCCGAACTGATCATCAATACCATTTTTGACAGCATCGGCGGCGCACTGGCGGAAGGCGATCGCGTCGAGATCCGTGGATTCGGTTCCTTCACTATCCGTGAGCGGGACGCGCGGGTAGCGCGCAATCCGAAAAGTGGCGAAGTGGTCAGCATTCCCAACAAAAAAACGCCTTTCTTCAAGACCGGGAAAGAACTTCGGCTTCGGGTGAATACTCAGGGCTGAGCGGTTAGAGGTTCATGAGGCGTCGTTCTACAAAAGGGAATTCCGGTGAAGGTTAATACGCATCTCGGCATCTCTTCCAGGTGGGTCGGGGAGGCGCTTGAAGTCACCGACGGAGGGGCCGCGGCCCGGCTTCAAACATTGCCTGAGATGGCCGCCGATGAGCGGGGGCTGGTGCACGGCGGTTTCACCTTCGGACTGGCCGATTACGCCGCCATGCTGGCGGTGAACGATCCGTATGTAGTCCTCGGCGCTGCCGAGACAAGGTTCCTCGCCCCTGTCCGAGTCGGAGATCTTCTCGTGGCGCGTGCCGGAGTTCTGGAAGAAAAGGGGAAAAAGCGCACGGTGACATGCTCCGTGTTCAGCGGCGATACCGAAGTTTTCACGGCCACTTTCACCTGTTTTGTTCTGGACAGACATATTCTCGAACAATGAGATTGCATTTTCGGCAATACAAAAGCCCCGCTCTCAATCGAAGAAGCGGGGCTTTTGTATTTGCCGGTCATCCACTTAACCCAATGAGTCACAGAGACACCGAGAACTCAGTAGATAGCCAGATTGAACTTTAACGCCGCAGGACCATGGCCACCTTTACCCGGTCGATTGCCATCCGCATCGCGGCCTCGCGTGGATACAGCTTTTCCCGGCCGATAGCAGACAGCAGCTCGCCGGTCGTCTGTTCCAGTTTTTCCCTGATCACATCGAAGGCCTGCGTCTCGCTTCCTCCACGGTGTTCGACCGCGGCGCAGATCACCCCGCCGGCATTGGCAATGAAGTCGGGAATGCACAGGACACCGCGGTCGTGGAGGAGCCGCTCCGCCTCTTCGGTGACGGGAATATTGGCGCCTTCCAGAATCACCTTGGCTTGAAATGTCTCGACATTCTCCAACGTGATGACATCAGGCTGGGCGGCGGGGATGAAAATGTCGCAGCTAATCTTAAAAATCTCATCCCTCGTCAGCTTCGATCCCCCGGGATAGGCCAGAACGGTCCCCTCTTCCTTTTTGACACGGATCAGGGTGTCCACTTCCAGGCCTTCATCCCTGCGGATGGTTCCGGAGGTGTCGCTGGCGGCGATGAGCCTGACTCCCTGACGGGCCAGGAATGCGGCGGCGTGCCGGCCGACGTTGCCGAAACCCTGAACAGCCATGGTCGCGCATTCCGGGGAGATTCCTGCAAAGGGGAGGGCGAGTCCGGCGACCCGGCTGAGGCCGTACCCGGTGGCCCCGATTTCATCGAGGGGGATTCCCCCCAGGGCGCGGGGCTTGCCGATGCACCGGCCGATTTCGTCATGAATATATCCCATGCATTCTTCGTCCGTGCCCATGTCCGGCCCGGGGATATAATCGGTGAGTTCCCTGATTTTTCGGGCGAAGGCCCTGAGCAGGGTTTCCTTGTCCGCGGTATGGGGATCGCCGATGATTCCGGCCTTCCCTCCGCCGTGGGGTAATCCCGCAGCGGCGTTCTTGAGGGTCATGGTGCGGGCGAGGCGCATCACTTCTTCCGTATCGATGTCCAGGGCCAGTCGCACGCCTCCTATGGCCGGGCCTCTGGCGACGTTGTCGATCACCACGATCCCTTTTGTTCCCGTGCGCGGGTCATAGATGTGGACGGTTTTGACCGGTCCGAGTTCGTCGGCGAATTTTTCGAAGATGATGTCGTAATTCTGCATGGAATCCCCTTGAAGATGTGATCGGCATTTGTATTAAGAGTACAGGGTTATATATTTTACTCAAGTAGGGGAAGTATATGCTGGAAGGAACACTGGCATCTGCAAGAGCAGTGGTGAGAAATTCAGAATTCAGAATTGAACTCCCTTGCATTTAACTCAAAACTAAGAACTCAGACCTCAAAACTGAAGTTCGCCGGTCCCGGCCGGCAGCCGGGTTCCTTTCTTTACTGGTCTAAAGAAAGGAACCAAAGAAAGGACCTGCGCTGCGCTGGGCATGCTTCCGCGATCAATGGCGCTTTTCTAAACACTCCATAACTAAAAACGGTACGTCTCCGTAGAACCGCCATTTGCCAAATTAAGTGAGTGAACGCCAACAGCCTCTCCATTGCAAACGAAGGCTTCCTGTGGTAAATCCTGAAAACTGAAAACTCAAAACTCAACGCCCTCCTCCCGCTGGATTCAACGATGAATGCCTCTAATTCAAAATCCCCCAAACACTATCGCTTCACCCCCACCCCCGAGGAGGCGGGGATGCGTCTCGATCAGTTCGTCCCTGCCAAGACGGATGAGCTCTCCCGAACGCTGCTGCGCAAGATTGTCGATATCGGCGGCGCTCACGTCGGCGGCCGGCGGGTGCGGCGATGCTCCCTGCCGGTCCGGGCGGGTGAAGAGGTGGTGATCCATATTGACGGCCTTCCCCTGGAACCTTATGTCCTGCGCCCGGAGGATGTTCTCATGGAGGATGACTACCTGCTGGCGGTCGCCAAGCCGGCAGGGGTGGAAACACAGCCGACGCCCGCACGCTACAAGGGGACGCTGTACGCGGCTCTTCTGGACCATCTTCACAATCCCCACCGCCCCCTGGATCGTCCCGAGCTGGGGATGGCGCAGCGCCTCGACCGGGACACTTCCGGCGTCATGGTCTTTTCCATCCATCGCAGGGCCCATGGACGGCTCACCGAAATCATCGCCGGTCGGGAGGCGGAAAAGTCCTATCTGGCCCTGGTGAGCGGCCATCCGGCGGAGAAGGAAGGGGAAATTCGTTCCCTTCTGGCAAAAAATCGAAAGAGCAACCGTGTTCGATCAGTCGCCAGGGGAGGTAAGGAGGCAATAACCCGCTATCGGGTGATTGAGGAATTCGACGATGCCGCCCTGCTGGAAGTGCGGCTCATGACCGGGCGCTCCCACCAGATACGCGCCCATCTCTCCGAAGCGGGACATCCTCTGCTGGGGGACGTGCGTTACGACGGCCCCCGCATTTGGCAGGGGCGGGAAATCCCCCGCCAGATGCTCCACGCGCATCGCCTGGTCCTCCCCCATCCGGTCACCGGCGAAAGGTTGATCCTGGAAGCTCCGGTGCCAGGAGATATGAGGGAGTTCTTGGGGGAGGATGGGGTTGAATTTTGAATTAGGTTTATCTGGGGAAGCCTTCTTTTGCAGCGGACGGACAGGTTGAGCTCACCATTGCTCTTGGCAGATGCGTGGCCACGAAGACGTTCAGTGTTTTGTTGAATAGATAGGTGAGAAAAGGTACAGGAGATCGCAGACGCATGCCCAGCGCAGCGCAGGTCCTTTCTTTGGTTCCTTTCTTTAGACCAGTAAAGAAAGGAACCCGGCTGCCGGCCGGGACCGGCGGAGTTGAAGTTCAGTTTTGAGTTTTTAGGATAAGTGACGGCCATTGCGCGCTTT
>NZ_KI421418.1:216523-229147 GCF_000472285.1 Desulfuromonas sp. TF
GAGTTGAAGTTCAGTTTTGAGTTTTTAGGATAAGTGACGGCCATTGCGCGCTTTTACTGGTCTGTGGTACAAATACTGGTCCAATTTTCAGATGTTCCGTGCAGTTTACGGCTGAATCCTGAAACCTTGAACCTGAAACCTGAAACCTTTCACCTGATTCAAATAAGGACTCCCCCCATGCTCACCTATCCCCAAATCGACCCGGTGATCTTCCAGATCGGTCCTCTGGCCGTGCGCTGGTACGGCCTCATGTACCTGGTCGGTTTTCTGGCGGCCTGGTTCGTGATCCATCATCTGGCCCGTCTCAGGCAGCTTCCCGTAAACAAGGAGTCTCTGTCCGATCTTCTTTTCTACGGGGTGTTGGGGGTCATCATCGGCGGTCGCCTGGGTTACACTCTTTTCTACAATTTCTCTTATTACATCGACCATCCTCTGCGCATCTTCGCGGTGTGGGAAGGGGGGATGAGTTTTCACGGCGGCCTTCTCGGAGTCATTGCGGCTGCGCTGATCTTCTGCCGCCGCAAAGGGCTTCCACCCCTTCTGACGGGTGATATCCTGGTGACCGCGGCCACTATCGGACTCGGACTCGGCCGGGTGGGGAATTTTATCAATGGCGAGTTGTGGGGCAGGACGACCGATGTCCCCTGGGGTATGGTCTTTCCCGGCGCCGGTCCCGAACCGAGGCATCCGAGCCAGCTGTACGAAGCTTTTCTCGAAGGCCCCGTTCTCCTCCTGATCCTGTGGTTGCTGCATCGCCGCAACGCGGCCCCGGGGATCCCCTTTTTCTCCTTTTTCCTTTTCTACGGTCTGTTCCGCTTCTGCGTGGAATTTTTCCGTCAGCCCGATGCCCACCTGGGCTTTCTCTGGGGCGGGGCCACCATGGGACAGCTCCTTTCTCTCCCCATGATTCTGACGGGAATCATCGGCCTGGTTTACTGCCGCCGTCGGGAGGGGTCCGCATGAAAGGCATCCGAGGGATCATCTACGACTGCGACGGTGTTCTTTTCGAGAGCCGTCAGGCCAATCTGGCCTATTACAATACCGTCCTGAGTCATTTCGGCGAGCCTCCCGTTCTGTCCGAGGAACGGGAAAGAGCGCATCTGTGCCATACGGCCGCCAGTCCGAAAGTCTTTGAAGCGCTTCTCGGTCCGGAACGGCTGGCTGCGGCCCTGGCGTTTGCCCGCACCTTCGATTATTGCCGCTTCATCCCCTGCATGCAGCCGGAACCCGGGATGGTAGAAGCACTCTCTATTCTTTCGGCGAAGATGCCGCTGGCCGTGGCCACCAATCGGGGAACCAGCATGCCGGAGATTCTTGAGCATTTCGATCTCGGCCGGTTTTTCCATGCAGTCGTGACCTGCCGGGACGTCGAACGCCCGAAACCCCATCCGGACATGCTTTTCATGGCGGCCGGACGGCTGGGACTTCGGGAGAGCGAACTGCTGTTCATCGGGGATTCGGAACTGGATCGCGAGGCGGCCCGGAGTGCCGGGATCCGCTTCGCAGCCTATAAGGGGCAGGTCGAAGGAGACATTGCAATCGAGAGTCACCGGGAGGTGGTGGAGTTGATTGAGAGCTGTAATTTATAGCGGTAAGCGGTAAGCCATTCGTTTTGAGCTTACAGCTTATAGCTTATAGCTTACAGCTTATAGCTTACAGCTTATAGCTGCCTTTCATCGAAGGTTTTTGATCATTTCCAGAACATGGCCGTTTTTGACCTTGCGGTAGGAGACCCGGTCCATGAGGGAGCGGATGATGTAAACGCCCCGGCCTTGCTCGTCCAGGTTCTTGAAATCCGGGGGAGGCAGGGAACAGATATCAAATCCCTGCCCCTGATCATATACCTTGATGTTAAGGCTCTTGCCCATGATGGTAATGGTGATGTGCACCTCCTTCTCCGGATCGCCCTCGTTGGCATGACGGATGGCGTTGGCCATGGCCTCGGTCAGCACCAGATTGATATGATAGGCCAACTCTTCGCGATCCCCCTTGTATTTCTTGAGGGCCCGCGCCACGTCCTCGCCGATCTTTCCGATCAGGCCCAGGTACCGGGTCTGGTTGGGAACCTTGATATTTACCTCAATCTTCTCTTTCATCTGCCCCTCGGGAAAGATTGCCGCTAAAAGCTGGCGAGAGCTTCCTGGGCGCCCGGGAAAATTTCAAATACGCGGTGCAGCCGGGTAAGTTCGAACATCGATTTGACTTGGGGTTGCAGCCCGCAAAGCTTGAGATTCCCGTTTCGGGCACTGGCATTCTTGAATCCCGAGACGAGGGCGCCCAGACCCGATGAGTCCACAAAGCGCACCTCCTGCAGGTCCACCACCAGATTGTTTTTACCTTCCTCGAAAAGGTTGAGCATCTGTCCCTTGAATTCGCCGCTGTTGTGGGCGTCGAGCCGCTCTTCCTTGACCTCGATCAGGACCACAGCTCCCTTTTCCTCGATTCTGACGATCATTGCAATCTCCTTCCAGGAATGATTTTTAAAAGCCTGATTTTAATATCTTAGCACATCCTTTGGGTTGTGGAACACTTTCTCCGGCGGCTCATTCATCCACCCGCATGATCACCAGGGAAACGTCGTCGTTGAAGTTTCGCGTACCCGTAAACAGGCGAACCTCCTCCAGCACATGGTCGATGACCTGCTGGGGATGAAGTTCGTGGTGCTCCTTGAGTACGGCGCAAAGCCGTTCTTCCCCGAAAAAAGCCCCTTCGGAATTTTCGGCTTCGGTGACGCCGTCGGTATAAAGGAGCAGGACGTCCCCTGGCTCGAGGGACGTTTTTTTCTCCTGGAATTCCACTTCTTCCCTGATGCCGAGGATCAGCCCCTCGGCGTCGAGGCGGTCGCATTTTCCTGTCCTCCCACGCCAGAGGAGAGGGAGATTGTGACCGGCGCTGGCGAAGGAGAGCTGATGTGTGCCGGTATTGTACTTGAGATAGAACATGGTGATGAACAGTTCGGCGCGACCGAGATCTTCATAGAAGAATTCGTTCAGGGCGGTCAGCATCTCCCGTGCTCCCTGGATTTCCCGGGCGCGGGCCAGAATGAAGGTGCGGGTTTCCGCCATGATCAGGGCGGAGCTGACATCATGGCCTGAAACATCGGCGATGATAAGATCCAGACCCTCTTTATCCCGGGGCAGGAAGTCATAGTAATCGCCTCCCACCTGACGGGCCGGGACGCAGATCCCGGCCAGGGAGATTCCCTTGATCTCGGGAACGGAAGTGGGCAGGAGTCCCATCTGGATGCTCTTGGCGATCTGCATCTCCTTTTCCCGCTCTTTGGCCTGAATGATTGCCTTGGTCTGCTGGGAATTCCGCCAGGCTACGCCGATCTGCCCCGCCAGGCTTTGGTAGAGTTCGACAAATTCGTCCGAAAAAATACCCTTCGCCGTGCGGGAAAAGGCCGACAGGACGCCGATCGGCTGCCCTTCGATGGTGATGGGCGCATGGGCGAAAGCTTTGATCCCCTCGCGGTGGATGACTTGCGCGGTTAACGGTTTCTCCATGAAGTCGGTGTCGTTGACCACCTTGATTGAGTTGGTGAGAAAGGCTTCTCCGATATAGGTGTTCATCGTCAGATCGCGCTCCGACTCTCCCAAATGTTCCGAGGTCATGCCGAGCTGACTGCGCACCGTCAGAATCATCCTCTCTTCATCGAGCAGGCGGATGACGCAGAGGTCGAATTTGAACTGCAAGGCGAGCAGCTTGAGGATATTGTCGAGGGTGGTTTTCAGATCGAGGCCGCGGGCCACCACACCGGCGGCCTCGTAAAGAACGCCGAGCTGCTCCCGGCTGGCCCGGCGGCTGATGGTGACCGAACCGAAGATGTCGAAGACATCTTCCATCCTGCTGCCCCGGGTCGCCAGGTAGTTGTCGACGATGATCCGGGCGGGGGCGGCGCCCACCGATCCGGCCAGGGTCCGTTCGGTAAACCTCTTCAGATTGGGGAGCTCGTATTCCGAAAGGCTGCCCCGTTCATCGATTTCCCGGTCGCCCAGATATTCGGTCACCGCGGCGTGCGCCTGTTTTTCACCGATGAATTTGGTCATGAGGTCGACGAATTCCATGATGGTGGGCGGCTTGCTCATGCGCTTGCGCTCCACCTTCTCCCGGCGCTCGGCAAAAACGTCGATGAACTTGGCTGACTCCTCGATGTCACTCTCCCGCGACTTGAAAAGCAGAGAGATGGTCAGGAAAGCCCCCAGATTGAAAAAGAGGGTCCAGAAGAGCGAGTGGGTCCAGATGCCGAATCCGGAAAGGCCGAAAAGCTCCAGGGGCCGCAGAAAACTGTAGCCGAAAAGCCCTTTTTCCAGGATATCGCTTTCCATCCACCCGGAACGGATGAACGAGGGGATCAGCAGGGTGTAGCTCCAGATGATGAAACCGAGAATCAGCCCGGCCGCGGCGCCTTTCTGGTTGGCGTGTTTCCAGTACAGTCCTCCGATGAGGGCCGGGGCGAACTGGGTGGCGGCGATGAAGGAGATGATGCCGATGTTAACCAGGGCATACGATTCGCCGATCACCCTGAAATACAGGTAGCCGATAAAAATGACCGCCATGATACCCAGGCGCTTGATATTGATGAGGGTGCCCGAAATGTCCGCGTGCTGAAAATGCCCCAGACGAAGGATCACCGGCATGACCAGGTGATTGAGAACCATGGTGGAGAGGGCCACCGAAGAGACCATCACCATTCCCGCCGAGGCTGAAAAGCCGCCGATGAAAACGAAAAGTGCCAGCCAGGAATGGCCCGTCTGAAGGGGGATCTGAAGAACAAAATAATCGGAATGGCTGGTGTCGCCGTTATTGAGAAGGAGTCCGCCGAGCGCGATAGGGATGACGAAAAGATTGATCAGGAAGAGATAAGCGGGAAGTCGCCACATGGCGCTTTTTATGTGCTCTTCGCTGGAGTTCTCGATGACCATGATGTGGAACTGGCGGGGAAGAAACATGAAAGCCATCATCGATATGAAGGTCAGGGTGAACCACGTGCTGTAGGGACTCTGCGGAGTATTGAGCAGGAGAAGGTAGTTGCGTTCCGGAAAGTCGGTGAGAAAACGGGCGAAGATGTCGGCGAAACCGTCGAACATTCCGAAGGTCACGAAAATCCCGACCATGACGAAGGCGACGAGCTTGACCAGCGATTCGAGGGCGACGGCGGCCACCAGTCCCTCGTGCCGCTCGGAGGCGTCCAGATGCCGGGCTCCGAAGAGTATGCCGAATATACCCAGGATAAGGGCGACGATAAAAGCCGTGTCGATATAGGCCGGCAGAGAGGGGATAAGGGTGGCGACGCCGAAACCCGTCGCTTCGGGGGGGGCGACCAGAAGATCGAAGGTGTGTGATACGGCCTTGAGCTGCAAGGCGATGTAAGGCGTCATGCCGACCACCGCGAAAATCGTGACGATGGCTCCAAGCGAGGCCGATTTGCCGTAACGGCTGGAGATGAAATCGGCGATGCTGACGATGTTCTGTTCCTTGCTGACGCGGACCATCTTGCGCAGCAGCAGCCACCAGCTGAAAGCGATCAGGGTGGGACCGAGATAGATGGCGAGAAAATCGAGACCGACGGTAGCGGCCCGGCCGACGCTGCCGTAATAGGTCCAGGAGGTGCAATAGACGGCCAGGGAGAGGGAATAGATATGGGGATTGGATATGATGCTGCGGCCGGCTTCCCGCTTCTTGTCCGCGTAATAGGCGACTGCGAAGAGGAGGGCGAAATACAAGAGAGAAGTGAGGGCGACGATCGAGACCGGGATCATCCTTCTTTTTTCCCCTTGCGGCTGTCGGATCTGGAACCGTTATTGTGGTTATTGGTTTTCAGGCTGCGGGTGAACAGGAAAATGACCAGGATCGAAATGGGCCATCCCACCAGCAGGTACAGGACCAGCAGCGGGATGTCGAACACGAGCCGGTCCTTGTTGAAGATATGAAGAAAAGGATAATTGAGCATGATGATCCCAAGGATGAAACAGAGCACCCAGGCTTCTTTCAGGTGAGACGAATTGGGATCTTTCATGGATATATTCCGGTTCGGTCAATGAGTTCGCAGAGAATGAAGTGAACAGTATAGTCAATCGCGCCGCCGGTGTCGACTCGAATAACTTCACCGGTTTCAGGCAGCGGGTGAAATGTCGCGGCCTGACGGGAATAAAGCCCGCGGCGCCCTTCCGAGGGATCCGTCCCCAGGGCCTGCCTCCGGTCCAGGCGCGCCAGAGCCGTCTGCCTGCTGCATTCCATGAACAGGATCAGAAAGGGGACGCCTGCTTTCCCGGCCATTCTCCGGAAGCGGTCCCGGTCCTCCTGCCGCGCGAAGGAGGCATCGGCGACCACCGTCTTTCCCGAGGCCAGGGCGGCAGCCGCGCGCTCCAGCAGCAGGTCATAAGTCCGGCGGCTGATTTCCGGGGAATAGCTTCCCTGGTTGAAGGGATCTTCGCGTTTTTCCGATATTTCCCGGCCGATCAGCTCTCTGCGCAGTTCGTCCGAGCGCAAGAGCACCGCTCCTAGCTTTGCGGCCAGTTCGACGGCGACGGCGCTTTTCCCGACCCCCATCAGACCACAGGTTGATATCAGCAGGGGGGAGCGGCAGAGATAACCGAGGGCGAGGTTGAAATACCCTTGCGCCCGGGCACTCGCCTGTTGGCGGGTTGTTTTTTCAACATCGGTTTCCGCGGAGAGGAAGGATTCAACTTTGCCCCTGACCCAGGCGCGGTAAATCTTGTAGAAGGGGAGAAGGATCTCCATTTCCCTGTTTTCTCCCGAAACATCGGCATATTCGGCCAGAAGGATCCACGCCAGGTCGCGGCGGCCGCGATAATCCAGATCCATCAGCAGAAAGGCCAGATCGGCCGACACGTCCCCCACCCGGAAGCGACGGTTGAATTCGATGCAGTCATAGATGCATATCGGGTCCGTCAGGCAGATGTGTTCGCTGTGCAGGTCCCCGTGCCCTTCCCGGACGAAACCCTCCCTTTCCCGGCGCAGCAGCAGATCGTTCTTCCCCGAGAGGAATCGGATCACATAATCGGAACAGAGATCGACCGCCCTGGCGGACAGGGTCTTCCCGATGAAGGGGGCGATCTGAGCGAAGTTCTCGCGCCAGTTGGCCTGCACTACTTCGCGATTAAAAACGCCGCCGTTCTTGCGGCAGATTTCCGATTTCCCGTGCAGCCCGGCAATGCGTCGCGCCAGGCGGTTCATTTCCCCCGGGAGGGAATCATCGACCTTCCGAACCAGGTAGTCGAGCATGCGCTCTTCGGGGAGACGCTTCATCCGGACGGCATAATCGACGATGTCGCCGGGGCCGTTCACGGCGACCCGATCTCCAGCGCTGCGGATCTCCACCACTCCCAGGTAGGTGTCGGGACAGAATCGCCGGTTGAGGCGCACCTCTTCCTGACAATAGAAGCGGCGCCGGTCAAGGGTGGTAAAGTTGAGGAACCCGAAGTCGACGGGTTTTTTGATTTTGTAGACATGCCGGTCGGTAAAGTACAGACGGGAGACATGGGTTTCCCGAAAACCGACCGCGCCGCTCTTTTCGGGATAGGCCGATGGGAGAAGAAGAGCTTTGTGCAATGCCTGGGCATCCATGGCGACTCTCAAGTCTAAGATCTTGAATTCACTGAAACTCTATCACATGGTGGATGCCTGTAAAGGAAAAGGAAGGGGGGCAATTAAATTGACGCTCTACCGGCAGTATGATAGTTTTAGTAAACATTTCGGGTGTCAGCTGTCAGCTGTCAGCTGCAAGCTGTAAGCTTGAAGCTGTAAGCTTGAAGCTTGAAGCTTGAAGCTACGCGTTTCGAGATTCTCTGCCGCCTCCGGGCCGCTGGGGGCATATACATGATGATTTTACGTTTTCCCATTCTTCTGATCCTCCTGAATGTCCTCGCCGGTTGCGCGGCGCCTTCGGGAGATTTCCCGAGCAAAGCCGCGGTCTCCTCGGATCCTTACGTTTCAAGGTTTGAGAGCTCTGAAGCGAAGGCCCTTTACTTCTTTGCCGAGGCCGAACTCAAGGCCACGGAAGGTGACTTCGAAGGAGCTGCCGAGGCCCTCTCCCGGGCCCTGGAATTAGATCCCCATTCGGCATTCCTCCGTGTTGCCCTGGCCAAGATCTATCTGCAGCTGAATGAAGAGAAGAAAGCCGTTCGGACGGCCGAGGATGCCCTGATACAGGATCCGTCCTTCTGGGAAGCTCAGCTTCTGCTCGGTAATATTTATTTCGATCGGGGCCAGAATGAAGAGGCCGCGGTCCATTTCCGGCAGGCTCTCGAGCTGAATCCTGACCTCGAGAGAGCCTACCTGCATCTCGGCATCGCCCTGGCCCGTGCCGGTGAAATGGACCAGGCCGTGGATGCGATCAAAAGTCTCCTGCAGCGCAACCCCGAATCCCTCGTCGCGGAACTCGCCCTGGCCCGCCTGTACCGCGAAATCGATCTGACCGTTCTGGCCGAAGAGTCGTACCGGCGCATTCTGTCCTCCCGTCCCGATTTTGAACCGGCCTACATCGAGCTGGGGGAAATGTACCTGAATAAGGGGATGGAGGAGAAAGCACTCCAGATCTACCGGCAGGCTCTGGTGGAAAACCCCGGAAATGCCCGGATCGGGCACCAGATGGTGCGCATCCTGATCAGTCAGGATCGTCTGGAAGAAGCGCTGCTGGAACTCGAGGCTATTCTCAGACATAATCCTCAGGATCTGGACGCCCGGCGCAAGACCGGACTGATCTATATGGAGCAGGAAAACTGGACGGCCGCGGTGGAGGTGTTCACCACCCTTCTCAAAAATCATCCCGGGCAGCATCCGGAGCTTTGGAAAGTTCGATTTTACCTGGGTACGGCGCTCGAGCGGCGAGAGGACTTCCCGGAGGCACTGGAGGTATTTCAGGAAATTCCAACGGATTCAGAGCTTTACGGCGATGCTCTTTCGCATGTCAGCTATCTCCTCTATCGGCTCGGCCGCACCGAGGAAGCCATCTCCCTTCTGGAGGAGCGCCTCGGAGAGATGGTCGCCCGGCCGGAGCTCTACATCTATCTCAGTTCCCTCTACCTGGCCCGGGATCAGCATGAAGCGGGACTCTCCGTTCTGAACAAGGGGATCGCGGCCTACCCGGACAATGCGGAATTGACATACCAGAAGGGATTGGTACTGGAGGGAATGGGTGAATCCGCCCGGGCCTCCGCCACCATGAAGCAGACCCTGCGCCTCGACCCGGACCATGTCGAGGCGCTTAATTTTCTCGCCTATTCCTATGCCGAGAGCGGTCAGAATCTCGAAGAAGCCCTCAGGATGGCGCAGCGCGCCTTGGAGCTGCGCAACCAGGGGCACATCATGGACACCCTGGGATGGGTCTATTTCAAGCTGGGTCGTTTCGCCGAAGCAAGGGATGCCCTGGAAAAGGCGGTCGGGATGCTCCCCGCCGACCCGGTGGTCCTGGAACATCTCGGGGATGCGCTGCGCGCCCTTCACCAGGACCGGCAGGCCCGCGCCGCCTATGAACAAGTGCTGGAGATGGTCCCGCACAGTGAAACGGTGCGCCGCAAGATCGACACCCTCGCGGAGGGGGAATGATGCGAATCGCGGCAAGTCTGCTCCTGCTGATTCTGGCTGCCTGCGTCCCCCGGCCGCTCGTCCCAGCCGCTCCTGCCGTCGCTCCATCGGTATCGGAGGAGATACTGCTGGAGAGTCTGGCGCAAAACGCCCGGGCTTTCCAGTCGCTGCAGGGGCTGGCCAAGGTCAGGATCAATGCCGGCGGCAGATCCCTGTCCGGCACGCAGGTCCTCCTGGCGGAAAAGCCCGACCGCTTCCGGGCGGAGACCCTGAGCCCCTTCGGTCAGCCGCTGCTGCTGATGGCCACGGACGGCCGGGAGCTGGATGTGATGATTCCGTCGGAAGGGCGCTTCTATCGCGGCGAGGCCTCCCCCGAAAACGTGCAGCGCTTTACCCGTCTTCCCCTCCGTCTGACCGACCTCGTGCACCTCCTTCTTTACGAGGTGCCGGTCATCGGACACGGCGAACGGAACCTTGTGGCCGGGGAGAAGGGAGATTATCTGCTCACCTTGTTCGGAGAGAGCGGGCGCCTCCAGAAGCTGCGCTTCGACGCGGCGCTGCAGCTGGTCGAGAGCGCCTATTTTCGGGACGATGTGCTGCAGCTCCGCGTCTCCTACGACAAATTGCAGGGCGATCTTCATTATTTCCCCCGATCCGTTTTTCTGGAAATGCCGGCGTTGAACGCCGAAGGTTCCCTGGCCTTCTCCGAAGTCCGGACCAATGTAGCCATCCCGCCGGAACGCTTCACCCTCTCCCCTTCGCCAGGGATGGAAATCCTGCCGATTCCGTAGGCAAAGGCGGAGAGGCGATTTTGAATTTTGAATTTTGAATCAGGGTCTTACCTGGGGAAGCCTTCTTTTGCAGTAGGTAGGCTGGGGCGTTCGCCCACAGGGGTTGGCAAATGGCGGTTCCACGGAGACGGATCCGTTTTTTGTGATAAAAAGGTGAAAGAAGTGCCGGCGACGGAGACAGCATGCCCAGCGCAGCGCAGGTCCTTTCTTTGGTGACTTTCTTTAGACCAGTAAAGAAAGTCACCCGGCTGCCGGCCGGGACCGGCGAAGTTCAGTTTTAAGTTTTGAGTTAAAAGAAAATCGAAGAACGGTGAGGTTTTCATAGTGATCAAACAGATTCTAGTTCTGGCAACACTCCTCCTGACCCTCTCCGCCTGCACCCGCGAGGACGAAGGCATCGTCCCCGCCGAGGGGGAAGCCGCCGCTCCGGCCTATGGCGACACCTTTATCGAGGCGTCCATCGGCGAGCCGAGCACGCTCCTTCCGGTCCTCGCTTCCGATTCGGCCTCTTCCGATATCAACGGTCTGGTCTACAACGGGCTCGTGCGGTACGACAAGAATCTCGAACTCGAAGGTGAGCTGGCCGAGTCGTGGGAGATCTCTCCCGACAACCTGACCATCACCTTCCATCTTCGCAAGGGGGTCAAATGGCACGACGGCGCCCCCTTCACCTCAGCCGATCCCCTCTTCACCTATCGGCTTTATACCGATCCGAATACCCCCACCGCCTATGCCGAAGCTTATCGACAGGTGGTTCGGGCCGAGGCGCCCGACCCCCATACTTTCCGCGTCACCTACGAGAAGCCCTACGCTCCAGCCCTGGGCAGCTGGGGGGTGGGGATCCATCCCGCCCATCTGCTCGAGGGGGAGGATGTGACCAAAAGTCCCCTTGCCCGTCAACCCGTCGGCACCGGCCCCTACCTCTTTACCGAATGGAAGCCCGGTGAGAAGGTGGTTCTGGAGGCGAATCCCGATTATTTCGAGGGCCGCCCCTACATCAAGCGCATTCTCTACCGGATCATTCCCGATCAGTCGACGCAGTTTCTCGAACTCCTCTCCGGGGGGCTCGATTTCATGGGCCTGACCCCCATCCAGTACCGGACCCAGACGGACACTCCCGGCATCAAGCGGCGATTCAACAAGTACAAGTACCTTGCCTTCGGTTACACCTATCTCGGCTACAATCTGCGCCGGCCCATGTTCCAGGACAAACGGGTGCGCCAGGCCCTCTCCCATGCCATCAACAAGCAGGAGATCATCGAGGGGGTGCTGCTCGGGCTGGGCGAGGTGGCGACCGGTCCCTACAAGCCGGACACCTGGGTGTACAACCCGACGGTCAAGCGTTATCCTTACGATCCTGAGAAGGCACGGGCCCTCCTCGCCGAAGCGGGATGGCGCGACAGCGACGGCGACGGCATCGTGGACAAGGACGGCAGGCCGCTGGCCTTTACCATCGTCACTAATCAGGGGAACGATCTGCGGGTCAAGTCCGGCGAGATCATCCAGCGCCGCTTCAAGGAGGTCGGCGTCGATGTGAAGCTGCGCGTCATCGAATGGGCCTCCTTCCTCAAGGAGTTCATCAATCCCGGGAACTTCGACGCCACCATCCTCGGCTGGACGGGTGGCCCCGAGCCCGACCAGTACAACATCTGGCATTCGAGCAAGACCGGCCCCCGGGAGCTGAATTTCATCCGTTTCAACGATCCCGAAGTGGACGAACTGCTGGAGAAGGGGCGCCGCACCTTCGACCAGTCCGAACGGAAGCAAATCTACGACCGGTTCCAGGAAATTCTCGCCGAGGAGCAGCCCTACACCTTCCTCTACGTGGGCGAAGCGCTGCCGGTCGTGGCAAAACGCTTCCGCGGAATCGACCCGGCACCCGCCGGCATCCGCCACAACTTCATTGAATGGTACGTGCCGGCGGGGGAGCAGAAGTACGCGCGGTGAAACCGCTAGGTTTCAGTTATCAGTTATCAGTTATCAGTTATCAGTTATCAGCTGCAAGCTGCAAGCTTCAAGCTGTCAGCTGTAAGCTAACACTTAAAACTCAAAACGGTCTTTCTATGCTGGCCTACCTTTCCAAACGCCTCCTGATGATGATTCCTCTTCTGCTGGGGATCACTATCATCTCCTTCGTGGTGATTCATCTCGCTCCAGGGGAGCCGACGGACCTGCAGACCGAAATGAACCCCCTGGCGAGCGCCGAACTTCAAGATCGGCTCAGGGCTCAGTACGACCTGGACAAGCCGCTGTACGTGCAGTACGGCAAGTGGCTCGGCCGGCT
>NZ_KI421418.1:229233-251548 GCF_000472285.1 Desulfuromonas sp. TF
ACCGCCGCCCCGTTCTGGACAAGATTCTCGAGCGGCTTCCCATCACCATCCTGATCAACGTCCTCTCCATTGCCCTCATCCTGGCGGTCTCCATTCCCATCGGGATCCTCTCGGCCGTGCGCCGCCGTTCGCTTTTCGACCAGGCGACCACGATCTTCGTCTTTCTCGGATTCGCCACGCCCTCCTTCTGGCTGGCCCTGCTGCTGATGGACTTCCTCGGGGTGAGGCTCGGACTCTTTCCCATCGCCGGAATCCGGTCCCTCGGCTATGAATACATGAATTTCGGCGGCCAGATACTGGATCTGTCCCATCACCTCGTCCTGCCCGTGTTCGTCTCCGCCTTCGGCGGTCTGGCCGGTTTTTCCCGGTACATGCGCTCCAACATGCTCGAGGTCATCCGCCAGGACTACATTCTCACCGCCCGGGCCAAGGGCCTCTCGGAGCGGGTGGTGATCTGCAAGCATGCCCTGCGCAACGCCCTTTTGCCGGTCATCACCATCCTGGGCCTGTCCGTGCCGGGGCTGATCGGCGGCAGCGTCATCTTCGAGACGATCTTCGCCATCCCCGGGATGGGCAAACTCTTCTACGACGGGGTAATGATGCGAGATTACCCCCTGATCATGGGCATCCTGGTCATCGGCGCGGTTCTCACCCTCGTCGGCAACCTCCTCGCAGACGCCGGCTACGCCCTGGCCGATCCTCGAATTCGCCACGCTTGAGCAACGCCTCACAGCTTGCATACAGCTTACAGCTTACAGCTTTAAGCTTTAAGCTGATAAATCACAGGAGTCACCGTGAACATCGAACCTGAAACTCCGAACCTCATCTGCGACATCGCCCGCCAGGCCGGCCAAGCCATCATGGAAATTTACCAGGGCCGCATCGACGTGGAGTTCAAGGACGACAAGTCCCCGCTGACCGCGGCAGACAAGGCATCCCACGACCTGATCGTAAGCGGTCTGAGGAAGCATTTCCCGGACATGCCCGTTCTGTCGGAAGAGGGGAGGGACATCCCCTACGAGCAGAGGAGGGGATGGACGCGCTTCTGGCTGGTCGATCCCCTCGACGGAACCAAGGAATTCATCAAGCGCAACGGCGAATTCACCGTCAACATCGCCCTGATCGATGGCGGAACCCCGGTCATGGGCGTCGTCTATGTCCCGGCTCAGGATCGGATGTATCTGGGAGTCGCGGGGGAGGGGGCCTTCAGGAACGAAGGGGATGGGCCCTTCGAGGCGATCGGGGTGCGCTCCCCGGATCCCTCGGCCGGACTGACGGTAGTCATGAGCCGCTCCCACCCCTCCCCCGAACTGGACGAGTTCCTGGAGAAGATCCATGTCGCCGAGGCGCTCGCCGTCGGCAGCTCTCTCAAGCTCTGCGCCGTGGCCGAAGGAAAGGCCGATCTCTACCCCAGGCTCGGGCCGACCATGGAATGGGATACGGCGGCCGGCCAGGCCGTCGTCCAGGCCGCGGGAGGAAAAGTCCTCCGGATGGACGGAACTCCGCTGGAATACAACAAGGAGGAGCTCTTGAATCCGTATTTTGTTGTTACAGGGGACGCTGGACGCGGGACTGGGGACGAGATTCAAGATTCAGATTAAGATCGTCCCCGTTCCTCGTTCCTCATTCCTCGTCCCCTCTCTTTCTCATTGACTTTCCGTCGGATTTTTACTTAAATACCCCCTCCATGGTTTATTATTTTTTTGGAGGGAAGTCTTGAAATTTCTGAAGTTCGTGGTATGGCTTGCCTGCCTCTTCGTCCTGTTCCATCCCGCTCCTTGCCTGTCTTCACCCTCTGCCGCCGTTCCCCTGGACAGCTGGGTCTATCCTGTTCTGGACAAGCTGGCCGGCCTCGGCCTGATCGACGACTCCCTGCGGGGTTCCCGTCCCTATAGCCGCTCCGAAGCCGCCCGTCAGACCGCCGTGGCATGCGAACGGTTCACCGCCGGCAGCGTGCCGATGGCCGCTGAACTGCTGCGCCGCCTGGAGGCGGAATTCAGCGACGAACTCTCCGCCGCGGCCGGCACCGTCGCCGCCTCGACGCGCTTCTCCCTCACCGAAAGACCCGGCCCACCTATTTCCGTCGGGGGAATGGTTCATCTCCCCTATCTGCTGACCAATACCGATGCGCATGAGGGGAACTTCGAACTCAAGGCCTCCGCCGGCGCTTCCACCCCGCGGATCTTCGCCGATGCGGACCGCGACGGCCGCCCCGACGGCGGCGTCTCCATGGCAAGCACGGGAGTCCTGGAGCCCGGCGAATCCTTCCCCTTTGTCGTCTCCGTCCCCCGTCCTGCCGGAAGCACGTCCCGGGCGCAGACGGCGACCGTCACCGCCGCCGCCGTCAGGGAGTCGGAAAGCTTCTTCGGCTTTACGCCGCTGCGCGAGGCGCGCCTCACCTATTTCTACCGCAATGGGGAGGATTCCTTCTATTCGAATATCCCCGCGCATCAGTTCCCCCTGAACACCAACAACTTCGGCATCGACTACGATGAGCATCACAACGGTCAGGCGATCCTGGAAAGCGAACTGCGCGTGGGCCGCTTCGTCCTGGCCAACCTGCGCCCCCTCTTCCTCTATCGGGAGGACGGCGGCGACGCCGTCCGACTCCTCGAGGGGAAGGCGGCCCTCGGGCTGGGTCCGCTGGAGCTTTCCGCCGGCCGCCAGGCTCTCTGGTGGGGGCAGGGACGGCACGGCTCCCTCGTCCTGACCAACAACTCCCGCCCCCTCGACATGGTGCGCCTGACCAATCCTTCACCGGCGGTTCTTCCCTGGATCTTCAAGTACCTCGGCCCCTTTCGCTTCGACCTCTTCGTCAGCCGCCTCGAAGACGACCGCGTCGTCCCCGAGCCGTACTTCAGCGGTCTGCGCATCAATTTCATGCCGGCCCCCTGGTTCGAATTCGGCGCTTCCCGCACGGTCTTTTTCGGCGGGGAGGGGCGTCCGAGCGTCGATTTCGACGATTTTCTCACCATCATCGGGGGGGAAAACCTGGGAGGCGACGAGGACACCAGCAACCAGTTGGCCGCGTTCGACGTGCGTATCAAGATCCCGAAGCTGTGGGGGGCTGAGCTCTACGGCGAATACGGCGGCGAGGACCAGGCCGACCTGCTGGGGGTCATCCCCTTTTTCTCCAAAAAGGCGATGCTGGCCGGTCTCTACCTCCCCCGCATCGAGCCAAGCGGACGCCTCGACCTGCGTCTCGAATACGCCGACCTCAATTACCAGGACCACGGTTCCGTCTGGTACCGGCACAGCATCTACCAGAGCGGCTACACCTACGAGGGGAAGATCATGGGCCATCACGCTGGAGGCGACTCCAAGGACGTCTACGCCGAACTGCGCGCCTTTCTCCCCGCCGACGTCACCCTGACGCTGGCCCTCGATCTCCAGGAGCGGGGGGATTCCCTGCCGGTCCAGGAAGAGCACGAGATTCCGTCCGTCAAGGTGGAGTGGCAGGCCTGCCCCCGGGTGAGGCTTCACGCCCTCTACGCCCGCGACCGGGTGGAAAACTTCGCCTTCGTCGAAGGCGATGACAAAACGATGGATTTCGCCGAGGTGGGGATGGCTTTTTCCTGGTAGTCAAAAATCGGAATTGAACGCAGATAACTGCGGCGCCTTTGATTTTATCTGTATGCGGATTTTGAATTGGAGATGACGGATGAAACGTAAGACTGTTTTCTTTTTGTGCATTGTGATCGGTGCGGTGCTGGCCGGCTGCGCCAAATTCCCCGAGCTCCCCGCCGGGACGGTCAAGGAGATCCGCTCGGCGGTGATCGAGCAGCAGCCTGTCAGCATCCCCGTCCCCGCGGACGAGGCGGCCACGCCCGAGTACCGGGTCGGCGCCGGCGACGTCCTGACCATCCGCATCCCCGGGATGAAGGAGCGCGTTCCGTCCGCCGGCGGCGCCGCCGAAGCGACACCCGGCTACCGGGTGTACAGCAGCGGCAAGGTCCTCCTCCCCATGGTCGGCGGTGTCCAAGTGGCCGGCCTGACCGTCGACGAGGTGCAGGAGAAGCTGCAGGAGGTGTTCAGACCCTACATCAAGGAACCGGTCATCACCGTCGAGATCCTCGAATACAAGAGCCGGGCCCTCTATCTGCTCGGCAAGTTCAACAGTCCGGGTGTCCAGTACCTCGATCGCCCCGTCTCCCTGATCCAGGGGATCGCCCTCGGCGGCGGCCTGGACGAAAGCGCCAACCTTCGCGGCGCCCGGCTGGTGAGGCAGAACCGCATCGTCCCCGTCGACATCTACGAACTGATCTATAATAACGACCTGCGGCAGAATGTGGCTCTTCTCTCGGGGGACACCGTCTACGTGCCGGGGAATGATCAGCAGAACGTCTTCGTCCTCGGCGCAGTCGCCAAAGAAGGGCTGATCCCCATGATCAACGGCCGCCTCTCCCTTCCCCAGGCCCTCTCTGTCGCCGGTATCGGCAAGAGCAGCTATGATCACAACCTGATCCGCATCATCCGCTCCCACACTCCCACCCGCGGGGAACTGATGGTGGTGGACCTCGGACGGATCATGGCCGGCGATGCGCTGCCGCTCCCCCTCCAGGACGGCGACATCGTCTACGTGCCGCGCAGCGGCATCGGCGACTGGAACGTCGCCCTCGGGGAGATGCTCCCCACCCTCCAGGCCTTCAGCGCCGTCCTGCAGCCCTTCGTGCAGATCAAGTTCCTGACGGACAGTGATGATTAAGAGCAGCTTAAAGCTTACAGCTTAAAGCTTAAAGCTTGAAACTCGATAACTGATAATAACGAGCGATAAATTAAATGACAGATAAGCAAAACAACGTCCCCCAAGTTCAACAAACGTTCGCCGAGGAGGGGGTTCATCTGCTCGACTATGTCAATGTCGTCCGGCGGCGGTGGAAGATTACCCTGCTGGTCTTCCTTCTGGTGGCCGGCGGCGTCGCCGTCACGACCTTTCTCACTCGCCCGGTCTATGAGGCCTACGCCACCCTGGAGGTTCGCAAGAATTCGAAAGGGGGGGTGCTGAAGGACCTGGGGATGGAGGAAAATAATTCCCTGGCCGCCGATATCGAACTGCTGCGTTCGCGCTCCATGGCCGAGGAGGTCGCGCGCCGTCTCCATTTCGACTGGCGGGCGGTAGAGGCTCCGGAGGAAGTCAAGGTCTCGGTCAGGGAGCTGAAGCTCCCCTGGGAGGCCGACTCCTTCATCCTCGAGCTGACCGCCTCAAACGCCTACCGCCTGATCACTCCCGGAGGGGAGACGGCGGCCTCGGGGAGAAGCGGAGAACTCATGACGGCGGGAGAGGCGCGCCTGCAGCTGGAGGTGGCCGGCGGCAGGGCTGGAGACCGGCTTCGCCTGGAGCGTCTCCCCCTGCACCAGGCTGCCGGGGAGGTCATGCAAGGCATACGAGCCGCCGAGGCGGGGCGTGGCACCAACATCCTGCGCCTATCCTTCCAGTCCACGGATCCGGCCCGGGCCCGCGACGTCGTCAATACCCTGGCCCAGGTCTACCGCGACCAGAGCGTCGCCGCCAAGACCCGGGAGGCGGGGAAGACCGTCGATTTCATCAACAACCAGCTCGACTCCCTCAAGAGCACCCTCGACCAGACAGAGCAGGCGCTGCAGGAATACAAGATCGAATCGGGGCTGGCCACCCTGGGCCCCGAAGGGACGAGCCTGGTGGAGAAGCTGGTCGGCCTCGAGCAGCGGAAGGCCGATCTCGACCTGAGCCGGAAGCGCCTCCAACTGGCCGCCCGCACGGTGTCTCAGGCCATGCGCGACGGGCAGGCGGTCAATCTCCCCCGGGTGGAGGGTGTCCCTCTGGCCGACGAACTCGGTGCCCGCCTGACCGAGCTCCTGGCCGAAAAGAAGACCCTTCTGACCGAATTCACCCCGGCGCATCCGGCGGTGATCTCCGTCGACCAGCAGATCCGCAAGACCCAGGAGGCGCTCCTCACCGCCTACGAGGCGGGGCTGGAGAACCTGGAGTTGGAGGTGCGCGACCTCGACTCGAAGATCATAGGCTACGACAGGCAGCTCGGGGAGATCCCCAAGGCCGAACTGGAGCTGGCCAAGCGGACCCGGGTCAACAAGGTCAACGCCGAGCTCTACACCTTCCTCCTGCAGAAGCAGCAGGAGACCCGCATCGCCCAGGCCTCTACCCTCTCCAACGTGGAGATCATCGACCCGGCCTTCACCCCGCGAACCCCGATCAAGCCGAACAAGAAGAAGAACCTCGCCCTCGGCCTGGTCCTCGGGCTGATGCTGGGGGCGGGGGCGGCGTTCTTCCTCGACTACCTCGACGACACCGTGAAGGACGCCGACGGAGTGCGCGACCAGCTCGGGGTGCCGGTCCTCGGGATCATCCCCCGCATCGATGCCGACGAGAAAGAGCCGGCGACCATGCTGGTCGGCCGCCTGGCCCCCAAGTCACCTCCCGTGGAGGCGTTCCGCGCCCTGCGCACGGCCCTCCACTACGCCGCCGCCCGCGAGGGGCGCAAGATCCTGATGGTGACCAGCTCCTTCCCCGACGAGGGGAAGACGACCGTCTCCGCCAACCTGGCGGTGGTCCTCGCCCAGACCGGCGCGCGCGTTCTGCTTCTCGGCTGCGACCTGCGCCGTCCGGGGCTCTACGACATGTTCGGCGTCTCCAACACCCCCGGTCTCTCCGACCTGCTCATCGAGAACGCCAAGGACTATGTCCACCGCATCCCCGGAACCTCGCTGGACATGATCAGCGCCGGCACGGTCCCCCCCAACCCGGCCGAGCTCCTCGGCTCGGACCGGATGAAGAAGTTTCTCGATTTCGTCCGCAAGCACTATGACCACGTGGTCATCGACGCTCCCCCCGTCCTCCCCGTCACCGACGCCCAGGTCCTCGCCTCTCTCGTCGACGACATCCTGATCGTCCTGGAACCCTGCCGGGTCCCCCGAAAGGCCGCCCGCCGCATGATCGAAACCCTCCGCGCCGTCGATGCCAACGTCCTCGGCATCGCCCTCAACGACAAATCGGGGAAGGGTTTCAAGTACTACGGCAACTACGGCTACTACGGTCACAAGTACTACGGAGGCTACTACGGAGAAGGAGAAGTCGTCGCGGACGGGCTTGCGGCAAAGGTGCGGAGAATTTTGGGATGAGGCACGAGGGACGAGGGACAAGGGACAAGGGACGAGAACAGGCCCTTCCGCGTTCCGCATCCCGCGTCCCTGAACACCAGACAATGACGAATTGCGAACTGCTGTGATCGATCATCACTCCCACATCCTCCCCTCCATCGACGACGGGGCGCGCGACCTGGCCGAGGCGGTCGAGATGGCGCGTCTGCTGGCGGGCGCCGGCTTCCGGCAGGTCTTCTGCACTCCCCACTGCATCCGGGGGTATTACGACACCACCCCGGAGGCGGTGGGCGAGGCGGTGGCCGCCCTGCAGCGGACCCTGGACGGAGAAGGAATTCGTCTGCGGCTGGGGCCGGGGATGGAGTACTACCTGGACGAGTGCTTCCTCAACCTGAAGGAGCTGCAGACCCTCGGGGAGAGCCGCCTGGTGCTGGTCGAGGCGCCATCCCAGGCGCTGGAAGAGGTGGTGATGCAGGGAATCGAGAAGGTGCGGGGCGTGGGTCTCACCCCCCTCGTCGCCCACCCCGAACGCTCCGAGGTCTTCACGCCCTCCGCCTCCGGCCGCCTGTCCCTCCCCGAGGGGACCCTCCTCCAGGCCAACCTCGGCAGCTTCACCGGCTTCTACGGAAAACAGGTCCAGCGCCGCGCCTACGACCTCCTGCGCGCCGGCCGCTACGCCGTCTTCGGCAGCGACGCCCACGACGCCGCCCGCCTCGCCGGGATGCTCGAAGCCTGGCAGGGAAAACTCCTCGCCAACCCCGCCCTGCGCCTCCTGGCCGGACTGGAAGGGGAGGAGAAAGGGGAGGGCGGGGAGTGGAGCGAGTTTGTCTGGGTTTAACTTCAAGCCTGAGCAAGGCCATGATTTACAGGGGATAAAAGGCTCCCTGTAAAAGTAACTTGTCCCTGAGATTGAAAACACACCATGGGTGGGCAGCCTACAGCTTGAGCCGAAAACCTAAATTGAACGCCGATAACTTCGGATTTAGAGTTAAACAAAATCAAAGGTTTAATCTGCGTGCATCCGCCTTTTTCTGCGTTCGATAAAGAAGATTTGATCCGCGTCCAATTAAGGTTTCGTTATAGGGTGTCATCAAGGAGGGGAAAATGGACGAAAAAGATTTGTGGCGACTCGAAGGGATGATGGCCCGCGTGCTTGGGCAGTTCCGTGGAGAGATAGACCAGTCTATCGATCTGCGCTTCAACCGATTCCAGGGGGAGATCGGTGAAGACTTCCGTCATCAACTCAGTATCCAGCGGGAAGACTTCCAGCACAAGCTGGACCTGGTCGTCGAAGGACAGCATTCCTTGGTCGAGGGGATGACCCGGCTGGAAGGGCGAATGGAAAGACTGGATAACAGAGTGGACGGAATCGCTGTCGACCTGTCTGCCCACCGCCGCGACACCGAGGCGCATCGCAAAGGATGGCGAGTGCGGGAGGAGGAAGGCGGGGAGTGATTAAAAAGTTGGCAACTTGGAAGCCTGACCCTGAGGGCCGCGAAAACTATCATAGGACCTCGGACATATAGTGTCCTACAAACTGCGGAAGATTAGCGCTAATCAGGATTAATAATGACAACATCACTTCCCGGCTCAACCATCAAGGGACATGCCCCCCCCAAGTTCCGAACTGATATTCAGGCGCTTCGCGGCTTTGCAGTCCTGATCGTCCTCTTTTATCATGCCAAGATCGGCCCTCTTTCGGCGGGCTTCCTCGGGGTCGATGTCTTTTTCGTGATCTCGGGTTACCTGATCACCACTCTAGTTAAAGATGGCATCGAGCGCGGTGACTTCAGTTTTGCCAATTTCTATTTCCGTCGGGCCAAGCGGATCTTGCCGGCAGCCTATGTGACCTTCCTCTGCACCGCCCTGTTGGCGCCATTCTTTCTGGCCAGCAGTGAAATGAATGACCTGCGGGCACAGATGGCCGGGTCGGTTGCCTTTATCTCCAACATAGTCCTTTGGCGTCAATCGGGATATTTTGAAGGGGAGGCGGCGCTCAAACCGCTCCTCCATGTCTGGTCGCTCTCGATCGAGGAACAATACTACTTTCTCCTGCCGGCGTTCCTCTTCTTTGTCCCGAGACGGCACTGGAAGCGCGGTGCTATTGTGCTCATGCTGGCGAGTCTGGCGCTGTGCCTCTATATGGTCCACCGCAAACCGACGCCGACCTTCTTTCTCCTGCCGACCCGAGGGTGGGAAATGGCGCTCGGCTCTATCGGCGCGCTGCTCGTAATCAGGGAGCGCTTTGAGCGCTGGATCAAATGGGCCTTCTGGCCGGCCCTGGCAATCCTCCTCACTTTGCCTATCGTGAAGATTGCCCCTTATCACCCCGGCCCGGATGCCATGCTAATCTGCGTGGCCACGTTGGTGGTCATCCTGCGTAAGCATCCGCTACTGTTTCGCGGGCCGGTGATGCAGGGGATGGGTTGGGTCGGGGACATCTCCTATTCGCTCTACCTGGTGCATTGGCCTCTGTTCGCCTTTTTAAATAATGTCTGGGTAGGGCCCAGTAATGTTGATTCGCCGCTCTCAATCAGAATGGGATTGTTGTTTCTCTCTCTACTACTGGCCTGGGTCCTGAATCGGTACGTCGAAGAACCGACCCGGCGGGTGAATATCAAGTTGACCAGGCACGTACTTGTCCGAACTGCTACAGTGTCGATTGCATTGGTGGTCCTCCCGTTAGGCATCAGCCAAGCAGTGGCAACAGAAAAAAACTACGCCCATATTCTCCGATCTAATAGAGGTTTCAGCCCTGATTGTGAATTCCTGCATATGTTCAAATCTACAGCCGAATGTCGCAATTCCGAAAAACCCGAAATCATGGTCTGGGGTGATTCTTTTGCTATGCATTTGGTTGCCGGTTTGATTGGAAAGGATGAGGAAAAATCGCCCCCTATTATTCAGGCAACTCAGTCAACATGCGGCCCCCTACTGGGGGTGGCCCCTTATAGCGATAGGAATGGTAAGGACTGGGCAAAAAAGTGTATAGACTTCAATTATTCGGTTGTAGATTATCTATCTTCTAACGAATCAGTGCAGACAGTAGTCTTATCTAGCCCATTTATTCAATATTTAGATGACGATTTCAAAAATCTGAACTGGAAGTTATTAAAAGATAATGGGCAAGGGGACGATTATTCCCTTGCAGAAGTTGGTCTTTTAGAGGCGGTAAATAGGTTGAAAAATACTATTGATACTGTTCGAGGACTTGATAAGAAAGTTGTTATAGTCGCTCCCCCTCCCTCCGCAGGCTTTGATATAGGACGTTGTTTAGAGCGTCTTGACAATGATTTGCCTGTATTAGGAGTGGAAATGGAATGTCAAATTAAACACAGTGATTGGATAAGTGATCGCAAGCCTGTTCTTGATTTTTTAGGGGTGGTTTCCAAAAGGGCCGATGTTGAAGTTGTTTATCCAAGTAATTATCTCTGCGATTCTGGTCTTTGCAAAACCTATGTGGACGGAATATTTATTTATCGTGACGAAGGCCATTTGTCATATGACGGATCTGTTCTTTTAGCCGCTAAAATGCAGTTAATAGAGAATATTCAGCATCTTGCAAGGTAAATAAGTAATTAACAAACATTTAAGAGTCATATGTAAATGAAAATAAAATTTTCAAAGAGAAAAAATAGTGGGGAAATTAATGCTGAAGAAGTTCAGGTTCGACAAGCTGGCCCCTCAAGAAAAACATCTTCAAATATTTATTCTCATTTGATTGTTTCAAGTCTTCTACGTCTGTTTAGTCACCTCAGCCCAAGAAGGCGCTGGCAGTTAGCGGGACTGTCTGTGTTTATGTCAGTAGGCGCGGGAGCGGAGATGGCCACTCTCGGCGCAGTTGTGCCCTTCTTTGCACTCTTGGCGGATCCATCTCTTGCCGATAAATATCAGTTTTTGAAATGTTTTTTTGGCCTTTTTGGGTGGACATCAAGGGAAAGCCTGATTCCCTATATGTCGATTCTTTTCGGGGTCATTGCTGTATTATCTGCACTCATTCGCGTTGGTCTTTCATGGGCAAGTAATAAATATACCGAGTCTCTCGGTGGCGATCTAAGTTGTGAAGTTTATCGTCGCACTCTCTATCAGCCATACAGTTTTCATGTTTTGCGTAACACGAGTGAGATTATTGCAGGGATAAATAAAGTTAATAATGTTATTAGCGGAATTATCACACCTCTAATTCAGAGTATGGTAGCTTTACTTACCAGCTTTGGCATATTGGTTGTTCTATTGCAAATAGATTTTCTTGCAGCAATTTTTGCAATTGTCTCTTTTTCAATCTTATATTTCATGGCATCAATATTTACTCGCCGTAAGTTGCATGGTAACGGCAGGCTAATCGCAGAGAATCACACTCGTCGCATTCAGGCCATACAAGAAGGGCTTGGCGGAATACGCGATGTCCTGATTGATTCGACACAAACAGTATATCTAGCACGTTACAGGGAATTCGACCATGCCACCCGGCGTGCCCAGGCAGTTAATTGCTTTATCTCAGCTTCGCCACGTTACGTTATTGAAGCTTTTGGAATGATTCTTATTCTCGGTCTTGCGCTTTGGCTTAGCCAAAAGTCCGGCGGACTTATGTCTGCAATTCCTGTTCTTGGGGGTTTAGCTCTTGGCGCACAAAAACTTCTTCCACAGATGCAATCTCTCTATAATTGTTGGGCCCAGGTCAGTGGAAATCATGCAATGCTATCAGATGTTCTTAATTTACTTAATTTACCTGTTTCAGAAGAATATTTGAAAAAAACTCAACAGGGCACTGTCCAATTAGCTCGCCACATAGCTCTACGTGATGTTAGCTTTCGCTATAATATGAATGCCCCAATTGTTATTCGGAAGCTCTCCCTTGAAATTCCCCATGGTACGAGAATAGGATTCATTGGAAAGACTGGGAGTGGGAAAAGCACCCTTATCGAC
Source organism: Desulfuromonas sp. TF (assembly GCF_000472285.1). Lineage (NCBI taxonomy): Bacteria > Pseudomonadati > Thermodesulfobacteriota > Desulfuromonadia > Desulfuromonadales > Desulfuromonadaceae > Desulfuromonas > Desulfuromonas sp. TF. Next base: position 241,255 of record NZ_KI421418.1, read on the forward strand.
CTCATCATGGGATTGCTTGAACCTTCTGATGGCGCCATCGAAATTGATGGTCGACCACTGACAAGGGAAATCCGGCGTTCTTGGCAGGCCCTTATCGCCCATGTGCCCCAAACTGTCTTCCTGTCAGACTCAACCATTGCCGCCAACATCGCTTTCGGTTCTCATGCAGATGAAATTGATCTCGATCGAGTTCGAGTTGCTGCATCTAAGGCACAGTTAGCAGATTTCATAGAGACTCTTCCTGATGGTTATCAGACCTTTGTGGGCGAGCGTGGAGTGCGCCTATCCGGCGGGCAACGACAACGACTCGGTCTGGCGAGAGCTCTTTATAAGAAAGCGGATGTTCTTATTCTTGATGAAGCGACTAGCGCGCTGGATGATGATACTGAGAGATCAGTGATGGAAGTCATTGATGGTCTTGGGCGAGATGTTACCATTTTAATTATCGCGCATAGACTGACCACTCTTAGGAATTGCGATCTTGTTGGAGAGTTGTATGGTAATGGTAACTTGCGTTTGCGCAGTTACACTGATTTAATTACAGAAAAATCAGAGTCAGGTAAAGGAATGCATAGAAAATTGCTAAGCTATAAGCTCTCTTGAGTATTCTATTGTCTATTATAAGAATTGCAGATATTATATGTTTCTTCGTTCTTTAATAATGACAAAAGAGATTCTATTGGACATTTGGAGATGTTCATGATGTGTCACAATGCTAGAGTAAAAGGTCCACTCGTTCATGTGGTGGGCGCAAGACCCAATTTTATTAAACTTGCCCCATTATACCTTCAACTTAGAGATGAATTTGAGCAGCAAATTATACATACCGGGCAGCATTACGACCGTCGTATGTCGGGTGATTTCTTTGATGTTTTGGGGCTGCCCGAGCCTGACCATAACCTGGCTGTTGGGTCAGGATCTCATGCGGAACAGACTGCGCGAATCATGATGGGGCTTGAGAAGCTTTTCATAGAAATTTCTCCTGCTGCCGTAATCGTTTATGGAGACGTTAATTCGACCCTTGCTGCGAGTCTGGTCGCATCGAAGCTCCTGATTCCTTGCTTGCATGTCGAAGCCGGACTGCGTTCCAACGACCGGACGATGCCGGAAGAACTCAATCGTCTGGTAACCGATCAACTCTCTGACGTCCTGCTCACTCCGTCACGAGATGCCAACGAAAATCTTCTCCGGGAAGGTATTTCCGGGGATCGGATCTTCTTCGTGGGCAACATCATGATCGACACACTCAACCGCATGTTGCCACTGACCGAGACAATCGATCTTGGCGATCTGCCTGATTCTTTCGCTTTGGTTACGCTCCATCGTCCTTCCAATGTGGATGAATCTGGGAAACTATCGAGAATTTCCGAACATCTCGTTCAACTTTCAGAACTTTTGCCGATGGTATTCCCGGTCCACCCTCGGACGCGCGCCTGCCTTGATAAACTGGGCTTCCGACCTGATTCAAAAAGGATTAAACTGATTGATCCAGTTGATTACCTGCGATTTATAGCCATGCAAAAAAAGAGTCGCGTTGTAATCACTGATTCTGGCGGTATTCAAGAGGAAACGACTTATTTAAGAAAACCCTGCCTTACCCTTCGCCCGAATACCGAACGTCCGGTTACCACCGAGATCGGAACCAACACATTGATCGGCGACGACCCCGCCGCCATCCTGCCGCACCTTGAAAATATCCTGGCAGGAAACTACAAGCTAGGGCAGGTTCCCGAACTCTGGGATGGCGACACGGCCGCCCGGATCAAGAAAATTCTCCAGGATATGTCACTGTGCGAACCGAAGTGAGAGGCGCCTATATTGCCCGGCTCGATTTGGGGGATGCGCATCTGCTTGGCGTTGCCAAAAAGATCCGCGCCCAGATGGCAGCCCTTTCCGGCACCGAGCAATCCATGGACCTGTTCTATCCGACCGGGGGCGAAATCCGGAAAAACGGGGAAGTTCTGCGCAGCTACGGCGCCAGTCATTTCTGGCGACGGCTGACCTACTACTACCTTTTTTACCTTTGCATGGCCAGGCAGCCGCTGGATGCGAATTTTATCTATATTCGCTACCAGAGGAGTTCTCCTCTCTTTCTCTATCTGCTGTCCCGTATCAAGGCCCGTCATCCTGGGATCGTCGTTCTGGTCGAACTGCCGAGCTATCCCTATCACACCGAATGGCACTCTTTCCGAGACCGGCTCTTCGGCCTGATCGACCGTCTTTCCATACCGTTCCTGCGCTACTACGTCGATCGGATCATAACGTTTTCCCGCGAAGGTGAAATTTTCGGAATTCCGACCATTAGAACGGACAATGGTGTGGACGTCGATGCCTTCGGCATAATGCCGAGACCGGAGGACAGTGAGGTTATTCGGCTCGTTGGCGTCGCCAACCTCTCCTTCTGGCATGGTTACGACCGGATTATTTCCGGACTTGCCCGGCACTATGCAGGGGATAACCCGCGGCCCGTGGTGTTCGAGATCGTCGGTTCGGGGCAGGAGTTGGAACGTTTGCAGAACGATGCCCGGCGGAATGATCTGACGGAACATGTCACGTTCCATGGCCCCCTGCATGGTGCTGAGCTTGACGAGGTCCTGGGGCGTTGTCACATCGGAGTTTCAAGTATCGGAATGCATCGTCTGCAGGTGGATACTTCAAACCTGAAATCACGAGAATTTTGCGCCCGCGGAATCCCCTTCGTCATTGCCTACGAAGACCGCGATTTCAGCAAGGAACTCGAGTTCGTTTTTCATGTGTCCGCGAACGATGAACCGGTAGATATTACCAAATTGCTCGAATTCTACGATGCGTTGCGGATTAAGAACCCAGATTTTACAGGGGAAATGCGAAAGTACGCAGAGGAACGCCTGACTTGGCGTGGCAAGATGAAACCTGTCGCGGAAACTGTCCGTGAACTGCTGACCACAAGGAGTTGAAGGACTCGGAATGGACTTGTCGATCGTCATAACTACTTACAACCGCGCCCCGGTTCTCGAACGGCTTCTGCTTGGACTGGAAGATCAGACCGACTGTAATTTCCAGGTCGTCGTCGCGATCGATGGGTCCACGGACGGGACCGAGGAGATGCTTGCAGGGTTGAAGACTGCCTATGATCTGAAATGGGTCAACACACATTGCACGGGTTATGGACTTGCTGTTGCTCGGAACATGGGCATCGCTGCTACCGATGGTGAGGCTGTAGTCATCATTGATGACGATAGTTTCCCCGAACCAGGCTTCGTTGCTGCACACAAGCAATCAGTGGTGCAACGCACGATCACGGGCGGGCCCAGAAACCCGGCCGATCCTGCAGATGTTCGCATGGCCTGGAAAATGCGTGAGCTGGGTCGTCTCCCAGCCCGCACCTCTATGTCGTTCGACCAACTCCGGCAGGAGTGGCCCCATGCTTATTTGATTGAAAACAACATCTGTCTTTTCCGAGAGGATTGGATTGATATCGGCCTTTTCAGCGAAAGATTGAAAATGTATGGATTTATCGGGCAGGAGTTTTTTGCCCGAGCCGAATACCTGGGCTACTCCTACCAATACAACCCTGATGCGGCAATCTTGCATCATGGCGAGATTGAAGGCGACAACGGGTTCCTGCGTAAGAAAAAGCTGAGGCAGATACGCCTTGCCACGTTTTTGCGCCCGACTCTGATGACCCCCGCTCACTACCAGGCACAGGTCGAATGGGCGCGGTGCTTGTCCGAGGGCCGGCCGGAAACCTTATCCCTGCCGCCCTTTCTTCTAAAGGCCGGGCTGGCGTTTCCCTGGCGCTACATGCGTGCCGTAACGACGGAAACCCGGCGGCATCTGCGGCGCTGGCTTTGTTGAGCAGGGAACAATGAAGTGTCTGGTTTACACCTGTGTTTTCGGGGAGTATGATTGGATTTTTCCCCCAATCCTCCGTGAAGCCGGCTTGGATTATGTCGTCGTCACTGACGACACCGGATTGGCCGTGACGGGCTGGCGGACCTTGGTCGTTGATGTAGAGTGCTTCCGAGGCGCCAAAGCTGCAAACCTCCATCACCGGTCGCTCATCCACAGGATCCTCTCAGGATATGATTATTCACTCTACGTGGACGGCAACATCAGGCTGCTGGGGCGCATCTCCAAATTCTTAGAGGATTTTTCGGATTCCGGGGCAGCCATGGGCCTGTATCGTCATCCGATCAGGTCATCTGTTCGTGAAGAGGCGGAAACCTGCTTAAAGTCCGGGAAGGTTGCGGAGCCTGATCGCCTTGAGGCTGAACTGGCTTATTATCGGTCTGATGGGTTTCCTGATGATATGGGACTGGTTGAAACTGGAATTATCCTGAAAAATCATCGCCATCCAGATCTCGACCGTGCGATGGCCCTTTGGTGGCAGCTTTTTGAACAATTTGGTACCCGCGACCAGATCACTCTCCCCTATGTACTCTGGAAAACTGGCGTTTCTTGCATGTACCACGCCGACAGTTTCCGCGGTCCGAACCCTTATTTCGGTCTATACACCCATCGTGGCGACCAGCGAGCACCCCGGTTCTATGGTTATGTGGAGGGAAGGGCCTATGATAGCCTGTGTTATGCGGCGATTCTCCGGGCCTGGCGGTTTTCGTGGTCGGTCCGCCGCACCTTTCGGCCACTCCTGAAAGGGATCGGAGGGAGCCGGTGAAGGTGTCGATTGCACTGGCGGCATACAACGGCGGCGCCTACCTTGCCGAACAGCTCGAGAGCTTCGCCGCCCAGACGCGGCTGCCGGACGAGCTCGTTGTAGTGGACGACGGTTCGCGGGATGGGACGCCTGACATTGTGCGGGCCTTCGCTGCGCGGGCGCCGTTTCCCGTCAAGCTCGTCGAGAATGCTGAGAACCTGGGCTATGCGCAGAATTTCGGCAAAGCCCTGTCGCTCTGCAGCGGCGACCTGCTCTTCATGAGTGATCAGGACGACGTCTGGTTCGACAGGAAAATCGAGATAGTTGCCGATCTCGCCAGCCGCAATCCCGGCGCCGCCTGCCTCATGAACGATGCCCTGCTGACCGACGGAGAACTGGTCCCGGCCGGCGTGAGCAAGCTCGGCCAGATCCGGGCCGCGGGGCTGCCGGACACCGCCTTCGTCATGGGGTGCTGCGCCGCTCTCAGGCGGGAACTGCTCGACATCCTCCTGCCGATCCCTGAGAAGTCGCCTTCCCACGACAACTGGCTGGTGGAGGTGGCGGACCTTTTCGGACTCACTCACCGCTGCGAAGAGCCCCTGCAGTACTACCGAAGGCACGGCGCCAATACCTCGAATTTTTTCGTCAATGAGACGCAAAAGCCGAGCCGGCTGGACAGGCTTTCCAGGAACCTGCGACAGCTATGGCGAAGAGCCCGATCCAGCGACTCGCTCGCAAAGGAGCATGGTTTTCACGGGGCACTTGACGCCCGGATCGCCGAAAGACGGGAGGCCTGTGAGCAGTTGATCGGTTCTGATCGGCTTGGGGAGGTCGAAAGCAAGGTGGTGAGGCGCCGGGAAACCCTTGAGGCGCGCTTGGCCATCCGGCGTAGGGGCTTTGGCGCACGCCCCCTTGCCATTATCACCCTCTGGCGCAAGGGCGGATATCGCGCCTCCGGTGGAGTCCCGGGGGTATTGAAGGACCTGATAGTCTGCGGATCTGCCGTTTGATGGATTCTCCGCGTGGCGTGGTAGACATCATCATCTTTTGCCTGAGCAAATCACCTTGAAAAGCAACCGGGAACGGAAACCGAAAGTTACACAGATACTCTATTCGGGATTGGGGGGGCACGGAAGCGTGGCCTTCTCTCTTCTGGAAGCAGAGACCGCTAATCGGTGGGGAAATTCCCTCGGGTTTCTGGGGGTCGAGCCTCTCCTTCCCGTTTACCGGAAATTTTGCGAGGAAAGAGGGATCCCCCATAACTACTTCCGTGTGGTTCCCTGCAGACCCTTCCTGGCTTGGCCCGGGATCACGGCGTGGCTATACCGAAACCAGCCCGATGTTATCCTGCTGCACAGCGTCAAAGCCCTGCTGCCATGTCTGGCCTACAGCAAGGTATTCGCCAAGCCGGTTATTTTTATCGAGCATCAGGCCAATAGCTTGAAGAAGCCGGCCGAATGGTGGATTACCCGGCTTGGGATGCTTTTTTCGACCAAGGTCGTGTATCTCACGGAAAATTACGCGGCCGAAGCACGCGCGCAGATCGGCAGGATGTACAACGCGGAAAAAGTTGAATTGATAGCAAACGGCATTAATACGCTGAAATTCCATCCTGCTGAGAAGGAGATACTTTCCGGATCCACCGTAACATTCGGAATGGCCGCGCGCTTTACCACGATGCGCCGCCAAGGTGTGCTGGTCGAGACCATTGAGAGGCTCAAACGTCTTGTCCCGCAGGTCGATTGGCGGCTGACCCTGGCTGGCGATGGGGAGACCCGGGTTGCCGTTCAGGACATGGTCAATGCGAAGGGGCTGCAAGACTGCGTGACGGTTGCCGGCCACCTCGGGGAAGCAGAGCTGATCGAATGGTTTCAGGGCCTTGACCTGTATGTCCACGCTTCGGAAGGGGAGACGCTGAGCACCGCCATGCTTCAGGCCATGGCCTGCGGTTTGCCTATCGTGGCGTCCGACGTCCCCGGCATCCGGAATCTCCTTTCCGGCCCTGAGCGCCTGGGTTGTCTGGTGTGTGACCAAGATGCCGGAGAATTCGCCAGGAATATATTGAAACTTGTTTCCGAGGCGGCTACGGCCAGAGAAATGGGAGCCGTCGCTCGGCGAATTGCCGAGGAGAAGTACAGTTATGAACGAATGTCCCGCTGCTATGCCGAACTCATCGACCGGCTTCAGAAATAAAGTGTTTTCCCCGGATCACTTGGGGCTTGGATGGAGGCGGGTGATCGGATGAGGATTGCTTTAATAACCACCTGTCTTGAGGTCGGCGGCGCGGAGCGGGTTGTTACCAGCCTCGCCGATTCATTTGTGCAACGGGGGCATGAGGTTCTGATCGTCTTCCTCACGGGGGAGGCCATCATTCTGCCCAAGGACAAGAAGGTTCGCGTCGTCGGCCTGGGGCTGAACTCCTTCGGCACCCTCTTCAGCGCCTATGTGAGGCTGCGGGGGTTACTGGCCGCCTTCAGGCCCGATGTCGTGCACAGTCATCTGTTTCATTCCAATATTCTGGCGCGGCTGATACGAATCTCCTTACGCGTTCCGCTTTTGATCTCCAGCGTCCACAATACGGTCGAGGGGGGACGTCTGCGAATGCTCGCCTATCGGCTCACCGACGGGCTTACTGACATTTCAACAAACGTGAGTCATGAAGCGGTTTCGTCTTTTGTAGAAAAAAAAGCTGTCAATGAAAACCGCATGGTAGCGATCCATAACGGAATCTCTACAGAAGAATTCCGGTTCTGCGGTGCGGCCAGGGCTGAACTGCGCCGGGCACTCGGGATCGATAAGGATTGCAAACTGATCGTCGCCGTGGGCAAGCTGTCGGAGCAGAAGGACTACCCGAATCTTTTCAACGCCCTCAAGCGTCTTGATCCGGAGACCGTCCGCTTTCAGGCATTTGTCGTTGGCGAAGGGCCGCTGAAAGTGGAGCTTGAAGACAAAATTGACTCACTGGGCCTTCGTGATCGGGTCCGGCTACTCGGCGTGAGGCATGACGTCCCGAGGCTGATGTCGGCGGCGGACGTTTTCGTCCTTCCTTCTGCCTGGGAAGGATTTGGCTTGGTCGTCGCTGAAGCAATGGCCTGCCAGCGGGTAGTGGTTGCCACGGACTGCGGTGGAGTTAAGGAAGTCTTGGGGGATGCCGGATACCTTGTCCCCCCGAGGCAGGCCAAGGGCCTCAGGGATGCACTTCATGCCGCGCTGAATTTGTCCGCAATCGACAGTGCCGAGATGGGACGGAAAGCAAGAAGGCGCGTTCAAGAACTCTATTCAATTGAAGCCGCTGTTGACAAGTGGTTGAATCTTTATACCCGATCTTAGGCTTTATCTGGACGGAGGAATTTCGCTGAATGTGGCCATACTGGATCATGTTTATGCTGCCGGCTGCGGCAAGCCTGCACAATCGCTGGGCGATCGACAGCTCTATCATGAGCCGGCGGTCGCAACAGAGAGGTGCCTGGTTCTGGGCCGTTGCACTGCTGACATTATTGATCGGCTATCGCATCGAGGTAGGGGGCGACTGGTGGAACTATCTGCGCAATTTTGAAAACATGACCGATCGGAGCCTAGTCGAAGCGCTTGCAATGGGCGATCCGGGCTATCGACTCCTGGAATGGATAAGTCATGAAGCCGGTTGGGGCATTCTGGGCGTTAACCTGATAGGTGCCATTCTTTTTTCTGTGGGACTTGCTGTTTTCTGTCGCAGCCTGCCCCGGCCCTGGTTGGCCCTGGCAATAGCCGTACCCTACATGGTCATTGTTATAGCCATGGGTTATACTCGCCAGGGTATCGCCATCGGATTAGCGATGATCGGTCTGGTGCTGCTCGGACATCAGTCCGTGCGTGGCTTTGTCTTCTGGGTTTTGTTTGCCGCCGTTTTCCATAAATCGGCCGTGCTGCTGCTGCCTATTGCCGCGTTGGCCGCCACCAGACGCAAGATTTGGACAGCTGTATGGATCTCAATAGTGGTAGTGGGGGCGTACCTCGCCATGTTGGAGAAATCGGTTGACGATCTCTATACAAACTATGTCCTGGCCGGCTACCAGTCGCAAGGTGCCTTGATTCGTCTTGTAATGAATGCCATGCCTGCTGCCATTCTGCTTATCTGGAGGCAGCGCTTCCAGATGACACTTTCTCAAATGCGATTATGGGTATGGTGTTCCATCATCTCTCTGGGACTGCTGGGATTGTACTTTGCCAGCCCCTCCAGCACCGCGATCGATCGCGTAGCCCTTCTGATGCTTCCAGTGCAACTGGCGGTCTTTTCCCATGTCCCAGAGGTCTTCGGAGCAAAGCGCAGCAGTAACATTCTATTTGTACTGGCAGTACTGCTGTATTATGCACTGGTGCAGTTCGTCTGGCTCAATTACGCCACTCATGCCTATGCGTGGCTGCCTTATCAGAACTGGCTGTTTATATAAACCCGATGCCGAGATCGAAAGGATATGGGTCAAAGAGGCTGAAGCGCGTTGGGCGGCTTTTGAACGCGGTGAAGTCGAGACGGTGCCTTACGAATCCGTGATGGCCAGATATCGTGACTGCTGACGGGGCTTGCCAGGCAGATAGCCGCAAGGCGACGGCTGGACTGCTGACTGAGTGATCTGTAATCAGTGATTTGTGATCTGAAAAACAAAAACCGATAATAAATAACGAATAACCCAAAGTATGCTGAGTCGTCTCCTGACCTTCCTCTCCGGCATCCTCTTCTGTCTGGTACTGCTTGGAGGAATTGCCGCGTTCGGCCTCCCGCATCTCGCCGGCTGGATGATCGTATCGGCCGAGCCGCAACCGGCCGACGCGATCGTCGTTCTGGGCGGGGGCGACGGCAGCCGGCTGCATAAGGCGCTGGAGCTGCACGATCAAGGGGTCGCCGGGCAGCTGATCCTGGTCGATACGAAAAAGGAATACTGGCGGCACATGCTGAAGAAGCAGTGTCCCGACTGCGATGCCGAAGGCAAGGTGACCATCCTCGAAGGTTCCATCAGCACGCAAACGGACGCCCGATTGTCCCTGAAATTCTGCCGTGAGAACCGGATAGACAGCATTCTCGTCGTCACCTCCCCTTACCACACGCACCGGTCGGACCTGATCTTCCGGAAGACCTTCAAGGGGAGCGGCATTTCCCTGGAGACGGTCAGCACGGATGACTTCGGGGCCCTGCGCAGGCCGGGGGACCGCTGGTGGGAAGACCGCCGGACGCTGGAGACGGTCTGGATGGAGTTTGGGAAGTGCGTGTATTTGCTGGTTGGTGACTGGTGACTGGTGATTTGGGAAACTACGTGATCTGTAATCCGTGATCTGTGATCTGGAAGGCCACGAATCTCGGATCACAAATCACGAATCACGCATTAGCTGCTGAGAGGGGGGGCATGAATCATAAAGACCTGAAAGTCCGGCAGGCTTCTATCAATCTTGCCGCCGAGGTTTATTCTCTGACAAAGACATTTCCAGCAGATGAAAATTTCGGCTTGACATCCCAAGTGAGACGTGCTGCTGTTTCAATTCCCTCGAATATAGCCGAGGGGGGTGAGGGGATATAAAGGCGTGATCTGTTATTTGTGATCTATAGGCAAACCTTGTGATCTGTAATCAGTAATCTGTGATCTGAAAAAACAAATCACGGATCACGGATCACGGATCACGGATCAC
>NZ_KI421418.1:251648-258522 GCF_000472285.1 Desulfuromonas sp. TF
GACTGGTACCTCTACAACTTCCGGCTCTCGCTGGCCGAAAACCTCCGCGACCAAGGTTGGGAGGTCGTGCTGGTTTCCCCTCCGGGACAGTACGGTGAGAGGCTGAAGACGCTCGACTTCCGCTGGATCCCAGTCGACTTCTCCACCGGCGGCACCAACCCCCTGTCCGAGCTCGCCCTGCTGGCCCGCCTCTGCCGCCTCTACCGCGAGGAGAAGCCCGATCTCTGCCACCACTTCACCATCAAGTGCGTCCTCTACGGCAGCCTCGCCGCCCGCCTCGCCGGCGTCCCCGCCATCGTCAACGCCGTCACCGGCATGGGCCACATCTTCACCGACCCCGGCCTCAAGGCCCGCCTGCTGCGCCCGTCGGTGCGCGGCCTTTACCGCTTCGCCCTCGGGCGGCGTGGCACCCGGACGATCTTCCAGAACGAGGAGGACCGCGGCTACTTCGTCCGCAACAGACTGGTGGAGGAAGAAAGCACCGCCCTCATCCGAGGCTCCGGCGTCGACTGCAGGGCCTATAGACCCGGTGATCAGAGTGACAAAACCAGTGATCTGTTATCCGTGATCAGCATGCCCCGCCATAGCCGTCAGGCGACGGCGGGTGATCAGTTACAAGCTTCCGATCACCCGCCTTCCACGGATCTCGTCAAAGTCCTCTTCGCCTCTCGCCTCCTGCGCGAAAAGGGGATCTTCGAGCTCCTCGACGCCGCCCGGGCGCTGAAGGCGGCAGGGGAGGAGATCGGGTTCGTTTTCGCCGGAGACATCTACCCCGGCAACCCTTCCTCCCTGACCGAAGCCGACCTGGCCGCCATCCGCGCCGAGGGGCTGGTCGATTACAGGGGGCACGTCGACGACATGCTCCCGCTGCTGGCCGAGAGCGACATCGTCGTCCTCCCCTCCTACCGCGAAGGCACTCCCCGCATCCTCATCGAAGCCGCGGCCATGGCCAGACCGATCGTCGCCACCGACATCGCCGGCTGCCGGGGGCTGGTGGTGCACGGAAAAAACGGCCTTCTGGTCCCGACCAGGACCGTCCAGTCGCTGATCGACGCCCTGACGACCCTCGCCCGCGATCCGGAGCTGAGGCGGAAGATGGGGGAGGCGGGGAGGAGGATCGTGCTGGAGGAGTTCGACGAGGAGATCGTGATCGGGAGGACTATGGAGGTTTATCAGGCGCTCATTCAGTCCCAGGTCGCGGCGGTATCTCCGAATTGAATCTCCTTCTCTCGACTGGTTCTGGGGTCTGCAGTTAAAATTCTCGAATGCTTTTCAGAGGAAGAAGAAGGCGAAGTGCTTCTACTGCTTTGGTCCTGTCCGGGGCGGCAAGCCTTCCGGCCTTCCTGATAATCAAATTCACATCCAGGGTGAACAGTTTCATCCGAATGATCGAAGGTGAGGGGAGCCCTGCGGCGTCCAGGTCCTCGATCTCCGAATCGAGCGGCCAATCCGAATTCCTGGCACTCGTGATCATTGCCATGACCGCATGGCCGACCTGCTGATTGAACTCCCGGGAATCGGACAGGATCAATGCCGGTCGTCGTTTTGTGGTCGCCTTGTCGGTGAACGGAAAGGGAACAACAACGACATCGAAGGCATCAAAGATCACGATATGCCTCCTCGTCAGCCGCAGATTCCCATTCGTTCAGGGTTCCTTCAAGTGCCTGGGCAAAGGCCAGATCGATCGGCCTCGCTTTTCTGATCCGTATCTGGTGATCCTCGATGTCGAAGGCAATCGTATCTCCAGCCTTCAGGTGCAATACTTTGCGGACCGGTTCCGGGATGGTGGCCTGATATTTGGATGTGATTCGGCTCGTCGCTGTCGGCATGGGCGAACCTCCTTTTTCGGTAATACTATCATTACCTGTTCTGCTGGACAAGAGGGATAATTACCGCCACCTGGAAACGGCATCTACGACGCCATGAACAAGGGGATCCGGATGGCCGGCGGCGAAATCGTTGGCAATACCTCGTGATCTGTAATCAGTGATCTGTGATAATTCATCACGAAATCACGAATCACGAATCACGGCATTTACATCCAAGATGAGTCTTGGTAAAGTGAAAACGAAATCCACTTTACCTTGAGAGGTGACTCATGCCTTCAACCGTTACGGTAAGCAGCAAGAACCAGATCGTCATCCCGCTGGAAGCCAGGGAGAGACTCCATATTCTGGCTTTGGTTAAAGATCAGATGTTAATCTGCGTACATCCGATTTGATCTGCGTTCAATTGAGACACTAGATTAATGACTTCTCGGTGCTCTGTGTCTCTGTGGTGAATGCCTTTGATCAACCACTTAAAACCTGAATTGTACTCAGATAACTTCGGATAAAGGCGATTTAAAGGCGATGAAACTTATTCTGATCCTGAATGATTTAGGGGTTGCCCGGATCAATCAATAAACAAGAAGGAGGAAAGTGAACGTTTCCCGGGATCCGCAGTGGTATTAACCAGTGACGAGTCACGAGTCACGAGTCACGAATTCACTATGCAAAAAGTCGCACTCATCACCGGCATTACCGGCCAGGACGGTGCATATCTCGCCGAATTCCTGCTCAAAAAAGGGTATGTCGTACACGGTATCAAGCGCCGCTCCTCGCTCTTCAACACCGACCGCATCGACCATCTGTACCAGGACCCCCACGTGGAGAACCGCAACTTCATCCTCCACTACGGCGACCTGACCGACTCGACCAACCTGATCCGCATCCTCCAGCAGGTGCAGCCCGACGAGCTGTACAACCTGGCGGCCCAGTCGCATGTCGGTGTCTCCTTCGAGACCCCGGAGTACACGGCCAACGCCGACGGCATCGGCACCCTGCGGCTGCTGGAGGCGATCCGCATCCTGGGGCTGGAGAAGAAGACCCGCTTCTACCAGGCCTCCACCTCCGAGCTCTACGGCCTGGTGCAGGAGATCCCCCAGAAGGAGACCTCCCCCTTCTATCCCCGCTCCCCCTACGCGGTGGCCAAGCTCTACGGCTACTGGATCACCGTCAACTACCGCGAGGCCTACGGGATGTACGCCTGCAACGGCATCCTCTTCAACCACGAATCCCCCATCCGCGGGGAGACCTTCGTCACCCGCAAGATCACCCGCGCCGTCGCCCGCATCTCCCTCGGCCTGCAGGACTTCCTGTACCTCGGCAACATGAGCGCCCTGCGCGACTGGGGGCATGCCCGGGACTATGTGGAGATGCAGTGGCTGATGCTGCAGCAGGACCACCCCGAAGACTTCGTCATCGCGACCGGCGTGCAGTACAGCGTCCGCCAGATGGTCGAAACCGCCGCCGCCGAAGTCGGCATTACCTTAAGGTGGGAAGGGGAGGGGAAGGAGGAGGTCGGGATTGTCCAGGAGGTCCAGGGTCCAGGGCCCGAGGCCCAAGGTGAGCTCAAAACTCAAAACTCAAAACTCAAAACGGGTGATGTCGTCGTTCGAGTCGACCCGCGCTATTATCGCCCGACAGAGGTAGAAACTCTTCTCGGCGACCCGACCAAGGCGAAGGAAAAGCTCGGCTGGACCCCGAAGACCACCTTCAGGGAGATGGTGAGGGAGATGGTCTTGTCGGACCTGGAGGAAGCGAAGAAGGACGAGCTGTGCCGGCGGCATGGGTTTAATACGTTTGATTACCACGAGTAGAAAACTGTTGGTTTAGTTCTATTTGTTCAATTGGTTGGGGCTGGTAAAACAAGTAAAACGAATTGAACAAATGGAACGAATGAAACCGCTTTTTCCGGAGGGGGTATGGCTAGGCTGAATAGTTTTGAAGAGCTTGAATGCTGGCAGGATGCAAGGGAACTCACGCGCAAAGTTTATGATCTTTTTAAAAACGACTCCTTTCGGAAGGACTATGATCTGCTGAGTCAGATCAGACGAAGCGCCGTTTCCGTCATGGCTAATATTGCCGAAGGCTTTTACCGGCACATTCCTTGACTACTCGAGAGCGTCCCTGGCAGAGACAATCAGCCATTTTTATGTCGCCTTTGATCAGGGGTATATCACGGCAGATAACCTTTCCGATATGAGAAAATTTTCGGAGAAAGTCGGGCGGAAAATCAATGGATTGGTTTCCTACCTCCACCAAGCAACCAATAAAACAAATTGAACGAATTAAACATGAACTCAACCTCAAAGATATTCATAGCCGGCCACAGAGGCCTGGTCGGCTCGGCCATTCTGAGTCGCCTGCGGCAGGGCGGCTACTCCAACCTGGTCACCCGCACCCATGCGGAGCTCGACCTGACCCACCAGCAGGCGGTCTCTGAATTCTTCGCGGCGGAGAAGCCCGAGTACGTCTTTCTCGCGGCTGCGAAGGTCGGCGGGATCGTGGCGAACAACACCTACCGGGCCGATTTTATCTACGAGAACCTGGCCATCCAGAACAACGTCATCCACCAGAGCCGGGTGAACGGGGTGAAGAAGCTTCTCTTTCTGGGGAGCACCTGCATCTATCCCCGGGAGTGCCCCCAGCCGATGAAGGAGGAGTACCTCCTGACCGGCCCCCTCGAGTACACCAACGAACCCTACGCCATCGCCAAGATAGCCGGGATCAAGCTCTGCGAGAGCTGCAACCTGCAGTACGGCACCAATTTCATCTCCGTCATGCCCACCAACCTGTACGGCTCCGGCGACAACTTCGACCTGGAGAAGTCCCACGTGCTGCCGGCCCTGGTGCGCAAGATGTACCTGGCCCGCCTGCTGGAAGCCGGGGACATGGAGGCTGTCCTGGCCGATCTGGGCGCGGGGAGCGAGGCCGAGGCGGGGGCGATTCTGGAGCGGTTCGGGGTCTCGGCGGAGAGCGTGGAGATCTGGGGAACGGGAAGGCCCCGCCGGGAGTTCCTCTGGAGCGAGGACATGGCCGACGCCTGTGTCTTTCTCATGGAAGAGCGGGACTTCGCCGACACCCATGCCCCGGGAGCGAAGGAGATCCGCAACACCCACATCAACATCGGCACCGGCGAGGACGTGAGCATCGCCGAGCTCGCCGAGCTGGTGCGCCGCACCGTCGGCTTCGGAGGCCGCCTGTCCTTCGATCCCGCCAAGCCGGACGGCACCCTGCGCAAGCTGACCGATCCCTCCAAACTGCACGCCCTTGGGTGGCGGCACCGGGTGAAGCTGGAGGAGGGCGTGCGCAGGATATACGAATGGTATCTGGAGAACGGAGGAGCTGTTCGGTAAAATCCTGTTCACCGCAAGTCGCGAAGGACGCAAAGTATACCCGATGTTTTCCTCTGCGCTCTTTGCGTCTTGAGTGAGCGAAGCGAACGGGCGGTGAAATATTTTTGGGTTTGGCTCTGACGCGAGTATTGCGCATTTGCAGATAAAAAGGAGGGGGTTATGGATTACCGGATCGTTCATCACGGAGGCCACACGGGCGTTACCGGCTCGTGTCATGAGCTCCGCATCGCGGAGGATGCCGGCATTCTCGTCGACTGCGGGTTGTTTCAGGGGGACGAGGAACGGGGGACGCGGGACGGGGAAGGGCCTGGTCTCGTTCCGCATGCCGCGTCCCGCACGCCGAATCAGATCGATTTCCCCATCGGACACATCCGCGCCCTGGTCGTCACCCACGTCCATCTCGACCACGTCGGGCGCATCCCCTTGCTGCTCGCCGCCGGATACGACGGACCCATCCTGTGCAGCGAGCCGAGCGCCATTCTCCTCCCCCTGATGCTCGAAGACGCCCTCAAGGTCGGCGTCACCCGCGACCGCCGCCTGATCGAGACGGCCCTGGAGCGCGTCAAGCGCCTCATCGTTCCCCTCCCTTACGGCAGGTGGCACGAGATCCCGGCGGGGGAGGGGAGGGAGCTGGCCGTCAAGCTCCAGCCCGCCGGCCACATCCTGGGCTCCGCCTACGTGGAGTGCAGGGTCAGGACAGGTGTTAACCAGTTACAAATCACGAATCACGAGTCACGGGTCATCTTCTCCGGAGACCTCGGCGCGCCGTATGCGCCCCTTCTGCCTGCGCCGAAATCTCCGTGGGGGGCCGATGTGGTGGTGCTGGAGTCGACCTACGGCGACCGGGAGCATGAGGGGCGGCGGCAGAGGCGCAGGCGCCTTCAGGGGATCATCGAGAGTGCCCTGGCGGACCGGGGAACTATCCTGGTGCCGTCCTTCGCCATCGGTCGCACGCAGGAGCTGCTCTACGAGCTCGAGGATATCGTCCACCGCAACCGCGGACGCTACGCGGCGAAGGGGCTGCCCTGGGAGGATCTGGAGATCGTGGTCGACTCTCCCCTTGCGGGCCGCTTCACCGAGGCCTACCGGACCCTTCGCCCCTTCTGGGATGCCGAAGCCAAGCAGCGGGTTCTATTCGGGCGCCATCCGCTCGCCTTCGAGCAGATGACCACCGTCGGCTCCCACGACGATCATGAGAACGCCGTGCGCCTCCTCGCCCGTTCGGGGCGCCCGTGCATCGTTGTCGCCGGCTCGGGGATGTGCACCGGGGGGCGTATCGTCAACTACCTGAAGGCGCTCATCGGCGATCCGCGCACCGACATCGTCTTCGTCGGCTACCAGGCCAGGGGGACGCCGGGGCGGGCGGTCCAGAAGTACGGCCCGGGAGGGGGTTACGTGGTCCTCGACGGCCGGCGCTACGACATCGCCGCCCGGGTCCACACCCTCGGCGGCTACTCGGCGCACGCGGACCGCACGAACCTGGTGAATTTCATCCGGCGGATGCGTCGAGGACCCGCTGAAATACGGCTGGTGCACGGCGACGACGAGGCACGCGCGGGCCTCGCCGCGGCTCTGGCGGAGGAAGTGCCGGGGGTGTCGGTGGTCTCGGCTCCCTTCTGACAGCGCTTTTACTGCAACGGACCCCTGGCGGCGCTCCGTGGCGCCGGGGGGGGGTGTCGTTTCAGGCAAGACCCC
>NZ_KI421418.1:258622-299520 GCF_000472285.1 Desulfuromonas sp. TF
CCAAAAGTAAGCAAAAAATGCCTTCCCCTGGCGGGGGACACTTCTGTCGCGGATCACCTGCCGTCGAACGCCCTCGCAGCAACAGACCGGGGTGGTGCTCCGTGGCGCCGAGGGGCCTGTTGTTTTCCGGCCCCTGTGGACGCGGTTTTATCCAGAATCGGGAGCTGTACTGCCGTTGCGTAGCTTTGGCGCCGGTGAACCGTTGCGAAACACGCCAGTGGCAGGCCCTTTTCCGCATACTCTCTTAGGCTATGGGTAACGATTTTTAAAGATGGATTCGATATGACCGCAATTCAGATTCTATACGTATTCCTCACGGCACTGTTCGCCTCGCTCACCATGGTTCCGCTGCTGCGCCGCTGGGCCCTGAAAAGAGGGGAGGTGGACCGGCCGGACGGGGAGCGCAAGACACACCTGCGGGCGACCCCGCGGATCGGCGGCATTGCCATTTTCATGGCCGTTCTTTTTGCCCTCCTGGTGCATGCCGATCTCGACACCGGCGTGCGCGGCATCCTGGCCGGAGGGCTTGTGGTCTTTTTCACCGGGATGGTTGATGATCTGCACGGGATCTCGGCCCGCAAGAAATTTCTCGGCCAGATCGGAGGCTGTCTGGTCGCCATGGCGGTCGGCCAACTCTATATCACCAGCCTGGGCAACCCCTTCGGCGCGGGGGAGATTCATCTGCCGCTTTGGCTGGCGTGGCCCTTCACCGTCTTTGCGGTCGTCGGGGTGTGCAATGCCATCAACCTGATCGACGGTCTGGACGGTCTCGCCGGCGGAATTTCGGTGATCGCCCTCGCCGCTTTTTTTATCCTTGCCTGCCAGGACGGCAACCAGCCCGCCATCGTTCTCAGCGCCGCCGGTCTGGGCGCCATCCTCGGATTCCTCAAGTTCAATTTCTACCCGGCCCGCATCTTCATGGGAGATACCGGCAGTCTCACCATCGGCTTCCTGCTCGGCTTCATGGCGGTGCAGTTGACCCAGCCGGTGGCCGCCGGCATTGCACCGGTGATTCCCGTGCTGATCCTCGGGCTGCCGATTCTCGACACCCTCTGGGTCATGACGCGCCGGATCCTCCGTAAAACGAGCCCCTTCACGCCGGATCGGACCCATCTGCACCACAAATTTCTCAACCTCGGCCTGCAGCATCGGTTCACGGTTATCCTGATTTACGGCCTCTCGCTCTTCTGGGCGATATTCTCCCTGCTCTTTCTGAATGCACCGGAATATTTCCTTCTCGCCGTCTATCTCTGCGCCTCCCTGGCGTTCTACGTGGTGCTGCGCCATGTTCTCAACCATCCCCAGCACTTTCCGATCGTCGACCGCGACTCGGCGGCGGGGATCCGGCAGTCGGCCGTTTATTTGAAGATCGCCGAAGGGATCGAGCGCGGGGTGCCGGTCTTGATGATGATGGCCGGTCTCTACCTGCTGGCCGCGGTATGGACGGCACGATATGCCGGCGGCAATCTCTGGCAGGTCAACGGGATTCTGGGCGTGTCCGCATTGGGGGTGCTCTACGTCACCCGTGATGCGAGAAACCAGTTTCTGCTGGCGGTGACCTATATCGCCGTGCTGCTGGTCACCTTTTCGGTAGAATCGGCCGGCGCCCGGGAGCTCTTCTGGGGGGTGAGTCTGGCCCGTTTCAGCGACGTGCTTTTCGTCCTGATGGGGCTGCTGGTGGCGGTGAAGATCTGTTTCCGCACGGACGGCGATTTTTTCATCTCCACCGCCGATATCCTCTTCTTCGCCCTGAGCGTCCTCTTTTCGACCACCTACTCCCAGCTGCCCCTCTCCGCCGGACCCGAGGTTCTGCTCAAAGGCATCGTCTTCTATCTGGCCGTCAAGACCCTGGTGGCCCGGAACCGGCGGCGCGCGGTCTTTTCAGTAGGCTCGGTACTGACGGCTCTGCTGCTGATCGCGGTGCGGGGTGTTTTTGTTTAACATCGGAAAATCTTTTTTCAACATTCCTTGCTGAGACTTACCAGCGCTATATAATGAACTCAAACCGCCTCGGCCAACGCCGGACGTATTCTGATGGTTGCCGTTATTGATTGATTTCTGGTCTTCAAAGGAGGTTGCGAACTTTAAAAAACTGAATAACTGTCGTGAAGGAGGATTCTTTCATGCAAGCCACAGTCAGGGCATTCTGGTCAGCGCTGGTGTTGAGCCTTGTTCTGTCTTCAACCGCTTTTTCGCAAGATCCTTTTCCTTCTCCCGTCCGCATCATGCCTCTTGGTGATTCCATCACCAACGGCGCCTACAGCATCTTCGACTCCCTTCCCTTCGAACTGAGAACCGGTTACCGGCAGCCGCTTTATCTTGCCCTGCGGGATGCCGGGTATGTCGTCGATTTCGTCGGCGGCCTGCGCTACGGGGAGCTGGCGACGCCGACCTTTGATCCGGACCACGAAGGGCACGGCGGCTGGCGCGACGACCAGGTGGCGGCTCAGGTGCACAGCTGGCTGACGGCCAATCCCGCCGATATCATCCTGCTGCATATCGGAACGAACTCCGTGGACACCAGCTCCAACGACGTGCGAAACATCCTGGATGAAATCGACCGCTTCAGTACGGCACCGATTGTTCTCCTGGCGCGGATCATCAACCGCATGACCTACGATCCGGTGACCACGGCCTTCAACGACAACGTGGAAGCGATGGCCCGGCAGCGGATCGCCGAGGGGGACAAGATCGTCATCGTGGACATGGAAAGCGCCCTGGACGATCCGTCCTATTATTCGGATGATAAACATCCCGACGCCGCCGGTTATGAGATCATGGCGGGGGTGTGGTACCAGACCCTGACCGGCATCCTGTCCCTGCAGGATGTGCCTCCGCAGATCACCTCGACTCCGATCACCTTCGCCCAGACCGGCGTATCCTACGTCTATGCGGTCACCGCCAACGGCTATCCCTTTCCATCCTATGCACTGGCCGACGCTCCGCCGGGGATGACCATCGACGCCGAATCGGGGGTGATCGAATGGACTCCCGACACTTCCGGCACCTGGGAGGTGACAGTGGAGGCCGCCAACTACCTGGGCGCCGCCCAACAGACCTACCTTCTCTCCGTCGTCGAGGCAGGGGGATGCTCCGCGGGACTGGTTTCCTACTGGCCCCTCGATGAAACATCCGGATCGGTGTATGCCGATGTCTTCGGCGGCAGAAACGGCCTCTGCGCAGGAGGCGGATGTCCGGCGGCGACGACCGGACAGGTTCTCGGAGGCCAGTCCTTCGGCACGGCCACCGGCATCTCGGCGCCGGCCGACGCCGCCTTCGACTGGGGAGCGGCGGAGAGCTTCTCCGTCGAGTTCTGGATGCGGCGCTCGGGCGCTCCGGAGGGCACCGAAGTGATGGTGGGGCGAGACGCGGCCGAAAACAAGGTCCAGTGGTGGTCCGGCATAGATCATTCGCAGGGGGACGTCGCCCGGTTCTATCTGAGGGACCGCGGGGGCCGGGCGACCGGCGTCAGCGGATCGACGAACATTTCAGACGGCGCCTGGCACCATGTGGCGGCGGTCAGGGACGCCGCGTCCTCCCTGCTGCGGATCTATGTGGACGGGGTGGAGGAAAATTCCGCGGCGACGAATTACACGGGCGGGTTTGACTCCGCGTTCGCCTCCGTGGATGTCGGCTGGATCAATTTGGGAAGCGGATATCATTACCGCGGACTGGTGGACGAGGTGGCCCTCTACAATCGGGCCCTGACCCCTGTTGAAATTCAGAATCATTACAGCAGCGGCCTCCTCGGCGAGGGATACTGCGCGAACCCGTCGGACTCCGTCGCTCCTTCCTTCGTCACCGATCCTCCCCTGACGGCTGCCCTTGGGGGCAGTTATGTCTACGATGCGGATGCCGGCGGAATCCCCGCGCCGGTCTATTCCCTGGATCAGAGCCCGGAGGGGATGACCATCGATCCGGCATCGGGGCTGATCGAGTGGAGCGTCAACAACACGGGCAGCTTCCCCGTTTCCGTCCTGGCCGTCAACACGGCCGGCACGGCAACCCAGTCATTCTCCATTCAGGTGAACGCCGTCGTTCTGGCCCCTCGTATCACCTCCAGCCCGACCCTGAGCGTTAACCTGGGAAACACCTACACCTATGACGTCGAGGCCGATGGCGCTCCAGCCCCTGCTTTCGCCCTGGCCGCGGCCCCCCCGGGAATGACCATCGACGGGACATCGGGATTGATCACGTGGCTTCCCGGCGCCGCCGGCAGTTACGGCGTCACCGTCGAAGCGTCCAACTCGGACGGAGGGGACAGCCAGTCCTTCACGGTCGCGGTCACGGAAATCCAGAGCGGCGGCTGCTCGGAAGAACTGGTCTCCTACTGGACCCTCGATGAAACGTCCGGATCCTTGTACGCCGATGTCATCGGCGGCAAAAACGGCCTCTGCTCCGGGGACGGCTGCCCGGCGCCGGCGGCCGGACAGGTCCAGGGGGCTCAAGTCTTCGGAGCGAATACGGCAGTATCGGTGGAGCCGGACGCCGCCTTCGACTGGGGTGTGAACGACAGCTTCTCCATCGAGTTCTGGATGCGCCGCTCGGGGATCCCGACCGGCAACGAGGTCGTGGTCGGCCGGAACGAGTCCGGAACGAAGCTTCAATGGTGGGCCGGCATCGATCATTCTCGGGGGGACGTGGCGCGATTCTATCTCCAGGGCACGACCGGAAAAGGCGCAGGAGTCAGCAGCACGACCATCCTGGCCGACGGCGCCTGGCATCATGTGGCGGCGGTCCGGGATGCCGCGGCGGGTCGATTGAAGATCTACGTGGACGGGGTGGAGGAAGGCTCGGCTCCGGCCAGCTTCGGCAGCGGGTTCGGTTCGCCCTCAGCCCCCGTGACAATCGGCTGGCTGAACCGCAGTAAGGGCTATCATTATCTGGGTCTGGCCGATGAAGCGGCCATCCATGGCCGAGCCCTGTCGGCGGAGGAGATCGAGGCGCACTACGCCAGCGGACTCGCCGGCAAGGGCTACTGTGAAGCGGCTCCTCCGGCCGAGGCCGCTCCCTCGATCACTTCCGACCCGTTATTGTCGGCCAACCTGAGCGGAAGCTACGCCTACGATGTCGACGCGGTCGGGGTTCCCACCCCTTCTTATATCCTGACCGGCGCTCCGCCCGGAATGACCATCGACTCCGCCTCGGGGCTGATCGCCTGGACACCGACCTCCTCAGGCTCCTTCAATGTCGTGGTCGAGGCCGTCAACGCGGTCGGAAGGGACATCCAGTCCTTTACCGTGACTGTCGCCGAGGCCTTGGTCTGTCCGACCGGCCTGATATCCTACTGGACTCTGGATGAGGCCGCCGGTCCCCTCTATGCCGACATCTTCAGCGGCAAGGACGGCCAGTGCGCCGGAGGGGGCTGTCCTGACGCCGTTGCCGGACTTGTCCTCAGGGGGCAATCCTTCGGATCGTCCACGGGAATCGCCGTTCTGGACGATGCCGCCTTTGACTGGGGAGTGAACGACAGTTTCTCCATCGAATTCTGGATGCGTCGCACTGGCGCCCCTTCGAGCAATGAGGTCATTGTCGGTCGGGACGAAGCGGGAAGCAAGCTCCAGTGGTGGGTCGGCATCGACAATTCAAGAGGCGATGTTGCCCGGTTTTATCTCCGCAACCGCTCCGGGCATACCGCCGCCATAAGTGGCGTAACCTTCCTTCCCGACGGCGGCTGGCACCACGTCGCGGCGGTCCGCGATGCCGGGGCCGGTCGGCTGCGGATCTACGTGGACGGGGTGGAAGAAGGCTCGACGGCAGCAAACTTCGGCAGCGGTTTCGAATCGTCCGCCCCCCTGACTATCGGCTGGCTGAACCGCAGCAACGGCTATCACTATTTCGGCGTGGCGGATGAAGCGGCCATTTACGGTAGGACGTTGACTCCGGGAGAAATTCAGCAGCACTTCAACGATGGTCTGGTTGGAAGGGGGTATTGCGGGGATTAGAGGTTCGCGGGACGTTCGACGAGGGAAGTTCAACCTGTAACGGATAGCCTGCCCGCGTCCCGATTTCTAATCGACCAGACGCTGGAATGGTGATATAAGAGGGGAGTCGTTCCGTTTGATGCTTTTCATGGATCGTATTTCAGTTGAACGAACAGGAGACCTCCGTGCCTTTTTTTGCGCCTTTTTTCCTTTTTTTTCTGCTCCTTGCCGTCGGCCCGGGTCTCGCC
Organism: Desulfuromonas sp. TF; assembly: GCF_000472285.1. Classification (NCBI taxonomy): domain Bacteria; kingdom Pseudomonadati; phylum Thermodesulfobacteriota; class Desulfuromonadia; order Desulfuromonadales; family Desulfuromonadaceae; genus Desulfuromonas; species Desulfuromonas sp. TF. The sequence goes on from NZ_KI421418.1 coordinate 264,795, forward strand.
GCTTCAACCTGGGCGCTGGAGTTGATCCCTTTCAGCACCACCAACCAGAACCCGCTGGTGGCGGTGTACGGACTTCCTCCCGCCGGACCGGCGGCGGTCCTCGCGCCGGGGCGGACAGCTGCGGAGCTGCGGGCCGACATCGCCAGCAACTTCACCAGGGCTCGGGGATCGCAGGAACAGATCCTTCTCGACGGCGAAACCTACCGTTACACCCTGGCCCTCAAGCACGGGATCGGAGATCGTCTCGAGGTGGGGCTGGAGGTTCCTTACGTGATGCACCGGGACGGTTTCCTCGACAGCTTTGTCAACGATTTTCATGACATTTTCGGTTTTCCCGACGGAGGCCGGGACAACGCGCCGAGCGACCGCCTGACCTACTCTTATGAGAGAGACGGGCTGCCCCTTATCGATTTGACCGAGGAAAAGGAGGGTTTCGGCGATCTGCGCCTGACCGGCGCCTGGCAGCTGTGGCGGCGGGAAGGGGAGAACCCCCGGGCCCTGGCCCTGCGAGCCAGTCTCAAGCTCCCCACCGGGGATGAGGACCGCCTGCTGGGCAGCGGCAGCACCGATTTCGCTCTTTGGCTGAGCGGCTCCAGATCCTGCCGGGGCGGCTCCCTGGCCCTCTTCGGAGCCGCAGGCGGCCTGCTGATGACGGACGGTGACGTGCTGCCCGATCAGCAGCGCAACGCTGTCGCCTTCGGCACCCTCGGCGGCGGCTGGAGGGCTCTTCCCCGGCTGGCCCTCAAACTCCAGTTCGACGGTCACACCCCTTTTTACCGGGACAGCAGCCTTCGGGAACTCGGCGAGTCCGTGCAGCTGGTGCTCGGCGGCACGATCGGCGTGACCGACACCCTCTCCCTGGACATTGCCATCAGCGAGGACATCGTCGTCGATTCCGCTTCGGATGTTGTTTTTCATCTGGCCCTGAGGAAAATCTTCTAAATTCAGGGCAAAGCTTTTTTATCCGCAGATATACGCAGATTTTCGCAGATTAAATCAGAGACAGGATTCTTTGATTTTTGTCCTTATCTGCGCTAATCTGCGTCATCTGCGGATAGGTTTTCTCACCCTGGATTCAGGTATTAAGAGAATTGAAATGGACGAATTTGAAATCAGGGATGCCGAATACATCGAGCTGGCCAGCCTGCTCAAGGCGACCGGGCTGTGCGCCAGCGGGGGCGCGGCCAAGATGGCGATCGCGGAGGGGCAGGTCAGGGTCGACGGCGGGGTGGAACGGCGCAAGCGCTGCAAGATCCGGCCGGGGCAGGTGGTCGAATTCGAGGGGCATGTCATCGCGGTGCGGTGAAAACAAGCTGTAAGCTGTAAGCTGTAAGCTGTAAGCTACGAGTTACGAGTTACGAGTTACCTGCATCCGCCATGGCGATCAGAGGCTCTTTCTCCTTTTTCTCATCCCCCGGCGAGCTGGCGACCCAGAGCATGGTTCCCTTCTGAATCCCGAAGAGTCTCGCCGCCTCGCGGTCGTCATGCCAGATGTCCACCCGTCGGTGCCAGCGCCGATTCATCCTGTCCTGCACTTCGAACACCCCGTGCCCCGGAATCAGAACCCTCTGGCCGAAGGCTAGGCCGAGCTCCTTGACGATGTCGTCGGAGACGGCGATGACGCCGTGGCGCACAGGTTTGTTCGAGGCGGTGATGTGAGGAGTGGAGTCGCACTGCTCGGGGGTGGAGGAGTAGGCGGTGAGGGTGACGGGGGCGGTGTGGACATTTTCGAGTTGAACCGGGCGGCCGAAACTTTTTTCCAGCAGGCTGATGGCCAGGTCCAGGTCTTGACGAAGCTTCTCCAGTTCGTTCTGGAACTCTGCCACGGGATCGGGGGCGTCAGGCGCGGCATCGACGACCTGCAGTTCCATTGCGGAGGTTCCGGAGAGGGTCTGGGATGAAGCGGGCTCGTAGGGCCAGATGGCAGCACCGATGAGCACCGGCAAAATCGCAACAAACAGCAAAGCGCATGTGGGGCGATTCATGACCATCCTCCTTGATTAAAATTGAGTCTACGATTCAATAGTATCGACTAATCGAGTGAAATCAACTTTAAGGGATTTTTTTTGGGACGGGGGAGGGGTTTCACCTTGTCGTAGTCGCCAGTTTCAGCGCCAGGGCCACAAACACGGCGCCGGCGAGTCGGTTCATCACCTTCTGGGTTCTGGCGGAGCGGTTGAGCCATCGGCCGAGGGTGCCGGCGAGCAGGGCGATGCAGCCGAAGACCAGGATGGTGGAGAGGATGAACACCCCGCCGAGCAACAGCATCTGGATCGAGATCGGGCCACGCGCCGGGTCGGCGAACTGGGGCAGGAAGGCGAGGAAGAAGATAGAGACCTTCGGGTTGGTGATGTTCATGAGGATGCCACGGCAGTAGAGCTTCCGGAAATCGGCCGCGCCTTTCTCCTCCCCTTTGATTTCGGTGGGCGAGGCGCGGAAGGCCTGCCAGCCAAGTAGATGAGGTAGGCGGCGCCGAGCATCTTGAGGGCCGTGAAGGCGATCGCCGAGGTCTGGAAGATCACCGCGACTCCCAGGGCGACGGCGACGCTGTGGCCGACCAGTCCGGTGCAGAGGCCGAGCATGACCATCAGGCCGGCGCCCCTGCCGCGCAGGGCGGACTGGGTCAGGACGAAGAGGTTGTCCGGGCCCGGGGCCAAGGCCAGGAGGGTGGACGCGGCGAAGAAGGTTGCCAGGGTTTCGATGGGGAGCATGGGGGTAAATCCTCGATTCGAATTGTCAAAGCGTTTCGTTCCAGAACTCCTGGAAATCGAAGGAACGTTGGATTTCTATCGTTTTTTTCGGTATTCCGATACGGCTGAAGCAGTGGCTGCAGCGAAACAAGCAAGGGAACTGATGATCCACACTGTTTTCCCGGTTTTGCTTTCAATTGAACGTGCCGACCAGAGTGATATTTCGGCGCCGGAATAACCGAGCAATGCCAGTATGCCGACAATCGCACAAAGAGCAGCCAAGGCGGCGACCCAGAGGAGAAAAAATAATCTGTATCTCATCGCGCTACTTGATCCAAAGGCCCAGAAGGTCAGATCGCGGAAAAACCTTTCCCCTTCCGGGGCCCGCGACATCAATAGCCACCAGTCGCTCCTCCGCCTCCGAAGCCCCCGCCGCCCGGGCGGAATCCCTCGGGGGCGGGCGTTTCTGGCGCCGGAGCCAGGGGTTGGATCGCCGCCAGGGCCTCGGCATCCAGGCCGTAGAGACGAGGCTCCAGCAGGGACTCGGCGGTGAAGGCACCTCTGCGCCGATGCGCACCGGAGTGCAGCCAGCGCAGAAGCCCCAAGGCCACCCCGACCAGGACCAGCCCCGCGGCCGTCACCTCCTCGGCCAGATATCCCAGGTGGATGAAGTACTTGAGGGTGAGGATCGAGGCGGTGCCGGTGAAGACTGCGTACCAGAGGAGCGCCCGGTCCCGGCGGAGGATCCCCAGGATCAGGGCCGTCACTGGCAGGAGGGCGGTGAGCAATGCGCAAAAGGGATCGGTCCAGGGCATCTCCCACGCTTCCGGTGTCCAGCCGAGCCAGTTCGTCCACAGGAGGCGGTGGGCGAAGAGGTTTACGTCCAGGTAGATCCCCGCCAGCGCGACGAGACGCACGGTCTCAAGGCACCAGACGTAGCTGCGGGGCATGGTTTCCCGGCGCCCGAGCCGCCGGTGCGCCCAGATCCCTGCCGCGCCCAGGAGGAGGAAGAGGACGACCCTGGCCAAATCCGGCTCGTGCAAGTGCAGCGCGTCGACCAGGTGGAAGGGGAGGGCGGCCAGGGCAGCCACGGACCCCAGGGCCGCCAGGGCATACCCGTAGCGGACGGCCAGCACCGTTGCGCCGGCAAGCAGGATGCCGTGGGCCGCGAGCCAGCCCAGGCGCTCCGCGCTCATTCCCCACTCGTGGGTGGGGATCCCCACCGCCAGGGCCAGGAAGCCGACGGCCAGAAAGAGGAGAACCTCCTCGGCTCCGCAGCGGTAGAGGCGGCGGCCGCTTATGAGGCGGCGATCGGCGACCCATGCGCAAAGCGGCGCGAAGAGGAGGAAGAGCACCGAAATGCCGAATTCCTCGACATCCAGGACCACGGCCGGGAGCGCCACCAGGGCCACCACACCCACCGCGGTGAACAGGGCCAGCAGGATCCGTATGAACAGGTTCACCCGCGCCAGCTCGGGGCGGTACCGTTCCCGCACCGCCGCGGCCTGGGCCGGCGAGACGATCCCGGCTTTCTCCCAGCGGCGGGTCTCTTCAAGCACCTGCACCCGTCCCTCGCCGGCCGAATAGAGCGCGATCATTCGGCGCTCCTGAAGCGACGGTGGAAGGCCACGAGGGCCGAAACCAGGGCCGCCGCGGTAATCAGGAAATAGCTGAGGATCCCCTCCGAGCGCCACCGGACGTGTTCCAGCACGAAGATCGTGACGCCCAGATATCCGTACAGCAAGGCATAGAGGAGAAAGGCGAAGCGGCGTGCCCGCTGGGCGTAGAGGGCGCTGCCGGCGCCGACCAGAAGGAGACCGGCGAGGTAGAGCAGGCCCTTCGCCTGGGAGTCGATCCCTGCGACCAGCGCCGCAAGGAGGATGTTGACGCCCAGATGCAGGTGCACGGGGAGGAAGTGGCGCTTCCACCCGAGCCGGATCTGTGCCGTTCCAGCCCCCACCACCGCGGCGCCGAAGGCGAGGGCGTTGCCCCGCAGAGCGGCTTCCCAGCTTCCCCCGGCAAACAGGCTTGTCTTCACGCCGAGCCATGCGCCCAGGGTGGAGAGGGCCAGGGAGAGCACCAGACGATTGTCGAAGAAGTGGGCGCAGAGGAGATAGAGCACACCGGAGCCCAGCAGCCACCAGTTCCAGTGCTGGGCCAGCACCTGGTAGCGGAGCTCCAAATATCCTTGAAAGGTCCCGATGAGCAGGCACCCCAACAGGAGCGCGTAATCGTACCCCGCATCGGGAGCTGGCACCTCCTCCGGAGAAAACCCGCCGCCCCGGCGCAGGCAGTAGGCGAAACATCCCGCGCTCCCCAGGGCGATGGCCGCGAGCAGGGCCTCGTGGCCGATGGAGGCGAAATGCTTTGCGACAAGCAGGCCGAGACCGGTGGTCAGGATCAGGATGCCCGCATAAAGAAGCAGCCGGAGTTCCCAGTGCACCGAAAATAACTCCCGGCCGTAGATCCGGCGCAGCAGCGCTGCCTGCTCCCGCTTCAGAATCCCGGCCCCATCAAGGTCGTTAAGTGCCTCTTGCACAACTTGCCTCCCTAAGTCATAACCGACCGTTTCCCATTCCCTCCAAGCTTCTTGGATAGATTGGCATCTCAAAGTTGGATCTTTTGCAGTCTCTTGGTTTTTCCGCCTTTTTGTCAAGTGTGTAGGCTTGACCCCTCAGCCTTTCCCCATCTCGGCTCGTGTCATGGATGCCACACTCCCGTTGTAAGACCAACTCATTCAGGCCCGGGAGAAAGGCAAAATAGATTGGATTTTTCTTGCGGAAAGCCTCGCCGATAATTTTTATCAACTAACTTTCTCTTTCAAAACAGCACCTTGTGCCTTTTTGCGTCATTTCGGTGCGTGAAAACGCGAGACACTGAAAAGTCCAGTGCTTCCGCCCTCTTTCCGATCGAAAGGAATGTTTTCAAGATCAAATTTTTCGGAAACAGAAGGTGGGCGAGGCAGTTTGAGAGAACGACGGCTCATTGAGACTATCGGGTTTGATATTCCTCTATGGCCACTATTGGCACGTCAGGTGCAAAAGATCGAGACGAACAAGCCAAGCTGTGGAAAAACATACAAAAGTTTTCTTCGACAAAGGCAAAACCGGAGTAATCCGGTGACGCAAAGTCACGGGTCCGTCTTAGCCAAGGCTTGAACGGATAGCCGGACTGCCGAAGAGATGCCGCCCAACAACAAGGGTGCTCATCTTCGGTTTTATGATGATGGGCGCCCTTTTTTGTTATTTGGCAGACTAACCAGTCCCCTTTCCTACTGAATTTGCCCGTTCTCGGCGAATGACCAGCCGTTCGGGAAGGTTGCCGGGAAAGGGGTAACCGTCGCAACCGCTAACCGAAGGAGAATCGGAATGGAAAGCTCGAAAACAGCAACAGCAGCGACAGAAATGAGCTTGATCCACAGAGCATCAGTACTTTTTTTGATTGCCATCGCCTTCGTGGCATTTCAATTCTGGGGGACGGAAGCCCAGGCGTACTCCTCATTCTACTCGAGCAATTGCGGCAGCTGCCATGTCGCGGCAACAACCAACACCTGCAACGGCTGTCATCACCACGGCCCGAAATCGTTGAAGGGAACGACCGACAAGGCGTCATATGCCCCTGGTGAGACGGTCTCGGTGACCATAAGCGGCGGCAACCAAAAAGGCTGGTTCCGGGCCGTCCTGTATGATCAGAACAACAAGCAGGTTGCCATTTCGAACGACAACGCCAGCGGCTTCGGGCATGCGGCCACCTATCCTGCCGTTCTGAGTGCGGCGGCCCCGACGACACCGGGCACCTACACCTGGAAGGCGGCCTGGTTCGGGAACAACTTTGATACCAACAATATGAATGCCAGCTCCCACGGCGAGGTTGCGGTAAACACCAACTCCTTTACCGTCGTGGCTCCGGCCGACACCACCACTCCGGTGGTCGGCACCTTCACCCTGCCGGCGACCGCCACCAGCCTGACCGTGCCGGTCACCTCCCTGAGCGCCAGCGACAACGTTGGCGTCACCGGCTATCTGGTGACTACAAGCTCCACCAAGCCGGCCGCCTCGGCCTCCGGTTGGAGCGCCTCCGCTCCCTCCAGCGTCACTGCTCCTGCCGAAGGGAGCGTCACCTTCTACGCCTGGGCCAAGGATGCGGCGGGCAATGTCTCGGCCGCCAAGAGCGCCACGGTGAAGATCACCCTGCCCGACACCACTGCTCCGGTGGTCGGCACCTTCACCTTGCCGGCGACCGCCACCAGCCTGACCGTGCCGGTCACCTCCCTGAGCGCCAGCGACAACGTCGGCGTCACCGGCTATCTGGTGACCACAAGCTCCACCAAGCCGGCTGCCTCGGCCTCCGGTTGGAGCGCCTCCGCTCCCTCCAGCGTCACTGCTCCTGCCGAAGGGAGCGTCACCTTCTACGCCTGGGCCAAGGATGCGGCGGGTAACATTTCGGCCACTAAGAGCGCCACGGTGCAGATTACCCTCGCTGTCACCACCCCGCCCACGCTGACGATTTCCACCCTGGCCGACGGCACCCGCACCAACCAGGACACGCTCAATCTCAGCGGCAACGCCAGCGACCCTGACGGCATCGAGTCCGTCACGGTCAATGGCCAGGCGGTAACTGTCAATGCGGACGGCTCCTTCAGCACCGCCCTGGTGCTTGTCGAAGGGATCAACACCATCACGGTGGTCGCCACCGATTCCCTCGGCACCCAGCAAACAGACAACCGGACCGTCACTTACGATCCGAGTGCACCGGTCATCACTGTCTCGAACCCTGGCGATAACAGCACCACCAACCAGGCGTTCGTCGTTGTCAGCGGCAATATCAGTGAAACCGGCACGGTCTTCGTCAAGGCCAACGACGATACGCCCCAGGTCGCACCCATGACCGGAAACGACTTCAGCGTTACCGTTTACCTGCAGCCGGGTGTCAACACCATCGACATCGACGCCACCGACCTGGCCGGCAACACCTCCAGCGCCAAGCGGACAATAACCTACGAGGTCGCCCAGATTTCCGTCGCGGTGACCAGCCCTGAACAGGACATCACCACCGGTAAACCCTTCCTGAACATCAGTGGGACGGTCGCTGACGGCGTCGGAACTCCCACCATCTCCATAACCATGGACGGCATTACCTATACCCCGGCTGTCAAAAGCGGCCGATTCCAACAGCGGCTCACCTTCGACGCCGCCAAACAGTATGCGATCGCCGTCACCGCCACCGATGAGGCGGGCAATGTCAGCACCGCTTACCGCAACGTGATCTACGATCCAGCGGCCAAAGGTGGCAAAGGCGGAGGCAAGGGTCGTGGTAATAAGTGATTGCACCTACCCGGGCAATCGAACCTAGATTGATCGATGAATGCGAAAGCCACCTGGAGTTCCGGGTGGCTTTCGTCTATTCAGAGAATCTGATAAGAGTAAGGTCGCTTCCTTGACCCCGCTACTTTAATTTAGGGAGGTCCGTATTTTTTCTCATCCTCTGGACAACCTGTCCCACCCCAGGTAAACATTCCTGTTCATGGGCTTCAATAGGGATTAAATTACATTCTCGCATGTGATGCAATATAGAGGTCTATAGCGATGGACTCTATAAGAAAGGAAGCGGCAATAAACGGCATTAAGAAGGCTGCTGCTCTACTCTGGTGCCTCGAGAATTTAAAAGATCGTATGACTTCGATGATAAACCAGAACAGGTTTAGAAGAGGAATAAATACAAACAGAAAAACAATAAGTCCAAATCCTGAATCCATACGATTAAATCCGAAAATCAAATCAAATTTAGCGCCGACAAAAAGGATCAATGGCACTTGGGTTGAGATAATCGCTACGCCTCTAAAAATATTCACCTTCAGACCTCATGGTTGCAATTTAACGGTATAGATAAGAGTAAGTTAGAGTGTCAGGTCTACACATTGACAAAAATTCTGTCATTTGATGTCAAGGAGTAGACCTGACACTGCTGTTTTATCCTGTTGTTTTATCTCCGGCGCCAGGACCGCCTTTCTGATCGCCGCGATATCGGCCGCGCGAATGAGCTTCGGGATGTTGCCGTAAAAGAAGGCGTGGTAACCGTAGCCGCCATCGGTCAATTCGAGGATGGCAGCTTCCTTCTCCCACCCTTGGAAGACGATCCGGTACATGGCGCTGACCAGACCTGTGCGGTCGGAGCCGTGCCAGCAGTGGATCAGGATCGGTCCGTCGCTGTTGCTGATGATGCGAAGCGCCGCAATGACCTGGTCGGTGGTGACGGATCCGGCCGCCATCGGCACCCGGAAGAGGTTCATCCCCGCGGTTTCCTCGCCGCTGTCGATGTGGTGTTCGCGCAGGTTGAGGACATTGCTGATGCCGAGCGCCTTGAGCTCGGCGAACCCCACGGCGCTGGGCTGCGCCGCCCGGTAGACCTTGGAGTCGAGGCGGTAGAAGTTCTTAAGCTGCGCGGAGGGGAGGGGGCTCGCCCAGGCGGAGGGGCGTCCGTCCTGTTCAGCCTGGTCGTCCTGGCAGTAGTTTTGCGGATGGTCCTCCGCATAGGCCTGGAGCTGCCGCTTGACCTGCTCCTTCTCGATCGCGTTCAGTTCCTTGTAGCCACGTCCGTAGTCCCAGCCGTAGCCCCAGCGGTACCAGGCGGGAAAGGCCGGGATGCCGCCGGCGCGAACGCCGAGATACATGGCTTGCGCCAGGGTCGCATCGCCAGTCCGCTCCTGGACGCAGCCGCGCAGGGCTTCGTCCGTCGCAAGGCGCTCCGCTTCGCTTCCCCCCTGCCAGTAGGCCATATCATGGCTGAAACAGCAGTCGCACCACCTGGTGCGGTCGTTGAGGGTGCCGTCGGGGAAGAGGCTGCAGCCGTCGCTGCTGAAGGGGTGGATTTCGGTGGCAGCGAAAGTGGCGGAACCCGTCAGCAGCATGGCCGCCAACAGCACAGGGGTCATGGGGCGCAGCAAAAGGCGGGTCAGGGATCGTAAGAGTTCCATGAAAATTCCGAGCAGGTGAGACATTCTTTGTACCTACGGTAGTGGGGGCTGGGACAGCTGAACTGTAAGAGAACCACATTAGGGCCTGAATTCAGGTCCAGAAAGGGTGACGCGAAAAAGGTTAAAAAGTTTCTTCCCAAAACTCCGGAAAATCGAAGGAGAGTTGCCGGTGGTGCTTGATAGCCAGCAGGTAGAGATCGTTGTCGCGCCGGGCGTAGAGGATGAGGTAGTCGCCGCGGATCAGTTCGCTCAGGGCGGTCTGGGAACCAAGGCGTTTCCGAAGAGCGGATTCCAACTCGGAGGCTTCACGGGAGGACGCTCGGCGGCGGAAGAAGTCGGTTCCAAGTTCTGGATAGCGTTCGAGGGCGGGGATGCTCTCTTCGAAGAGGTCGTCGAGCAGCGCCGAAAAGGCCCCCGGTGCGTCGGCTTCGAGCAGGAACTCCTTGATGGCGTCGAGATTCTCAGCGAAGTGGCGGGTAACCCGGATGACGGCTTTTCTCATTCTTCGCGGCCGTAGCGCGCCTTGAGCTCAGCCACCGACAGCAGATCTCCCTTTTCGACGTCATCCCAGCCGCGGCTCGCCTCTTCCAGAAGGGTGAGATGGATATTTTCGCGCTCCAGGCGGTGATAGTAGTCGAGTCGCCGGGCGTCGATAAGGGCGACATAGGCTTTGCCGTTGCGGGTGATGATCTTCTCGCGCCCCCGGCAGGCGTCTTCGGCCAGTTCTGTCAGCCGGGCCCGCATCTCCTTGAGAGGGACGATGTCCTTGCTGGTGATCGACATGATGTCTCCTTGGGTTGAAAGTTACACCAATAGATTAAACTATTGATGCAGCTTCGGCAATGGCCGAATTCGTCCCCCAGAGAAAAACGATTCATGGGGCCAGGCGCTCTATCACCCAGTTTCCTGCCTCGTCACGCCGATAGCGCAACCTGTCATGGAGGCGGTTTTCCCCTTCCTGCCAGAACTCCATCACTCCGGGGACGACTCGGTAGCCGCCCCAATGAAGGGGGCGGGGAACGTCCTGCCCTTCAAATTTCCGGGTCAGATCCTTGAACCGCTTTTCCAGGGAAGAACGGTCTCTGATGATCTCGCTCTGGGGCGAAGCATGGGCGCCGAGTTGATAACCCCTGGGTCGGCCGGAAAAGTAAAGATCGGATTCGGCGGCACCCGATTGTTCCACAATCCCTTCGACCCGAACCTGACGGGATAAAGGCAGCCAGCAGAACACGAGAGAAGCCAATGGATTTTCCCGTAGTTCCTGTGCTTTTCGACTCTCGTAGTTGGTGAAAAAGACAAAACCGCGCTCATCAACCTCCTTGAGCAGTACGACCCGGGCCGATGGCTTTCCCTGTCGGCTCGAAGTGGCGAGCGTCATGGCATTTGGAAGCGGGACTTCGGCCTGCTCGGCTTCACGAAGCCACCTGATAAACTGCGAGATTGGATTGGGTTCCAAGCTATTCCGGAGCAGCGGTGTCCTCGGCCAATTTTTCATACTATCAAGAGCCTCTATAAAGGGGGAGAGGGGGGGCAGGATTCCTTCATTTGTGGATACTGGGATTATGTCCCCGGAAATACCAAGCCCTACAGGGTACACAATATTCTATTGCTTGATGTCAAGGTGTAGACTTGACACTGGATTTTTTCTCAGGCACTTAGCTTGGTCCGACCCGAGACATCCGAGATTCTGACATCTGATAATTAAGTAAGGTGTCCCTGGAACTGCCCCATCCTGTCTGCTCCCCGTTCAGGATTCCGGCCTCCTCCAAGTCGTTCAACACTTTCTGCACGCCGTTCCTCCTGCCGTTATCCATAATCTGGTTGCCATTCGTTCAATAATGTTTTTTTGGGAGAGGCTCTCTCAAACCTTGATTCCAAGAAAGTAAGAATGTCAGGTCTGCACGCTGACAAAAATTCTGTCATTTGATGTTAAAGCGAAGACCCGACAATGTTGGTTTATCCTGTTGATTTATCCGTAAAGCACTTGTTTCTCAGTTTTTATATCATCTCATTTTTGCTCATGAAAGAACAAAAAAGATTCGGAGATTACCCATGAAAAGTCCCGTTTGGCGGCTATACTCTGAACATTCAGAAGGAACTCCGGTGCCAGTGAGGTTATCATGTCCCTACGGAATAACGATTGGATAAAAGTCGCCGCAATCATCGCCATTGCAACCCTGCTCTTGCCGTCGCCTTCATGGTCCCAGACCGATTGGCTGCAGAGAGGGCGGGAGCTGTTCGGTATGCCCGAAAAGGGGTCCAACGCCGTCACCACCTCCCAGGTCGCTGCCGGACTCAAGGAGGCCCTGCGGGTCGGAAGCGAAAATGTCGTCGGCAAACTCGGCCGTCCCGACGGCTTTGCTGCCGACCCGGCCATCCATATCCCGCTGCCAAAAAGCCTTCAAACCGTTCAGACGACCCTCAAACCGCTCGGCATGGCCTATCTGCTCGACGATCTGGAATTGAAGCTGAACCGCGCCGCCGAACAGGCGACCCCGAAGGCGAAGGGGCTCTTCTGGACGGCTATCGAGCAGATGACTCTCGATGATGTGATGGGGATTTACAACGGACCGCCGGATGCGGCAACCCGCTATTTCCAGAAAAAGATGTCTGTGCCGCTCGGGGAGGAAATGCGGCCGATTGTGGACCAGACGCTCGATCAGACAGGGGCTGTGCAGGCCTACGACAACGTCATGGGGAAATACCGGAACGTTCCTTTTGTCCCCGACGTCAGGACCGACCTGACCGGCTATGTCGTCGAGCAGGGAATGAATGGCATTTTCCACTATCTGGCCGAGGAGGAGGCCGCCATCCGGATGGATCCGGCCAAGCGCACTACCGAGTTGCTCAAAACCGTCTTCGGCTCGAAATAGAGGTGCCTTATGCCACACCCCTCACTCCTGCCGGTTGCCAGGGCAGAAAAATTCCTCGGACTGCTGCCACGGATGGCCAACCGCCACGGCATCAGGCACAGTGACATTTCCAGCTTCGACCGGGAATGTCCGTCGCGTCAGTGGGGACGTTGGTAAGTTTTGTAGCTTATTCACGAATGGGAAGAATCCAGCGGGCAGCTTAATTCACCAGCATCCGCCAATCCCCCACCCCCAACGCCTCGGCAAGCATCCGAGCCCGCTCCTTGCCGATGGGGCGCTTGCCGTTCTCCATCTCGCTGATGTGATGCTGCGGGATGCCTGTACGTGCCGATAGTTCCTTCTGGGTCAGGTCCTCGCGAGTGCGGTAGGCGCGCAAGGCCACATGCGACTTACTGCCGAGATATTCAGGAAAGACCTCGGCGACGGTAATTCGGATTTGGTCATGATCTCTGTTCACAACCCGTGCTCCCTTTTCAACTGCCTTAAATCTTCCTCCAACTGCTCCCCCATCGACTGCGTATAGATCCGTGTGATCCTGCCGACGTTTTGCAATTCCACCAGTTTCCCCAAGTCGCTGGTACGCTCCCGCCATGTGATCCCGTCCGTTACCAGCAGGAAATGAGTGTCATGCCGTTTCTCAGTGACGATCCGGCTGATGTCGCCCAAGACGTCCGTCTGCTTGCTGCCGGTGGCGCCGTATGCTTTGGCTTCTACCAGAATGGCCGGATCCTTGCGGTTAGGAATGGCGAAATCCGCTTTTTCGGAGCTGATTCCAGTGGCGCCGAGAAAGCTGCAGCGAAGGTCGTAGGCGTTTTCTCCGAAGACGCGGATGATCTTCCCCTCGACGAAATCCTCCAGGAAGCGACCACGGCGCTGTCCCTTGATGGCGCTTCCGCGACCGCCCTTGAGACGTTCCACCATCAAATCGCTCCAAACTAAGGGCCGGTTCACCGCTGCAGCAATCCGGTCCAGCAGCCCCAACTCCTCAAGTGCGCCAAAGAATTGATCTGAGTTCTGAAGAGCTTTCTTGATGCCTATTCCCTTGCCGAGCCGGTCCCTCAATTCGGCGGTGAACTCGTCCTTGGACATGTCCAGAAACAGACGAACCACCGTCAGGTCAGCATCGAAGCGCTTCCGATTGGTGGTATCCAAATCGAACATTCCGATCAGGTCGTTACGGGTGTAGGCGGTTTTGACGGGAAAGTCTTCCAGCTCCCGGATCACCGCATCGGCATGATCGTCGCGCCAGCTGGCCTCGACGGGAGACAGGTGCTCAAGGATTTCGTCCAGGGTTTGCCGGTAGCGTTTCATTCAGACTCCGATGATGAGGTATTCCTTGACCTGGGCTCGTTTCACGGCCTGATGGGTTCCGAAGTGGTAGCGATGCGCGCGCTCGAAGACTTCCACCGTGCGCTTGTACTTGCGCATGAGGCGGTGCAGAACGGCGAGGTCGGGATAGCCGTTGGAGGAGTAGGAGAGGACAAGAGTGCTGTCGGCGAATTTGCGGAACATGCTATCAAAGGCGTCGATGGCGTTCTTGCGATAGGAGAAGGGAGTGAAGGGTTTTTCGATCTTCTTCACCTTCGTATCCGGCATGATCGTCTTGCCTTCCCAGTAGCAGGAAAGCCCCTCCAGGAAGTGGTAGCGCTTCATGTAACAGTTGTCGTCGGCGCGCGGCACGTAGGGAGGGTCCATGTAAACCAGATCCGGCGGTTCAGGCAACTGCCAGTCGAAGACGTCGCCGCAATGGGCCGAGTTCCGCTGCCCATTGTCGAAGGCGGCGGCGTTGTAAACCTGTACCTGCTCCAGAAAATGCTCCCGCAGGCTCAGCTTCAAATCGCGCCGGCCGTCCTTGTAATGATCCAGGTCGCCGGAGATGGTGAAAACCCCACGGGGCTGGCGCTTGGCGCAGGATCGTATGAGGGCGGCGCGGGCGATGGCCTGCTCGTGAGGGTCGGTCAATTTCCGGATGTTCCAGGAGGTTTGATCGAGGAAGTGAAGATCCTTCGGCGTGTAGAAAATTCCCGAGAAAGTCTTCTCGATGAATCGTTCGTGGTCCTTGTCCGTTTCTAGAAGCATTTCCAGGCTTCCATTTGAAAGCTGACGGCCGGGATTCTCGATCAAGGCCTTGGCCAGAGTCGTGCCGAGGTTGAGGAAGTCATTGGAGGCCACCCGCTTGCCCATGGACTTGAACATGTAGCCGATACAGCCGGAGCCCGAAAAGGCATCGGCGGCACTCTCGAATGTCAGGTCGGACAGAACGGTATGAATCCAGGGGAGAAGCCGGTATTTGCTCCCCATGAAGCGGATTTGCGGGAAATCTCCCGCCTTGGCGGGAAATCCCAGGTCGAACAGCTTTGCCTGGTCCGGTTCGGGGATCGGTTCCGCCACGATGAAACGGCCGTCTGCTTCTGGGGCGGAATCATTGCAATAGGGAGTGGGATTGGATGAAGACATTTATTGCCTTTGATTTACTCAGAGGGTTTATTCGAATGGAATGAGTCTGCTGGAACTCTATGTCAGAATACGTCATACATCTTGTTCATTATGATAATGAACAGTCTGGACCCCCAGCATATTTATATCATTCCATCTTCCCCGGCCAAAGCACAAAAGCAAACGGCCTCCCGGGGGAGGCCGTTCGTCATCTCAAATCAAGCACACTCACTATACCCGCAAGCATGACACACGCAGCATCCACCCTCATGCTCCACCGGCCCCCCGCACTCGGGGCAGGCGCCGCCGGCCTGGGTGTGGGCGACGTCCTCCTCGTGGAACATGTGCATCTGGATCGCCTTGGCCACGGCGTCGGCGCAGGAGGTGATGCGGTTGTCGCCGAAGCCGGCGGGCTTGTGGCAGGTGATGCCGATCATCTGCTTGACCGCCTGCCGGGCCTGCACGCCGCTGCGCCAGGCCAGGGAGACGAGGCGGCCGATGGCCTCGCACTGGCTGGCGGCGCAGCCTCCGGCTTTGCCCATGGTGGTGAAGAGCTCGAAGAGCCCCTGGTTGTCCTCGTTGATGGTGACGTAGAGAGGGCCGCAGCCGGTCTCCATCTGGTAGGTGGAGCCCTTGAGGGCCCGGGGCCGCTCACGCTTCTTGCCGGCCTTGTGCGACTCCATGGGGACGATCTTCTCGTCCTTCTTCTCCTCTTTCTTGCCTACCGAGAGCACCTGCATGTCGCGGGAGCCGTCGCGGTAGATGGTTACCCCTTTGCACCCCTTCTTGTAGGCGAGGCGATAGACGGTGGAGACGTCTTCCTTCGTGGCGGTATTGCAGAAGTTGACGGTCTTGGAGACGGCGTTGTCGGTGTGCTTCTGGAAGGCCGCCTGCATCCGGATGTGGTCCTCGGGGGTGATGTCGTGGGAGGTGACGAAGATGCGGCGCACGTCCTCGGGGATCTCGTCGATTCCCTGCACCGTGCCGTGCTCGGCGATGAGCTTCATCAGCTCGGGGGAGTAGAAGCCCCGCTCTTTGGCGATCTTCTCGAAGAGGGGATGCACTTCGAGCAGGATGTCGTTGTCGAGCACCTGGCGCACGTAGGAGACGGCGAAGAGGGGCTCGATGCCGCTGGAAGTGTTGGCGATGATGGAGATGGTTCCGGTGGGTGCGATGGTGGTGCTGGTGGCGTTGCGCACCGGTTTGGCCCCTTTTTTGTCGAAGACGCTGCCGGTGAAGTTGGGGAAGGCGCCGCGCTCCTCGCCGAGTTCGATGGAGGCCTGCCGGGCCTCTTCGGTGATGAACTTCATCATCTTTTCGCCGAGCTGGACCGCCTCGGCGCTGTCGTAGGGGATGTCGAGGAGGATCAGCAGATCGGCCCAGCCCATCACCCCCAGCCCCACCTTGCGGTTTGCGCGGGTCATCTCGTCGATCTGCGGGATGGGATAGTTGTTGACCTCGATAACGTTGTCGAGGAAGCGGGAGGCCAGGCGCACGACCTCCTTCAGCTTGTTCCAGTCGAGCTCTCCCTTCTCGTCCACCATTTTCGCCAGGTTGATGGAGCCGAGGTTGCAGCTCTCGTAGGGGAGCAGGGGCTGCTCGCCGCAGGGGTTGGTCGCCTCTATCTCACCAACGTGGGGGGTGGGGTTGTCGCGGTTCAGACGGTCGAGGAAGATGATCCCCGGCTCGCCGTTGGTCCAGGCCAGATCGACGATGTGCTCGAAGACCTTGCGCGCCGGCATCCTCTTCAGCGCCTCGCCGGTACGGGGGCTGACGATGTCGTACTCGCCGTCGGCATCCACCGCCTCCATGAAGGCCTCGGTGAGCCCGACGGAGATGTTGAAGTTGGTCAGCACGTTCTGGTCGCGCTTGGCCATGATGAAGTCCATCACGTCAGGATGGTCGACCCGCAGGATACCCATGTTGGCGCCGCGGCGGGTACCGCCCTGCTTGATCGTCTCGGTGGCGGCGTCGAAGACCTTCATGAAGGAGAGCGGACCGGAGGAGACGCCTTTGGTCGACATCACCACGTCATTTGCCGGGCGGATGCGGGAGAAGGAGAAGCCTGTGCCGCCGCCGCTCTTGTGGATCAGCGCCGTCTGCTTGATCGATTCGAAGATCTCCTCCATCGAATCGCCGATGGGGAGCACGAAGCAGGCGCTGAGCTGCCCCAGCTCGCGGCCGGCGTTCATCAGGGTGGGGGAGTTCGGGAGAAACTCCAGCGAAGTCATCATCCGGTAGAACTCTCCGGAGAGAGCCTGGGCGTCGTTGCCGGTTTTCAGCCGGTCCTCAGCGGCGGCGATGGATTCGGCCACCCGGCGGAACATGTCGACAGCGTTTTCAAGTACCTTGCCTTCGCTGTCCCGCTTCAGATAGCGGCGTTCGAGGACGGTCAAGGAGTTTTTGGAGAGGGGAAGGGCGGCTTCGGACGGAGTCTGCAAGGCTGTTGATAGTTTTTTGGCGCTCATGGTGGTGAAATTACTCCATTTTATTGAATGTTGATTTTAGAAGGAGATGCCTATATCATGTGGTGGTTCAGAATTTAAAACACAATATGTCGTGCTGTCAAGGATTCTATGGATATTTGGGGGGGGCCTGTTTCTTGCAGAAAAAGTAAACGTCATAGTCGCTGAGCGCTAAAAGGATCAAATCACCTTTACACGGGTTCTCATTCATTTTATTATTCGACATTAATTTTAATTGAATATCTCAAAGGGAAGGTCGGTTTATCGCCATGGCCCAGCTTGAACTTTTCGAAGAGGAAGCAAAAGGGTTGCGCGCCATTCTGACTGTGGCCCAGGTCGTGGTCTCGTCGTTGGAGCTCGATGAGGTGCTGCAGAACATCCTGTGCAGCGCCATGGGGATCATGGACATGCCGGCCGGCAGCATCGCTCTTTATGAGGAGGAGTCACGGAACCTGACTCTCCATGCCCATGAGGGACTGAGCCCCACATTCACTTCCAGGGGCCGCTGGCAAGTCAAAAAAGGGGGACTCACCCATCGGATACTGGAGGCGGGGGAGCCCCTGGTTGTCGAGGACACCTCCGAGGCCGCATTCTTCAACAATCCCTTGGCACTCGATGAAGGGATCAGATGCCTGATTGCCGCTCCCCTTCAGATACAGAAGAAAATCGTGGGGATCCTCTATCTCAACGATTTTGTTCCGCGGCGGTTTTCCAAGCCACTGCTGCAGCTGCTGTCGATTCTCGGCTCGTTTGCCACCATGAGCATCGACAACGCCCGCCTTCACCAGCAAACCGTCCATATGGCCTGCACCGACGGTCTGACGGGACTGTACAATCATCGCCAGTTCAAAAAGATGCTCAAGGATGAGATATCCCGGACGAAGCGCTACGGGAACCCTCTTTCTCTGATCATGCTCGATGTGGACGATTTCAAGAAGTTCAACGACACCTATGGCCATCCCGCCGGGGACAAGGTGCTGACGACCGTGGCAGGTATCCTGCGGGATCTCTCTCGCGAGAGCGATCTGGCCTTCCGTTACGGGGGGGAAGAGTTTGTGGTCATTCTCCCCGAAACCTCCATTGACGAGGCGTTGGTGGCGGCCGAACGCATCCGCCGGGTCATTGAGTCCGATTCCGTTCCAGATCTGCACGGAGCGGTCAAGTCGGGGGTGACGGTCAGCGCAGGGGTGGCTTCATATCCCAGCGACGGCGATAGTGCCGAGAACCTGCTTAAGACCGTCGACGAACTTCTTTTCCAGGCCAAGGAGCAGGGAAAGAACAAGATTCATCACCTGCCCTCCTGAACGAATGCCGACGGACATCGAAGCCGATGAATATATGTGTCTGATCTTCCTGAGTTCTGCTCCTCTGCGAGATCGGGAAATTTAGGTTGCCAAACCTCAAGATCGGTGATAATTTTCGGCCGTCTGTCGGGCGGCGCAGCCGGAGCTGAAAAGACATGGAGGGGTTGAGAAGCGTCGGTTTTCCATACGGTTTTTTTAATTATGACGATATATCTCGATAATGCGGCAACCTCCTTCCCAAAGCCGGAATCCGTTTATCGCGCCGTGGATCAGACCCAGCGATTTATCGGGGCTAATCCGGGCCGTGGCGGACACCGCCTCGCCGTGGATGCCAGCCGTCTGGTTTTTTCGGCCCGGGAAGCCGCAGCCGATTTTTTTTCCATCGCCGATGCATCTCGGATCGCCTTCACTGGAAGCGCGACGGAAGCCATCAATATCGCCCTTTTCGGTCTTCTGCAGCCCGGCGATCGGGTGGTGACCTCCACGATGGAGCACAATTCCGTCACCCGTCCCCTGCGGACTCTTCAGGAACGGGGCATCGAGGTGGTCAAGGTCCCCGCCGACCGGCGCGGATTTATCGACCCCCTTGCCATTCGCCGGGCTTGCGCCGAAAAAACCCGCATGGTCGTCCTCACCCACTGCTCCAACGTGACCGGCACTCTTCAGCCCATCGAGGAAGTCGGTCCCTGGTGCCGCCGGGAGGGGATCCTTTTTCTTGTCGACGCCGCCCAGAGCGCGGGTTTTTTCGCCATCGACGTCGAGGCGATGGGAATCGATCTCCTCGCGGTTCCCGGTCACAAGGGACTGCTGGGGCCCCAGGGGACGGGGTTCCTGTATGTCCGGGAGGGTTTGAAGCCGATACCGCTGATTTACGGGGGCACAGGCGGCAATTCCCATTCAGAACTGCCCCCCGAGACGATGCCGGAGCGGCTGGAAAGCGGCACGCTCAACACGCCTGGCATCGCCGGGTTGAAGGCCGGCATCGATTTTCTGAAGGAGGAGGGGATAGCGGCCGTAAGGGCCCATGAACAGGAGCTGATGGCCAGGCTCATTCAGGGCCTGCGTGAGATTCCCGGCTGCAGCATCTATGGCCCTCTCGATCCCCGCTTCCATGGGGGCGCCCTTTCCTTCAATATGGAAGGGATCGATCCTTCCGAGGTCGGTTTTATTCTCGACCGTGACCACGATATCTTCGCCAGGGTTGGACTTCATTGCGCTCCGGATGCGCATCGCACCATTGGCACCTTTCCCCGCGGGACGGTTCGGGTCAGCCCTGGATTTTTCACCACTTCCAGGGAAATAGATCATCTGGTGGCAGCCCTGTCTTCTCTCTCTTCCCATTTTCCGGCTTGAAGGGTAATCTTAAGAAAACACCGCATGATCGGCTTGGGAACAGTCGCTCATCCGATTCCGCGAAAAAGGTAATCATGAAAAAAACCTACGTCCTTGATACGAATGTTCTGCTCCATGATCCCGAGGCTTTGTTCAAGTTCGAGGACAATGATCTGGTGGTACCAATAACGGTCATCGAGGAAATCGACCATTTTAAAAAGGATCAGAACGAGACCGGACGTAATGCCCGGCAGATCTCCCGGATTCTCGACGGCTTTCGTGAGAAGGCTCACCTGACCGCCGGGGTGCCTCTGGAAAGAGGGGGGACCCTCAAGGTGGAGATCTATGCCGAGGAGGCCCTCAGGAAACTGCCTCCGGAGTTGAGGATCGATCGGGGAGACAATCGGATCCTGGCCGTGGCCATGGCCCTGAAGGAGGGGCGGGACTGTCCGGTCATTCTCGTCACCAAGGACACCAATCTGCGGATCAAGGCCGATGCGCTGGGGCTGTTGGCCGAGGATTACGCATCGGACAAGGTTTCCCTCGACGAACTTTATTCCGGCACCGCGGAGGTTCTTGTCGAAAAAGACGAAGTCGATCGTTTCTATTCCCAGGGGTATCTGGAGCTGGAGGAGGAATTTTTTCCCAATCAGTGCCTGACTCTGGCCGAATCCTCCAACCCCTCGCACACGGCCATCGGGCGGTACCATGCGCCGCTGCAGAGACTGCAGCCGCTGATTCGCGCCCCCAAGGACGGGATCTGGGGGATTCATCCCCGCAACCGCGAACAGCAGTTCGCCCTCGATCTGCTGCTGAACGACGACATCCAACTGGTGACCCTGGTCGGTAAGGCGGGCACCGGTAAAACCCTCCTCGCCATTGCCGCCGGACTGTTCAAGACCGCCGACGAGGGGGCTTTCAGCCGCCTGCTGGTTTCCCGCCCGGTCTTCCCCCTGGGGAAGGATCTCGGCTTTCTCCCCGGCGACATCGAAGAGAAGCTGGCGCCCTGGATGCAGCCCATCTTCGACAATGTCGAACTGCTGCTGAGCGGTGTGGACGAAGGAGGCAAGCGCAAGCGCGGCCATCGCGAACTGGTCGATATGGGCATTCTCGAGATCGAGGCACTGACCTATATCCGCGGCCGCTCCATCCCCAGACAGTACATGATCGTCGACGAGGCCCAGAATCTGACTCCCCACGAGATCAAAACGATCGTGACCCGGGCCGGGGAGGGGACCAAGATCGTCCTGACCGGCGATCCCTATCAGATCGACAATCCCTATGTAGACTCGTCCAGCAACGGCCTGACCTATGTCGTGGAGAAATTCAAAAGCCAGGAAATCGCCGGCCATATCACCCTGACCAAGGGCGAGCGTTCCTGTCTGGCCGAACTGGCGGCCAATCTTCTGTAAAATCGTCATTGGTCATTTGTCCATGGTCATTTGTAAAAAGAACCAGGTGACAAGTGACAAGTGACAAATGACAAGTGACGTTTTGCCATGCTTTTACTCTGTATCGAATCTTCCTGCGATGAAACCGCCGCCGCCGTGGTGCGGGACGGGCGCTCCATTCTGTCCAATGTCGTCGCCTCCCAGGTGGATGTCCATGCCCGCTACGGCGGAGTGGTCCCCGAGCTGGCTTCGCGCAAACACCTGGAGGCCATCACCGTGGTCGTGGACGAGGCGCTCGGCAAGGCCGGCGTGAGTCTCGGCGAGATCGGAGGGATCGCCGTGACGCGCGGTCCCGGCCTGGTCGGGGCGCTGCTGGTGGGGCTTTCGGTAGCCAAGTCGATCGCCTTTGCCCGGGACCTCCCCCTGGCGGGCGTTCATCACATGGAAGGCCACATCCTCGCCCCGCTTCTGGAGCAGGAGATTCCTTTTCCCTATCTGGCGCTGGCCGTTTCGGGGGGGCACACCCATCTCTACAGGGTCGAAGACATCGGGAGCTATCGCATCCTGGGGCGCACGCTCGACGACGCCGCCGGGGAGGCCTTCGACAAGGTGGCCAAGCTGCTGGGCCTCGCCTATCCGGGAGGAGTGCTGATCGACCGCCTGGCGGCGCAGGGAAATCCCCAGGCCATCGATTTCCCCCGACCGCTGCTGCACCAGAAGAATCTTGACTTCAGCTTCAGCGGGATCAAGACGGCTGTCCTCAATCATGTACGCCGCCAGTCCGGTCCCATAGAGGGAGATCAGCTCAAGGACCTGGCCGCCAGCTTTCAGGAAGCGGTGGTCGATGTGCTCAGCCGCAAGACCATGCGCGCCGCCGAGGAAACGGGGCTGAAACGCATCGTCGTTGCCGGCGGAGTGGCCTGCAACAGCGGTCTGAGGACCCGGATGCAGACCCTGGCCCGGGAAAAAGGTGTCTCCGTTCACTTTCCCAGCCCGGCCTTGTGCGGCGACAATGCCGCCATGCTGGCTGTGGCCGGCGACCGATACCTGGAAGAGGGGAGAAGAGCGCCGCTGGATCTCAATGCTCTCGCCAGCTGGCCTCTGGATCAGGCCGGATGTGAACTGAGCCGATGAAAAAGGACTGAACGGAACCAGATATGTGGCGGCGTTTCGGATTCATCCGGCAAATCAAACTCAATTTCCTGCGTTTCGTCAGGCTGCGGGGGGCTCCCGATGAAATCGCCAAGGGGGTGGCGCTCGGGATTTTCATCGGCATGACCCCTACATTTGGCTTTCAGATCGTCCTTGCCCTTTTCTTCGCCTGGCTGCTCAAGGAAAACAAACTGGCGGCCCTTCTGGGGGTCTGGATCACCAATCCGGTGACCGCCCCTTTCATTTACGCTCTGGAATACGAATCGGGAAGACTGCTTCTCGGCATGACACGGGCCAGACTTCCGGTGGAATTCTCTTTTTCCGCCTTCGGGCACCTGGGTTGGGAGGTGCTCCTTCCTCTCACTCTCGGAAGCATCCTGTACGGCGTCCTCTGCGCCAGCCTCTCCTATGCCCTGACCCTGCGCATGATTCCCGTGGTCAAGACCTGGCATGTTCCCCGCTGGCCGAAGAAGCGGAAAAACCTGTGACTAGTGATTGGTGACTAGTCATTGGTTTAGAGCAAGGCCTTTTACGAGTCACCAATCACCAATCGCCAATTACGGATTTTCATGGATTACCGCCCCAAAAAGCGCTTTGGACAGAACTTTCTAAGGGATCATCATATCGTCCAGCGCATTCTGGATGCCGCCGCACTTCTGCCGGAGGATCGGGTAGTGGAGATCGGCCCCGGCCTGGGAGTTCTGACCGACCGGCTCCTGCCCCGGGTGCGGGAGGTCCGGGCCATGGAGGTGGACCGGGACCTTGCCGAGCGCCTCCTGCAGCGCGAGGCGGATAACCTCGTGGTCCTGGAAGGCGATGCCCTGCGCCTGTCCTGGGAGGACCTTCTGCCGACTCCGCCGTACAAGCTGGTGGCCAATCTCCCCTACAACATCTCCAGCCAGATTCTGTTCAGGATTCTTGACCACCGCCGGTTCTTCGGGCGGCTGGTCCTGATGTTTCAGAAGGAGGTCGGCGACCGCCTCTGCGCCTCTGCCGGGACCAAGGATTACGGCATCCTTTCGGTTTTCTGTCAACTCTGGTACGATATCCGCCGCGTCGCAGTCGTTCCGCCGGGGGCCTTCAACCCACCCCCCAAGGTCTATTCGGTGGTGCTGGCTTTCGATCCGTTGAGCGGACCCCGCGTGCCGGTCGAGGACGAGGCGTTCTTCCGCCGGGTGGTCAAGGGGGCATTCTCCCAGCGCCGCAAGACCCTTCGCAACGCCCTGATCGGGTCAGGATTTACCGCCGGGGACCTCGACTCAGCGATGGAAGTTGCCCGGATCGACCCGGTCCGACGGGGAGAGACCCTGAGCCTGGAGGAATTCGCCCGGCTTGCCGCGGCTCTGAATCCGACCGAGGAGAGATGATATGTCCGACCTTGTCGCCACCGTGAACGGCACTCCCATCCGCCGTTCCGATCTCGATAATGCCATTCAGGGGCTTGCCATGCAGATGCACCGCAAGACGATGGATCAGCTCTCGGCGGAGGAGCGGGAGGAGATCAACGAACTGGCTCTGGAAAAGCTTCTGGCCCGGGAACTCATCTACCAGGCGGCCATGGCCCTGGGCGTCCTTGCCGACGCAGCGGCCGTGTCCGAGGAAAAGCGCAAAGTCATGGCCAATTTTCCCACCGAGGAGGAGTTTTTTGCCACGCTTGAGAAAGCGGGCATCGATGCCGCGGCTTATCACAGAATGCTTCGACAGGATCTTACGGTGAACCTGATGACGGAGAGGCAGCTGGCCGACCTCGATATTGAGCCTTCCGAGGAGC
The DNA here is from genome assembly GCF_000472285.1 of Desulfuromonas sp. TF. Classification (NCBI taxonomy): domain Bacteria; kingdom Pseudomonadati; phylum Thermodesulfobacteriota; class Desulfuromonadia; order Desulfuromonadales; family Desulfuromonadaceae; genus Desulfuromonas; species Desulfuromonas sp. TF. Next base: position 289,182 of record NZ_KI421418.1, read on the forward strand.
GGATCGCCGAAACCTACCGCCGTTTTCCCGAGAAGATGAAAAGGCCTGGAAGGGTTCGTGCCGCCCATATCCTGATCCGCCCCGGAGAAAGCGGCAGGGAGGAAGCCCTCAGGCGTGTCCGGGAAATCAGGGCTCTGTGTGCCGAGGAGGGTTTCGGCGCCCTGGCCAGAAGGTTTTCCGATTGTCCCAGCGCCCCCGGCGGCGGTGACCTTGGCTATTTCCGCAGGGGGGACATGGCCCGGCCTTTTGAGGAAGCGGCCTTTTCCCGACCGGTTGGGGAGATCGGCGAGCCGGTGGAGACCCAATTCGGTTTTCACCTCATCAAAGTGCTCGACCGGGAGGAAGATGTTCCGCTGACCCTGGAGGAGGCGACACCGAAAATCCGCGGGTTTCTCAAGGAGGAAGCTGCAGCCGCAGCCCTTAAGAAGTGGGTCGGAGAACTTCGGTCGGCAGCCGAGATTGTGATCATGTAATCTTGATGGCGCCATCCTCTGAGTTTGCGAGTGCATCAATCTTCCCCGTAGCAGGTCGTCCTTGAGCTCCGCAGGAAGGAAACTTGTCATGCCGGCCGGGATGATTTAGGCTTTCTATAAGCGGGGATGTCTTTTCTTCCCGATGAAAGTTCATCAACCTCCACTCCTCGGGAGAATTCATGAGTTGGAATTTAGTCGTCGATTCCCGGTCCGGATTATCCCCGGATGACGACCTGCTTCGGAAGACTGAACAGGTCATCTCTATTCTGGAAGCCGAGTCCGGGAAAGCAGGATATCCCTGGTGCAAAACCCTCGCGGCGATTCTGCGGGAGCATACGCCTCTTTCCTTCATCGTTTCCCCTTCGGCACGGCAGATCGCCGACTGGCTTCTGGAATTCGCAAGGTTTCTTGAAAACCGCCGCCAGGATGCCGCTGTGCGTCTTCTCCCCATCGGCGCGGGAGGGCACTTTCTCCTTCTCACCAATTCCCCCGATGTCCCCTACCTTCTCGATTCCATCCAGACCGTCCTAGAGGGCCTGAATCTGCGCTTCAACCTCATCTCCCACCCCATTCTGAGCGTCCGCCGCAAAGACGGCGCGCTGACTCACCTGGCGCGCGTCGAGAAGAGGGGACCGCACGAATCATTCATCGTTATCGAACTCGAAGGGATAATGGCCGATGCTCTTCCCCGCATTGAGGAAGGGGTCCGGAAAACGATCGAAGCGGCGCGGCAGGTGCACCATGACCATAAGGCACTGATGAAGACGCTCGCCGGCCTGGAACAGGTCCCTGGAATGAACGATTACAGGGATTTATGGCGCTGGCTGCAGAAAGGAAACTTTTTCCCCTTCTCTTATCGCTGCCTGCGCGTCGAGGCGGCTGGTGCCGGGGAAGCGACAATACGGGAGGTGGAAGGCTCGGCTCTCGGCCTCACCCCGGAGCCGCCGGAACTCACCTGCTGCGACGGGAGGCCCCTGTCCGACTTCGACCGTGACGTCCGGGAGCGCCTCCTGCGCCGGGAGGCGCTGGTTGTGGAAACCATCGAACGCCGCAGTCCGATACTGCGAGACGATTCACTGGTCTGGATCGGGTTTCGCGAGAAGGATGAACATGAACCGGGATCCTGGCAGGAACACGTGTTTCTCGGTCTTTTCTCGCAGCAGAGCATCGATGAGACGGCATCCAGCGTACCGACGCTGCACAAGCGGATCGACCAGGCGCTTTCCTTCCTGCGCATTCCCGAGGACAGTCACGACTATCGCAAGTCGATCGAGATTTTCAACAATTTTCCCAAGGTGGAGCTTTTCAGCATGGCGCCGGATGAGCTGGCCGGGGCCGTTCGTTCCTTCACGCTTCTTTACCGCCGGGGCGCAGTCAAGGTCGTCCCCGCCCGCAGCCTCGCCGTACGCGGATTGACCCTGCTGGTCATCATGCCCCGTGAGTATTATGCGGAAGAGAACATGGGGCGCATCGGGAATTATCTCTGCCGCTATTTCAAGACCCCTTCGGTCGCGGCACAGATCATTCATATATCCGACGACTATCTGAGTCTCCATGTCAATATCCGGCTGCGCGAGGATGTCCGGGTCGATATCGAGCGACTGGAGCGCGGATTGACCAATATCGCCCGGCCGTGGAAACTCAAGCTGCAGATGCTCCTCGAACGCGAGCTCGGCGAGCAGGAAGGCGGCGAGCTGTGGGAGAAATACAGCAGCAGCTTCCCCCGCGAGTATCGAACCATGGTCCATCCCCGTTTTGCGCTCCGTGATATCCGGGGGCTGGAGCAGGTCCTGACAACGGGCGAAGAGGTTCTCGACCTGTGGGGCCCCTTCGCCGCGGCCGAGCCGTCTTACCGCATTCAGTTCTACAGTCTCAAGGGAAGTTATCTTAATGAACTGATGCCGTTTCTGGAGAACCTCAATCTGTGCGTCATCGACGAAGTCGATTTCTCGATCAAAGTCGGCGGCGTGGTGGTGTTCATCAAGAGCTTTGCCGTGCGTGGAGCGGCCGAGGCGACCCACCGCCTCTCGAGCCTGCGGGAAAACTTCCTCGGTACTCTCACCGCTTTGCGGAGAGGAGAGGTGGAGAATGACTATCTCAACCGGCTGCTGGTGCTGACGGGACTCTCCTGCAGGGAGATCGATGTTTTCCGCGGATACCGCAATTACTATTTCCAGCTCGGCTCTCCCTATACCAAGCGGCGGGTGGCTTTTGCCCTGATCAATAATCCGCAGGTCGCGCTTCTGCTGTTTCGCTACTTCGAGGCGCGCTTCAGGATCGAACCCGAATGGCAAGATCCCATGCGGCGGGAAGAAGAAGCCCTCTCCCCCATTCGCCAGGAACTCGTCACCGCTCTCGAAACCGTCGCCGACATCAATGAAGACAATATCCTGCGCATCCTCTTCAACCTGATCGACTCCACGGTGCGGACGAACTTCTTCCTTCGCCGAAACCTGCCGGATTACTTCTCCTTCAAGATCAGCGCCATCGGGATCATCGACATGCCGGCCCCGCGCCCCCTTTACGAGATCTATGTCCATTCCGCCTCCATGGAAGGTATCCATCTGCGCGGCGGGCGGGTGGCCAGGGGAGGGATTCGCTGGTCCGATCGCCCGGACGATTTTCGCACCGAGATCCTCGGTCTGATGAAGACCCAGATGACCAAGAACGCCCTGATCGTTCCGGTCGGCTCCAAAGGCGGATTCGTGGTGAAAAAGCCCTTCGCAGATCGGGAGGAGGGAGCTGCCCTGTCCAGGGCGGCCTATCAGACCCTGATCCGCGGGATGCTCGATCTCACCGACAACCGTGTCGGGGAAGAAATCGTCCGACCCGAGGGTATCGTCGCCTACGACGAGGAGGATCCCTACCTGGTGGTGGCGGCGGACAAGGGAACCGCCCACCTCTCCGATACGGCCAATGCCATCAGCCGCGAATATGATTTCTGGCTGGACGACGCCTTTGCCAGCGGCGGCTCGCAGGGCTACGATCACAAGAAGCTGGGGATCACCGCCCGCGGCGCCTGGGAGTGTGTCAAGGCCCATTTTCGTGAGTTGGGGAAGGACATCCAGACCGAACCCTTCACCGTGACGGGGATCGGGGACATGAGCGGAGACGTCTTCGGCAACGGCATGCTCCTCTCCCGGCAGATCCGTCTCCTCGCCGCCTTCGATCACCGGCACATCTTCCTTGATCCCGACCCGGATCCCGAGGTCTCCTTTCGGGAACGACAGAGACTGTTCGAGCTGCCCCGATCCTCCTGGGATGACTACGATCGCAGCCTGATCTCGTCCGGCGGCGGCGTCTTTCCCCGCCACGCCAAAAGCATTCCCTTGTCACGGGAAGTGCGCGACTGGCTCGGCGTGCGCCATGAGACGATGGACGGACAAGGCCTCATCAGACTCCTGCTTATGGCCCCGGTCGACCTGCTCTGGAACGGCGGGATCGGCACCTACGTCAAGGCCGCGGGCGAAAAGAACGAGGATGCGGGGGACCGGGCCAACGACGCCGTCCGGGTCGATGCGCCGCAGCTCAAAGTCCGGGTGGTCGGGGAAGGGGGAAACCTCGGTTTTACTCAGCGGGGCCGGATTGAGTACGCTCTTGGCGGCGGCCGGATCAATACCGACGCTGTCGATAATTCGGGGGGTGTCGACTGTTCCGACCATGAGGTCAATCTCAAAATTTTCATGCAGCACCTCAAGAACAAGGGGCTCATCGGCTCGCAGGAGGAGCGCGACCGACTGCTGGAGGAGATAGCGGACGAGGTATGTGCCGCCGTTCTGGCCGACAATTACGGCCAGAGTCTCTGCCTTTCCCTGGACCGGATCCGCTGTGCCGACGATGTCGAGCCCTCCCTCAGCCTTACGGAGCGTCTCTCGTCCGCCGGACTCCTTGATCGTCGCGGCGAATTTCTGCCGACCTCAAAAGAGGTATTCGCCCGAAAGGACAGCAGCCTCACTCGTCCGGAACTGGCCATCCTGATGGCTTACAGCAAGATGCAGCTTTTTCAGGCGCTTCTGGAGAGTGCTCTTCCCGAACAGCGGGAAGCCCGGGTTTACCTCTTCCGGTATTTTCCCGAGGCGGTCCGCAACCACTTCGGTGATGAGATTCCGGCCCATCCCCTGGCGCGGGAAATTACCGCAACGGTTATCACGAACCTGGTGGTGAATCAGGGCGGCAGTACTTTTCTCAATCAACTTGCCCGTCAGACCGGGGCTCCACTGGCGAAGATTGCCGCTCTCTATCTCGCCCTGGATCAGGTTCTCGACGGGGAAGCCATGCGGCTTCGGATTGCCGCGCTCGACAACCGTGTATCAGCCGGCCTTCAGCAACAGCTCCTTCGCCGCCTTGAAGACACCCTGTTCAGCCTCTGTTCGTGGGCTCTCGTGCGTGAAACGGGACTGGGGCTCGAGGAGGAGGAAATTTCCGCTTTTCGGGAGCGGGCAAATGTTTATGTCAAAAATCTGGGCGGTGTTCTTCCAAAAGTGGAATGGGAGCAATATCAGAAAGCGGCCGCTTCTCTTGAAAGCGAGGGGTTCTCCGCCGAAATCGCCCGGACAGCGGCGGCCCTGCCGTATCTGGAGGATTTTCTTCCTGTGGAAACTCTCGCTGTCGATACGGACAACGATCTGTATTCGGCGGCGCAGACTTATATCGAAGTGCACGAATACCTGGGTTTGAAGGATCTGCTGCGGCGGATGGAAGCAGTGCAGGTGCGGGACCGGTGGGACCGGCTGGCCCTTCAGTCTCTCAAAGGGGAGTTTGCTTCAGCGGCATTCAACCTGGCTCATGGAGCGCTTCAGGAATCGAAGGGGAACCTGGAGTCCTTTTTCGCCCCTCGTCGCCATAAGCTGAGGTTCTATCGGAATATGCGAGAGGCCCTGGGAGGCGTTCCGGCCAATTTTCATCCGTTTACGGTACTTCTCCGGGCATTGGTGGCCCTCCAGGATAAAAGCTCCTAACAGGGACTTTAGTGAATTTTTTTGTAGCATTGCCCGGAGTCGGCCAGGTAATCGCAGTCTTCTTCCGGGGCTTCGACAACCTCGAAGAGCTGGAAGAGTTCCCCCGGAACATCTTTCAGTACGGAAAGAATATCTTCTCTGCTGTGGCGGGGATCGAAGACATACAGGTCATTGCTGCTGTCTCTGATCTCGAGTTTCCGGCCGACTTCCGAAGACCAGTGGTCATGCCAGCGGATCTCATCCAGTATGCGCAGTCCTTGCATAGGCGCCTCCCGGTAAAAAGAATGATTATAAAAGAATAGTATCCGGAATCGACCCTATTGCAAGGTAGTTCATAGCTGCCGCAGGGCGGCAGAGGACATGGGGCTGAGAACAGCCCCCCTTTAGAAGGAGCATTGAGAAAACGATGACGGAGAAGAGAAAACTCGGCCCTTGCGTGACCTTTTTCCCTCAGCCGACCACCCTCCTGTCGACGAGGGGCGCTGACGGTCAGGTCGATATCATGACCGCCTCCTGGGTCGGGATCGTCAGCAAGACGCCGCCGACCATGGCGGTTTCCCTGGCCCGCGGTCGCCAGACCTATGCCAACATCCGGGAAACGGGATGTTTTGCCGTGAACATGGTACCGGCGCGCCTGGTGGTGGAAGCCGATTATTGCGGTCTTAAATCGGGGCGCGATGAGGATAAGGTGGAAGGAGCAGGGTTGACCCTGGTCGAGGCAAGCCTGATATCCTCCCCCCTGATCGATGAATCCCCCCTCAACGTGGAGTGCCGCTACGTGCGGGAGGTGGAACTCGGCGAATACCGTTTGGTGCTGGGCGAGATTCTGGAAATCCATGCCGCCGGCGCGGCCTTCGATGAGGAGGGAAAGATGGACGCCCGGGTGTTCGATCCCCTGGTCTACTTCGGAGGCATCCGCGAGTACTGGAGCCTTGGAGAAAAGGTCGCCCAAGCCTACCAGGAGGGGAAGAAGCTTTTTCGCTGATCCGGGATTTCCGGCTTTGCATGCGCCGGTGGAACGTTGTAAGATAACTCTGTTTTTTTTGGAGAGGTTAAGAGCTTGAATAAAAAAAAGACGGTTCTGGATATTCAGAGAATGAAGGAAGAAGGGGAGAAGATCACCGTTCTGACGGCCTACGACTATCCCTTCGCCCGCCTGATGAGCCAGGCCGGCATCGATGTGATTCTGGTCGGCGATTCCGTCGGCTCGGTGGTCTCGGGGTATGACAACACCCTGCCGGTGACGATGGAGGAGATGCTCTATCATACCCGGGCCGTTGTGCGCGGCTCCGGCGGCGCCCTGGTTGTGGCGGACTTGCCCTTTCTCTCTTATCAGATCGATCTGCGCGACGCCCGGCTCAACGCCGGACGCCTGATCAAAGAGGGCGGGGCGCAGGCGGTGAAGCTCGAGGGGGGCGAAAACGTCGCCGCAACCATCCATGCCATCGTCGATATGGACATCCCGGTGGTCGGACATATCGGTCTGACTCCCCAGTCGATCCACCGCATGGGAGGATTTCGGGTGCAGGGGAAAAAAGAGGAGCAGGCCCGACAGCTCCTCGCCGATGCCCGGGCAGTGCAGGAGGCCGGGGCTTTCGCCCTGGTTCTGGAAGGGATTCCCGCCGACCTGGGCCGTCGGATCACTGAATCCGTCACCATCCCCACCATCGGCATCGGTGCCGGAGTGCACTGCGACGGGCAGGTACTGGTCATCCATGACATCCTCGGCCTGTGCGAAAAATATTCGCCTAAGTTCGTCAAGAAATACGCCGACGTCTCCGGCATCATCCTCGGCGGCATCGAAGATTACATCCGGGAAGTGAAGGCGGGGGAGTTCCCGGACGACGAACACAGCTTTTAAAACGGTGATTAGTGATTAGTAACCGGTGACGGGTTAATAAGCCAGATCCGGTTTTTCCATTCACCGATAACTTTCCCGGTTTTCAGTTTTGCTGATCACGAATCACTGATCACGAATCACAGTCACGGAATTTATGGAAACCATCACCGACGTTCAGACAATGCAGGAGCGCTGCGCCGCCGCGCGCCGTGAGGGCAGGCGCATTGCCTTTGTCCCCACCATGGGATATCTCCACGAGGGACACCTCTCTCTTTTGCGGGAAGGACGCCGTCGGGGAGACCTGCTGGTTCTCTCCATTTTCGTCAATCCTACGCAGTTCGGCCAGGGGGAGGACCTCGACTCTTATCCTCGCAATCTTACCGGGGATTCCGAGATGGCCCGTTCCGCCGGCGTCGATCTGATCTTCGCTCCCGAGGCGCGCGATGTCTATCCGGCCGGCTATGCCACCTATGTCCAGGTGGAGGGGCTGACCGAAACCCTTTGCGGCCGCAGCCGGCCCGGGCATTTCCAAGGGGTAACCACGGTGGTCTGCAAGCTGTTCAATATCGTACAGCCTCATGTGGCGCTTTTCGGCAACAAGGATTTCCAGCAGCTGGCTGTCATCCGCCGGATGACGCGGGATCTGAACCTGCCGGCGGAGATCGTCGGCATGCCCATCGTCCGCGAGACGGACGGACTGGCAATGAGTTCGCGCAATGTTTATCTCTCCGCAGCCGAGCGGCAGCAGGCGCTGGCCCTGATCGATGCCATCCGCCTGGCGGTGAAGCGGGTCGGTGAAGGAGAGCGCAGAGCCGATGCACTGATCGATTCCGTGCGGCAGCGCATCGAACGGGAACCGGATGCGGCAATCGATTATGTCCAGATCTGCCATGCCGAAACCCTTGAGGATATGGAAACCATCGATTTCGATTCGGTTCTTCTCCTGGCCGTCAGAATCGGCGGCACCCGATTGATTGATAATCATTATCTCTTTCAGGAGGTGTAGCCTAAAGGCCGTGACCCGTGACTCGTCATACCAGACTTGGACCTGATATTGGTCCTCGAACCATGGACCTTGCCCCTTGGACCTGCACTTTGAAGAATTCAATCATCTATCTCGCCCGCTATGCGTATCCCGTCGCTTCCCCTCCCATCGAAGACGGAGCCCTGCTGGTGCGCGACGGGCGCATTGTCGAAGTGGGAAAGCGATCGGTCCTGACCGCATCCTGTCCTCAGGCAGCGGTTGTTGATTGCGGCGACGCCGTTCTCCTCCCGCCGCTGGTCAACGCCCATACCCATCTTGAGCTGACCCATTTCCCCGGCTGGGCCGAAGAGATCGGAGAGGGCGGCGCGCCCGCCTCTTTCATCGACTGGATACTGCACGTTATCCGGGTGAAGCGAAGCATCGATTCCAACCGGTACCGTCCCTCCCTGGAAAAGGGAATCCGGCTTTCCCTGAAATCCGGCACAGGGGCGGTCGGGGACATTCTCTCCTTCTTTCCGGCCCGTTCCGCCTACGCCGGATCTCCCCTGCGGGGCCGACTGTTTCTGGAGACTCTCGGCCGGGACCCGGCCCGAAACCGGGAGATCCTTCGGGGGATCGGCCGCATCCTCGACGAGGGCCGTATCGGGCGCATGGAACCGGGGATCTCCCCCCATTCTCCTTACACGCTCTCCGCCGAATACCTGGAGGAAGTTTTCGAACTCGCCCGTCGGCGCAGGATTGCCGCCTGCACCCATTTTGCCGAATCCTCCGACGAGGTCGAATTCCTGCGAGATTCCGAAGGGCCCATTGCCAGGATACTCTACCCTCACGTCGGCTGGGGAGACATGACTCCTCCAGCGTCGCGTCGCTCTCCGGCGGTTTACCTTTTCGAGTGCGGCGGTCTCGTCCGCGGAAACCTGCTCGTTCATGGGGTGCAGGTGAGCGGTCGGGATATCGAGCAGATAGCCCGCTGCGGGGCCACCGTGGTTCTCTGCCCCCGCTCCAACGCCCGTCTGGGGGTCGGCAAGCCCCCTTTGCGACGCTACCGTGAGTCCGGCATTCCCCTGGCCCTGGGAACGGACAGTCTGGCCAGCTCCGACTCCCTGTCGATGTGGGATGAGCTCTCCTTTGCCCGCCGCCTGTTTGCCGGCGACGTCGATTCCGGCGACCTCCTGAAAATGGCCACCGCCGACGGAGCCGTCGCCCTTGGTCTGGGCGGGGAGATGGGGGTTCTCAAAGCAGGGTACGGGGCCCACTTCCAGGTCCTGACCTCTGCGGGCCTTCCCCGCATCGAAGATCTGACCGAATTTCTCTGCACCTGTGGAAACTCCGCTGAAATTACCTCCCTCTATCTGGACGGCCGCGATGTGTTGCAAATGACCTGAATAAACCCTATAATCCCTCTCCGGCGGCGCGCGCCATTCTTTAGCCGTTGTGTTAAAATCAAAATCAAGGAAGCAAAGGAGGTGCCGCATGGTCGAGGAATTCGGAAACATCGTCGAGCTGAAAGGGAAAGAGATCGCCGTCGTCCTTTGCGAGAAGTCGAGTTTCTGCAAGAACTGCGCGTCCATGGAAAGCTGCCAGGTCGGAGACGACAACCGTTCGAAACTGGTCGAAGCCCTCAATATGCTGGGTGCCGATGTGGGAGACCGGGTCAAGCTGGTGGTCAGTACGAAAACCTTTCTCCAGTCGTCCTTTTTCCTCTACATCGTCCCCTTGATTGCCCTCGTCTTCGGGGGATCGCTCGGTCAGTGGATGGGAGGCGTCCTGCAGGGGGGTCCGGATGCGAATCTGCTGTCCGCTATTCTAGGGACCGTTTTCCTGGTCGGATCCTTCTTCGTGATCCGGGTCGGCAGCCGGGCCATTCCCAAGGAAACCTACATGCCGCGCATCGTCGCGGTCGTTTCGGAAGACGACATCTTCGCCGATGAATTGAAAAAATAAATATGATGGCGTCGCAAAAAGTCCGCCCTACGGCGTTACGGCGTTTTTTCAGGACCTTGACATATCTGATGTATGCCTTCGCCCCTGAAAAACCACCAGGCCTTGTAGGACGAAATTTTTGCTTAGCCATCCTCTGAGT
>NZ_KI421418.1:299530-348607 GCF_000472285.1 Desulfuromonas sp. TF
GGTTAGTCATCAAACATGGGTATTAAAATCATCGCCAGCAATAAGAAGGCCTTCCACGATTTCTTCATCGACGAGGTGTATGAGGCCGGTCTCGTCCTCACCGGGACGGAAGTCAAGTCGCTGCGCCAGACAAAGGTCAACCTGAAGGAGGCTTTCTGCCGGGTCAAGGACGGGGAGGTCTTCATCAACAACATGCATATCAGCCCTTACGAGCAGGGAGGGAGGGAGAATCCCGCCGATCCCACCCGGGTGCGCAAGCTGCTGCTGCATCGCGAAGAGATCGACAAACTGACCCGCAAGGTAGAGGAAAAGGGCCTTTCGCTGGTCCCGACCAAGATCTACTTCAAGAACAGCCGGGCCAAGATTGAGATCGGCGTGGGACGGGGCAAGAAACTTCACGACAAGCGCGAGAGCCTCAAAAGCAAGGAAGCCGACCGGGAAATGGCCAAGGCCCTCAAGAGCGCGAGGCGTGAGGAATAACTCCTCTTTAAACCTTGGATTTTTGGGCTCTGTGTGTCATAATGGGTCTTGCCGTGAGTGGATTCAGAATTATGGATTTACCTCTCACCCCTCACGGTTAACTCCTCACGAATTTAAGGGGGTGCCAAGGTTTCGACGGAGGTTGGAAGCGAAGGTGGCATGCCGGGGACGCCAGTTGGCCTCGTTAAAAAACTGGCACAAATACAAACGCCGACAACGACGTTTCGTACGCACTGGCTGCTTAATTGCAGCCTCGTCCTTTGCCTGATCGCCCGCGTAGGGTAAGGGACGTCAATTTAGTGGGCTAGTCCCGGCAAGAGTCCGTGCTGCCGGGGCGAAATCAAAGCGGAATCGCCTGACGGATATCCTGTCTGTGGGAGCTCCGCCAGGTTAAATCCAATATACAGACTACGCATGTAGAAGCCTTACGTGAAAGACGTTCGGACGCGGGTTCGATTCCCGCCACCTCCACCAGTCTTCGTTCAGCCATCCTCCTGGGATGGCTGAACTTCGCCTTGGCAAGCCTTTTTTGCCGAGGCGAACCTTTTAGGGGAAGACTGCCACGGCGTAGCTCAAAGAGCGAAGCCGGGCTACGCTTTCAGCTTCGCCCTGGCGAGCGGGGCTTTTTGCGAATGAAAGCCCACCCTGGCGAGCCGGGCTTCTCGAGTCTGCTGGCGCGCGGGCTTCTTGCGAAAGAAAGCCCTACTTGTGAGGGCATAGCCGCAGGCGACGCCCCACGCCCTGACAGCCGGGCTTAATCCGCTTGCTTCCCTTCCAGCAAGCCACTTATTTTCAATGAAATGAAGACTCCCTTCCACTACGTCTACATCCTGGTCAGCGAAACCGACAGTAGCCGGCATTACACCGGGCTGACACAGGATCTTGAAGCTCGCCTCCTGGCTCACAATGCAGGACAGGTTTCCCACACCACGAAGTTCCGCCCTTGGTGGATCGAAAACGCCTTTGCCTTCCGTTCCAGGGAAGAAGCCGCCGCCTTCGAGAGATACCTCAAGAGCCATTCCGGCAGAGCATTTGCCATAAAGCACTTCTGGGATCCTCTCCGACTCCGGGCGCGTGTTTGCAGATAAGCGGTTGTGGAGAACCCGGACGAACTGCTCCGGGGGATCGGCGAGAGCGGCTTCTAGTCGCTCCCCGTCACTCCCGGGCATGCCGCCACCCTCATGCGGCTGGCCGACCATCGCAAAGACCCCTTCGACCGGATCCTGCTGGCCCAGGCCATCACCGAGCGCTCTACTTTCTCACCGCCGAGACCTACTCCGACCTGCTGGTGAAGGTTTAGGCGCGATGCTGGCCTTCGTCCTCCACGAACACCACGCCTCTCACCTCCATCGGGGTTTTACCGACCTCGAACCACTGTTTATGAAAATTACCAAGACATATTTTTACAATTAAATTATTGTTGACTGACCGGTATGTCGGTGATATTTTCATAATAAAACTCTTGTTAATCGGTAGAAAATATGGAAACAGCACGACTTCTAGAAATCCTGGCCAGCTACAATCGCTTCTGGACGACCGGCCGTCTCGATGCCGGGATCAGGAGGGATTTGTTGCAGCGCTGCTTGTCGCAGGCGGACACCAAGGAAATCGTGGTCCTGAAAGGGGTGCGGCGCTGCGGCAAGTCGACCCTTCTCGGGCAGGTGATGGACGCGATTCTTGGGCGAGAGGTCAGACCGCAGCAGTTGTTGAGGGTCAACCTCGAGGAGCCTCTTTTTGCCGCCGAGGCGTCGGTGGAATTGCTGGAACAGATCTATCGCACCTGGAGGGAGCGGGTTTGCCCGGAAGGAAAGGGATATCTCTTCCTTGATGAGATCCAGAACATCCCCGGCTGGGAGGGATGGGTTCGCGGACGCAGCGACACCGAGGATGTGAAGATCTTCGTCACCGGCTCCTCGGCACAGATGCTCTCCCGGGAGATCGGCACCAAGCTGACCGGCCGGCAAATTTCTTTCGAGGTCTATCCGCTTTCCTTCAGCGAATTCCTGCGTTTCAAGGAAGTTGAGGTTCATTCGGAACTTGAATATATCTCAAGCAAGACCCTGATCCGACATCATTTTCTCGATTACCTGAAGTACGGCGGTTTTCCCGAGGTAGCGCTCAGGCAGGACGACGCCGACAGGGAACTGCTGCTGAAGAATTATTTCGAGGATATCCTCTACCGGGACATCGTGACCCGTCATGAGATCCGTGACGTGGCCAACCTGCGCAACCTGGCGGTCTTTCTCATGACCAACAACACCCGGCCGACCAGCGTCAACAAACTCAAGGGCAACTTTTCCATCTCCCAGGACAAGACCGAGAATTACCTCTCGGCGATCCTGGAAAGTTATCTGACATTCCAGCTGCAGAAGTTCAGCTGGTCCCTCAAGAGCGTCCAGCGGGCCGGGTTCAAGCCCTACGCCATCGACACGGGCCTGCGCAACCGAGTAGCTTTTTCCTTCTCCGCCGATACCGGGCGGCTGGTCGAGAACGTCGTCCACAACCACCTGCGGCGCTGCCACGAAGAAGTCTACTTTGCCGCCAATGGCGGCGAGACCGATTTCATCGTCAAGGAAGGGATGAGGATCGTCCGGCGCATTCAGGTCTGGTACGAGGATGCACAGCAGGCGGAGATTCCGGATCGCGAACTGGCCGCCTTCGGTAAGTTGCAAGGGGATGACGCGGAGTGCCTGTTGCTCACCAACGACCTGGAGATAGACATCGAGATCGGGGCGAAAAAAGTGAGATGTCTGCCGGTTGTTAAGTACCTGCTTTTGGGTTTAGGACGATGAAATGAGTCCTGGCTTTATCTAGTGAAAACTTCGAGTTATTAGGCACCAGTTTTTCCAACTTCTCCCATATTGTGCCCCGCGATTGAAAGGTACGAATTCAGCTGTAAATAATTCCGACAAGGCTCTGTAAAATAGACCATCGGAAAACTTGAAATGGTCCTCCTCCTCGTCTGAACCTGGGCATAACATCCTGACCAGGCTGTATTAAATCCAACGAAATCTAATAATTTGTTTATTGATGATGCCATAATTGTTTTAGAATCATTGTGAAACCTGCTCCAGGAGTAGCATGATATTTGCATAACTTAAATTGACGCTTTTTCCTCCTTTTTGAAAAGTGACTTGAGATGGAGAACGTTTCAGGGTCCGCCAGCATCAATGATGCCTTGCTTCCGGTCCTTCAGGAGATCTCCAACGCTATCGTTGTCGCCGACAACCTCAGCACCATCTCCCACCTCATGCTCGACCTGGCGATCCGGCACACCGGAGCGGAAAAGGGCTCCCTCATGCTCATTAACGGGCACCAGGAGCTCTATATCCACAGCGCCCAGGGGCTGGATTACCTGCTGGCCAGAAGTTACCGGGTCAAGCTGGGAGAAGGAATCGCCGGCATGGTGGCAAAAAGTGGAGAGCCGATGATGGTGGCGGACATCGAGGCGGACGAACGCTTTCGGGGGATCGGGAGGGACCGGTACGCCACGCGCTCCTTCATCTCCTGCCCCATCAAAGGCATGGAAAAGGTCTTGGGGGTTCTGAACATCAATGACAAGAGGGACGGCGCCCCCTTCACCGCCGATGACTTCGCTCTTGTCCGGATCATCGCCGGCCAGGCGGGGATCGCACTGAAAAAATCCCTCCTGGTCAAAAAGTTCAAGGACAAGACCGCCGATCTTGAAGAGGCCAACCGCAAGCTGATCGACGCCGATATCGGCAGGTCGGAGTTCCTGACCCGTATTTCCCACGAGCTGCGCACCCCGCTCAACGCCATCAAGGGCTCCGTCTATCATCTGCAGAACTCCGGCGAGCTTCAGCCTTTACTGCAGAAGGAATTCTTTGACATCATCGGCCGCGAGACCGGCAAACTGATCGCCATCGTCGAAAAACAGCTCGACTTCCTTCGCTTTGAGGACGAAGACCGCGTTCTGCGCAAAAGCATCATCTATTTGCGGGAAATTTTGACCGGCATTTGCCATTCCAGGACCCTGCGCAACGCATTAAGCAAAAAGAATATTCAGTTGGACCTCGATCTGGGGGAGGAGGCTTTCAATGTCGTTGGTGACAAGGTCATGGTCAATCAGCTTCTCATCAACCTCCTGGAAGGGTTGGCTCATTTTCTCGACCGCGGGAGCCGGATTGTTATTTCCGTACGGGAGACGGGCTCGATAGTGGCCCGCTTCCACGTTTCCTCACGTCTGCCCGAAGATTTTCTTAACCACCATTTCACGTTCAATGACCTGTTCCTGAACGAACAATCGGAAGGGGCGATAAAAATATTCCTGGCCCGGAAGGCCGCGGAGGCACACGGCTGGCAGTTGATCGGCGACAAGCAGCAGGATGATTTCTTCATCACGCTCACCATCCCAATGGTAAAACGCCACCGTGTGGAGGCTGCCATCAACGCCACTCTGGAGATGATCCTTGAGTTCACCTCGGAGCTTTTCGGGGCAAACACCTGCTCCCTGATGCTGGCCGACGAGCTCAGTGGAGATCTGGTGATCAATTGTGCTCGCGGCCTGGATGAGGAGATCATCAGAAGAACAAGGATTAGCGTTCCGAGCCGGATTGCCGGGTGGGTTGCCCAGGAAGGAAAGCCGCTGCTGGTGAAGGACATCGAGACGGATCCGCGCTTCCGCAAGAGGAACCTCGATGCCCAGTACAATACGAAATCTCTCCTCTCATTCCCCCTCAAGGCTGGTGAGCGTATTCTTGGAGTCCTGAACCTCAACAACAAGAAAAGCGGTGAGCCTTTCACGGATCGGGATCTGCGCGTCGGCACCCTCTTGCTCGAGCGGGTCACCGCTTTTGTTGAAAATCTTTACACCGACTCCTGGACCGACGAGGAGCTGGGAAGGCTGCTCCAGTCCCTTGACAGCCTCATCAATGCTGAAAGGAAGTACCCTAAGAAGGATTCCCGCCTGCCCTGGCTGATGGAGAGGCTATTGGAGCAGCTCGAGGTTGGCGAGGAGGAACTGGGGGTGGCGCTCTACATCTCCATGATTTACGACCTGGGGCTGATGCTGGTCGGCAGCGGGGTGCTGGAGAAGATGGCCCCTCTATCGCCCCTGGAAGAATCGAGCCTCAGGGCTCACCCTTACAGCACCCTGGGCCTTCTGGGAGATTTCGAGCCCTCCCAAACCGTCCGCAAGGTCATTCTGCATCATCACGAGCGCTATGACGGAACCGGCTATCCGGACGGTCTCAAGGGGGAGGAAATCCCTTTCCTCTCCCGCGTCATCGCCGTCGTCGACGCATACTGTGCCATGACAGAGGCGCGCCCCTACCGCTCGGTCCTCAGCGAGGAGGAGGCCTTGGGGGAGATTCGCAAGGGGGCCGGGAAGCAGTTCGATCCGCGGGTGGTGGAGGCGTTGGAAAAGGTCCTTTGAGACGGCGGGAGGACCGAAAAAAAAGAAGACCACAGGAAAGGCGGTGCAACTGGCACCGCCTTTCCTGTGGTCTTTCAGTCTTTGGAATAATTCGGATCAGACCTTTTGCAGTTTCCGGTATGCACCCAGGCCAATCAGGCCAGCGCCAAGAAGGATCATTGTCGAGGGTTCGGGGACTGGTGCAGGAGCACCGCCATTATTGGTAACAGTCGCTTGAATTGTCGTATTGGTTCCACAAAAAATATCAACACCACTTTCAAAATCAATCGTCAGTTCATTCCCATCCAGAAGGGTAAAGGTCCTTGGTATGTCAGTCCAGGTCAGGTACCCTCCCGATATAACGCCAAGAACTGTACCCCAAAGCCCATTGCCATTGCCTGTAGTATCCGCATCATCAGGTGTTATGAAGCCCAAGGTCGCTTCAACAGTAAAGTCTCCACCACCGGCTAATACAAACCCATCCAGATCAAGATTGAATTCAAAAAAATCAAAGGAGTAGCTCTCACCCTCTGCCAACGTGAAAGATTCACTTGCGAGTGATGGTGACAGAGTTGCGGTTAATGTCGCTGTTCCAGGCCATCCAGAGGACGTGGTGCCACTCAATGTTACGGCAGATCCTGCGAGGTCCGTTTCGAAATAGACAGGAGTAGCGCAGACAAAATTACTGATACTGAACAAAAGGACGGGAAGTAACAGCAGCACTTTCTTCATGTTTCCCTCCTGGGAAAGTTTTTTACTACTGCCTGTCTATTCTTTTTACGCACTATTTGTGCCAATTAGAAAAACACGCTAAAGTGAAGGGTTTTTTTCGATGGCTGATTTTTGTGTAAAGGATTTCGACAACTTTCTTCGGTCGGGGGCCTCCTGGTCGGGCAAGGAATCAATGGCAGCGGATGAGAACTAACCAATTGTGACAATGATTTCAGCTGGTGTCCACCGGAGGGCTTCGAGTGTAAGTATCATGACCCCGCCGAGAGACCCTAACATTCCTGATGATCTGCCTCGGGAATGATCAGGATTTCTGATCTGTCGGAAAAATTTACAAAGGCCGTAAAATAGAAGTCATGTCAAATAAAGTAACTTAA
This sequence comes from Desulfuromonas sp. TF, assembly GCF_000472285.1. Taxonomy (NCBI): domain Bacteria; kingdom Pseudomonadati; phylum Thermodesulfobacteriota; class Desulfuromonadia; order Desulfuromonadales; family Desulfuromonadaceae; genus Desulfuromonas; species Desulfuromonas sp. TF. The sequence continues at coordinate 306,491 of NZ_KI421418.1, forward strand.
AAACAAATACTTATGCCTAGGCACGGATTCTGCAAATGAGATCAGGTAAAACGCTTCGGAGGTAAAAATCAGTCGAATCCTCGAACTTCGGAAAGGAGGGGCTCTAAACAGGTAGACCGCACCAATCAAACCCAGAAGAACAACCACCGAACATTGCAGAAAGGAGGCTAAACCAATGAGGAAGATATGTGGCGTATTGTTTGTGCTAGCAACATTTTTGTGGGCGACTCCCTCTGTTCAAGCCACGTCGCTGTTCGATTATCAAGGCTATCTTTCGGATACAAAAACCGTCGACGGGATCACGTCCACTGCTACCACAACCGGAGGCACACTGGCCTTCAATGACGGCTATGGGGTGGATGGGAACGGCTGGCCTGAAATAAATAATAATGAAACCCTTAATATCGAATTCAGTGAATGCGTCTTGGTGGAGGGGCTTCGCTTTACGCATTCAAACGGCACCAATAACGATTACGTTAAAATGTTGGTGGATGGAGTCGAGTTCGACTTTTCCTCAGACTTTGGTAGCAGTCACCCAGAGGAAATGTTCATATTGACACCATCCAGGGTAACCAATCCTGCAGACCAAGTGTTTGACCTAGACTTCACCGGGATTGGCGTTACCGGAACGAATTTCACCTTCCTGATACCAGCCGAATGGCAGGCCTCCGGAACCCTTGGAAGTGAGTACGTCCTTGGCTCCATGACTGTAGCGCTGTGCCCCGTTCCCGAGCCTTCAACCATGCTCCTTCTCGGTGCGGGCCTGGCCGGCCTTGCGGGAGTGACCTGGAGGCGGCGGAAGAACGGGTAAGGTTTGGATCAAAATGTAAAACCTTCCAACATACAAATGATTCTGAAGGCCTATCCGGAGGACGGTTCCTCCGGATTTTTTTTGTCTGTTCGGCTGCTGTAGGAACAGTGCAGATTCCCATCTTTCCAGTGAGGTGCTGAAGCAGTTGCGGCCTGTCGAGAAAATTTACAAATCCTAATAGTTGTGTTTTTTTTCTTAAGATAATGTAGTAAAAACAAATACTTGAAAATTTGGCTTTGCTTATGCACTAAGGTGGTTGTGCATGGAAAGAGAACTCAGAAAAGTCAAGACGGCATTATGGATCTTCGAAAGGAGGTGGTTCTGAGAGAGGAAAAAATGGGAAAAAGGGAGGCGTGATAGAGGGAGATATTCCGGGCAGCATACCATTCAAAGGGAGGACAAAAATGAAAAAAATCTTTTTTGCCGGATTGTTTTTCACACTTATTGGTTTGACTAGTCTTGCCGGAGCGAGCGGCTATCCTTTCGAGGATCTGATTGACACATGGAATGTACTTGGGGTAGACGTTGACGCAGTTCCGATTTTTCAGTTGGCCGGGCCCCTGGAATACACTCATGATATAAATGATTCCGTCAATTTCGGTGCTGGCCACGTGGTGACCGAGGCTTGGCTGGAACTCGACTTCACTAATGATATTAAAGACTTTGTCTATGGTTTTCCACTTTTTACCGAAAATATTACAGTCTATTGGGATGGAAATGAATGGGTTGTTGGAGAAGTGGATAACGGCCAATATACTCTTGGGCTCGACATCAGTTTCTTGAATACGGATGGTCTTCTGGATATCTCCATCGAGGTTTCGAACCCGTATCATATTGCTGAAGCTTGGCTCGATCATTCGCGCCTTTACGGTTGCGCCGTCCCCGAACCCAGTACCTTGCTCCTCCTCGGCGCGGGCCTGGCCGGCCTTGCGGGGGTGGCCTGGAAGCGTCGGAAGAACGGGTAAGTTTTAAAGCTTCGACGAAAAAAAGTGAAATATTCCGACTTCCAACGATTCTGAAGCCTTATCCGGAGACAAGTTCCTCCGGATTTTTTTTGCACCGAATTGAGAGGTTTGTGTTGGACAATATCGCTCGATAGTCTCTTGGTGTCGAATAATTTTACAGTTCTCTTTATAAGGGGGTATTAGCAAATTTTTTGATGTAATAACGGTCACTTAACAATTGGATCGCAATTTGCATAAAAATGAGACTAAGTGCAAAGGCAGATGGCTGATGTCGATCCGATTGGCTATCGCGCTGTCCTGAATAGAACATAACCATGTTGCCAAAGCAGGGGAAAGGAGATCACCATGAAGAGAATGTTTTTAATCTTATCCGGAGTGGCTTTAGTCTTTGGATTGACGGTCAATGCACATGCCTTGATGTTCGATTTCACCGGGTCTCTTGAGACGGGTACCAGCTCAATGGTTTTTTCTGAATCCGGGGTTGAGTTGACTGTGACGGCTGAAAGACAGACCGGAGATAGCATTCTGGTGACTAGGAATCTAACGGGCGGCTTGGGGGCATTAACCGATAGCGTTGACGATCCCCTTCTGGATTCCGTCGGTCCGAACGAAAGACTTATCTTCACTATAACCCAGTTGCCCGTCGGGATCGACGCCCTGATTCTGGAAAGTATCTATTTCAATGCATATAACGCCGGCAATGAAGACTTCGGTATCATTATTGATGGGGTCGACATGCTCGGGAATGAATTCAGTTCACCAACTGATCTTTGGAATGTGGCAAACGATTTGACCATGGAGCAGAGGACGATCAACAGTTTCTTTAGTATCCGGGCGACGGATGCAGGTGGTGAAGAAAACTTTCGCATCGGAAGTATGGAATTTACTCTGTACACCGAGCCAGCGCCGGTTCCCGAGCCTTCCACTCTGCTCCTTCTCGGCGCCGGTTTGACGGGACTTGCCGTCTTCCGGAAGTTTAAGAAGTCTGCCTGACATCTCCAAGCGGCCGGTGAACGGAAAAAGGGATGCGAGAGAGCTCGCATCCCTTTTTCTGTGATTGTCGGTTTTTTCAATCACCAGAAACGCCACTGCCCCGTCTGCAGCACATAGATCCCCAAGGCCAGGTTGGCCACCGCATGAGCCAGGATGCACTGGGAGATGCTTCTTGTGTAATAAAGGAGCAGGTTGAAGGCCGCTCCCGCCATCATGCCGGCGAGAAAGTAATTGTGCTCAAGCCCGAACAGGACGACCGTTGCCAGGAATGAGGCCCAGGAAAAAGTTCCGATCGGGACCCTCGAAAATTTCCCGTCGATGATGTAACGCAGCAGAAACGAACGCCAGAAAAGCTCTTCCATCACCGGCACGACCAGAACGGCTCCGGCGAGGCGCACCGCCGTCATTCCCGTTCGTGAAGTGTCGTCGAAAACATTCGGATTGAAACCTGACGGCGCCCCCTGCGTGCCGAAGCTCCAGTCCATGTTGACCCACAGCCAGAAAACCCCCAAACCCACAAGCAGGCTTGCGACTGTCTGGGTAGGCCTTCCTAGGTCGCCAAGGCGCATCTCCCGGTAGTGCTTGCGAAAGAAGATCAGGACTGCCCCCACCGCAACCGCTTTCACCGGATAGATCCAGTAGATGGCGTGGGTTCCCACCTGGAGGATATCCTTGCCCTGCAGGAAGCGGGCGAACTCCTCCAGGCCGATGAAAAGCATGAACAGGGCAAAAGGGAAGACGCGGGAAAAGGTTTCTTTTTTCAACAGGGGCCTCCTGGTCGGGCATGGGATCGAATGCCAGCGGATGGGATTGAGCCAATAATGACATGATATTCACTGATTTCCACCGGACGGATGAAACATCCCGACAAATGATTTCCCCTCCCCTGGTGGGAGGGGATTAAGGGGAGGGGGCAGGCCAATCACCCTCTCCCCCCTCTCTCATCGAGGGAGGAGTGAGATGGTCGGAAGTCCTGCTTCAGGGATGATTCCAACCTGTCGGGAAAATTTACAAGGGCCTGCAGAGGGATGGTGTTATTGAATAAAACACATTAAAAACAGATAGTTATCTCCGGGGCACAGGTTATGCATTAGGATTTGTCAAAACGCTTTCGAGCAGGTTAACCATTGGACTTCGAAAGGAGGTGGAATGAGTAAATATAGAAGAAAGAGGGCGGGAGCACTCTAAATGGCAACAAGCCGAGAACGAGAATTTCATTTCCGAAAGGAGGACAGTGTATGAAAAAAGCAATCTTATCAGTTGCTTTGCTGGCGGCAGGATTGTTTCTGTACAGCATGCCGGCTCAAGCCGTTCAGTTGTTGAGCGAGGATTTTACAGGGGTAACGATCGCCGACAGTCTGAGCGTCAACCTTGTCACCGCAACCACCACTGACGACAACCTGAATACGTGGATCGATTTCCCTAATTCAGATCGATGGGCCATAAATACCACGAATCCGTATGGAACGGGTGATATTGCCCAGCATTTGGTTCAGGATCCGGACCAAACCAATATTATGTTCTACGCCTTCGAGAACCCTTGCACCGATGGGGGAACGCTAACCCTGGATTTCGACTATATCCTAACTTCCGCCAGGGGGACCGTCACAATCCTGGGCATGAATTACGGTACGCATGACCTTCAGCCTTTTCTCCCGATTGTGGACGGCGTAGACGGGGTCTTCCTCCTTAATGAAACGCTGAGTACCACGACTAATTCCCTCACCTCTGCCCATTTCGAAACGTTCGTTGCCGGCTTGGGCGATTACGATGTCCTTGCCTTTGGAATCACCATGGGAGGAGGAGGCGGATATCGCTTCATCGATAACATTGAGCTGAACTGCGCCCCCGTCCCCGAACCCAGCACGCTGCTCCTCCTCGGCGCAGGCCTGGCCGGCCTTGCGGGGGTGACCTGGAGACGGCGTAGGAATGGGTAAGGTCCCGACTTGCATTTCAGATCCTCGGGGCAAAATGTAAAATATCCCGACGGAAACTTTCCTTGAAGATCGATACTGAATGCTTATCCGGAGAGCCGTTTCTCCGGATTTTTCTTTGTCTGATTATGACTGTAAAAAATTCCGACAGAAACTGAATTCCTCTCTCCACGGGAGGCTTGATCCCGGGCAAGCGATGTTTCATCCGCGGGTATGTTGCTTTTTTATTGATTTATAGTATCCATTTACATGCAGGGTGTTTTTGGGAAAGAAAAACTAAAAAAGTACGAATTATCCGGGTTTTATGCCGGTCATTGTCTCCAATTTTGAAATATTTTACGGAGTCCCGATTAATATCAGATACTTAGCCTTAGACGGTGATCATTAAGCTCTCTTTTTGTTGTGGCATGGTCCATTTTCCAGCTTGCCTTTCCCGTTTATTCATCATGGGAAAAGCGAACCAGGGATAATTGGAAATATACAGGCAGGGTCGTTTTATTTTAAAATTCGGTACGTTCGAGGACTTGGGGGCATTGTGAGTTCTTTTGATTTTACCGTTGACCGGCAATTACGGGTTGTCGGCATAAACAGGGGGTTGGAAATAGCCAGGACCGATTCTTCGGAGTCGTTTCTGGGACATCTCTATCACGAAGTACTGCCCCTGATTTTTTACGACGGCGCCGAGGCGGTCGGCCAAGTTGTTCTCAACGGCCAAGCTCTCACCTTGAAGGACCACCGCATCGCCTGTTGGCACCAACATTCCTATGCCGATATCGACATCAGCCCTCTTCTCGACGGCGCCGGCAAGACCACCGGTGCCTGTGTGAACATCACGCTGCGTGAAGGTTGCAGCCTGGTTGCCCACCTTAAAAAATCCCAGCACCTGATCGAAATCGGCAAGAACGCCGCCATTCTTTCACACGGTGTAAGGAATCCGCTTAATGCCATCAAGGGAGCGGTGGTTTATTTAAAGAACCGCTACAGCCAGGAAGCTACCCTGCTCGAGTTCACCCGGATCATGGAGGAAGAGATCTCCCAACTCGACCGCTTCATCACCGGTTTTCTCAGCGGCTCGGCCGGCGAAGCGGAGAAACGGAGCACCGACCTCAATGAACTGCTGAAGAAGATCGAAAAACTCATCTCCCTGCAAGCCAGGACCTCCGGCATCGAACTCGCCTTCCGTTATGGAAAAACCCTCCCCTTGAAGATCGATTCCTTTCAGATCGAGCACGCGATCCTCAACGTGATCAATAACGCCCTCAATGCCCTCTCCCCCGGCGGCAGGATCATGGTTGAGAGTCGCGCCGAGGTGACGGAGGGAGCTTCTTTCATGGCGGTGGAGATCTCCGACAACGGCCCCGGGATTTCTGGAGGGACCGATGAGAACTACCTGTCCCCGCTGCAGGAGTCGGCGCGTAGCCGTGGAAAGGGGTTCGGGTTGTTCATTACTCGTGAGATCCTTCAGCATCACGGAGGGAAGCTGGAATTAACGAGCCGGAAAAATCAAGGTACCACGGTCAGGCTGGTGCTGCCGGCAGCAGAGGGGAATCACATATTATGAGCGAACCTGGCGGCGGGAAGGTACTGCTGGTCGATGATGAGCCCAACGCGCTGCGAGTTCTGTCCGCCATCCTGAGTCAGGAGGGCTATGAGACCTGTCAGGCTAAAAGCGTCGCGGAGGCGATGAAAAGGCTCTCCAGCGACCTGGATGCCGCCATCACAGACATGCGGATGCCGGACAGGGACGGGATGCAGTTTTTCGAGTACGTGAACCAGCATTTCCCCGATCTGCCGGTCATTTTCCTGACCGCCTACGGCACGGTCGACTCGGCGGTCCAGGCCATGACCCGGGGGGCATTCTACTATGTCATCAAGCCCCCAGACTATGCCGCTCTCAAGGGGATCCTGGCCCGGGCGGTGACGCAGCGGCGTCTGAAGCGGGAGGTGGAGCAGCTGAAAAGCCGCCTTGCGGCCCAAGACAGAATATCCCCGATCAACGGCAAGACCCCGGCCATGCAGAGGGTTCTCAAGCAGGTCGTCGCGATCCGCGATTCCGAGTGCAGCGTCCTCGTCTGCGGCGATACCGGAACCGGCAAGGAGCTGATCGCTCGGGCCCTGCATTTTCAAAGTTCCCGGAAAAGCCAGCCCTTCGTCGCGGTAAACTGCGCCGCCATTCCCGGACAGCTGATCGAGTCGGAGTTGTTCGGCTACGAGAAGGGGGCCTTTACCGGCGCACTGAGGAACCGAATCGGCCGGGTGGAGGAAGCCTCCGGCGGCACCCTCTTTCTCGACGAGATCGGCGAACTGGAACTATCGGTACAGGCCAAGCTCCTCCGGGTTCTGCAGGAGAAGGAGATCGTGCGGCTTGGCAGCAATCGGAAGGTCAAGGTCGACTTCCGCCTCATCTCCTCCACCAATCGGGACCTCGCTTTCGAGGTGCAGTCGGGCAACTTCCGGGAGGATCTCTTCTACCGGCTCAACGTGGTGAAGATCGATCTTCCCCCCCTGCGCGAGCGCCGGGACGACATTCCCTTCCTGGTCTCTGAGTTTCTAAGCGAGTTCTGTGCCCGGGAAAACAAAACGCTCACCATTTCCGGGGAGGTTCTGCAGGTCATTCAAGATCACTCCTGGCCGGGGAACATACGCCAGCTTCGCAATATCGTCGAACGGGCGGTTGTTCTTGCTCAGGGGCCGGAGATCACGATACAGGAGCTGCCACAGGAGTTCTCTCTCACGTCCCCGAGGAGACCCTCTTCCGAGCAGGTCAGAACTCTGAAGGAAATGGAGGTCCAGGCCGTTCGGCAAGCCCTGGAACAGTGCGGCGGCAACAAGTCGAATGCTGCCAAGATGCTCGGCTTCTCCCGCAAATCCTTATATAAAAGGCTTCGGGAATTCGGAATATCGTAAAGCCGTCACCTTACTCCCCAGTCCCCAGCCCCCAGCCCCTCGTCCCTCGTCCCTCGTCCCATGCACTTTGACACACCTGTCTCCATTGGAAACACATAATTGACTGGACTTGTTTCTCCTGGAAACGATCCCCGTGCCCCATGGGACGAATAATCTTCTTTCCTCTGACGGATCGAGGGGTTACAGCATTGGCATGCCGTTTGCCTATATTGAGAGCGAGTTAACATTCAGCACCTGCAAAGGGGGATAGGAATGGTGTCGGAGCGAAGCAAGATTCCGATAAAAAAGATCCTGATTGTCGATGAGGAGCGGTTCTGTCGAGTCTGCACAGCTCTTCTGGGTTTGGTGGGAATCGAACCGGCCCGGATCGTCTGCCGTACACGCTTCGACTCCGACCATAGCCTCGAAGGCTACGAGCTCGTCATTACGAGTTTTCCCTATGATTCGTGCCTGCTCGAACGATTGCAGGTGCAGGATATACCGGCAATGGTCTTTTCCGACTGTCTCAGCGGGGAACTTCTCGACAACCTCAAGAAGTCAGCCAACATAGGGTGCATGATCAAGCCCATCGATTTTGAGAGGTTCAAAGAACTGCTGGGCAAACTCCTGCAATCCGTCAACAGCTTAGGAGGGTGCCAAATTGTCTAAAATCAAATCGTTTAAAAAAGTCTTCTGCCTGGCTCTGTTGCTGCTCCTCGTGTCCGGCTGCCGCAGCCAAACCAAGGAGGAACTTCTGCGGGAGGGGATGAACCTCATCAAAGAGGGAAACCTGAAAGGTTCGGTGGTTTTGCTCAAGAACGCCCTCGAGAAGGATCCCAACTACATCGAGGCCAGATACGAGCTGGCCAAGGTCTATCTGCGCAGCGGCATTTACGAAAGGGCGGAGAGGGAATTCCTGAAGGTCCAGATGCAGGGAGCGACTCTTCCCGATCTCCCGCTGGAGATGGCCGAGCTCTACCTGCAGACCCAAAAGCCGGACCAGGCCATTGCCCAGGTGTTGGAATTCCTGGAAAGCCGTTCCGAAACGGCCGTGGCCGCCGACCTGCTCGGTCAGGCTCATCTCCAGAGGCAGGAAATCAAATCGGCCGAGCAATGCTTCCGGCGTGCGATGCAGCTTGATCCGAACGACGCTTCGCCACGGCTTCACCTCGCCGGCCTGCTGATCCATCAGGATGTGGCTGCGGCTCGGAACCTGTTGGAGGAACTCCTGCAGCAGGACGACAGGAACAAGGGTGCTCACTACCTGCTCGCGCAGCTCGAAACTTCGGTGGGTGACTACGGCCGTGCCCTGCAACTCTATCAACGGCTGTGTGAGATCGACCCTGAGGACCCTCAGGCTGTCTATATGACCGGCCTGTTCAAGCTCCAGCGCGGAGAACTGGACGAGGGGGAAAAGATTGCCGACGACATGCTCAAGCGCTGGCCCAAGCTCTTTCACGGCCCCCTGCTCAAAGGCATGGCACGCTTTCAGCGAGGCGACTTGAACGGGGCGGTCGCCGATCTGCAGACCTCGCTTCAGACCGGTCAAAGCCTGCTTGCCTACTACTTTCTAGGCCTCAGCTACTACCAACTGGACAAACTGGAGCTGGCTCTGAGCCAATTTCAGAAGATGATCGACCTGCGGCCCGACGCCATCAAGGCTCGGATGATGGTGGCCACCACCCTTCTCAGGCAGCAGCGGGAAGACGACGCCATCACCGAGGTGAAGAGGGTTCTGCAGCTTGACCCTGAAAACGGGGCCGCCTACAGCCTTCTCGGCAGCGCCTTGATGACCCAAGGGAAGGTGGTTGAGGCGATGAGCGCCTTCGAGCGGGCTACCGAACTCGATCCGGCCCTGATCGACGCCCACATCAAGAAAGGCCTGTTCCATGCTTCCCGAGGTGATCTTCCGGAAGCGGAGGAGGAGATCGCCGCCGCACTGGACGCGGCGCCCGAGATCCTCGATACCAGGATGCTTCTCGCCACCAATTACCTGCGGCAGAAAAACTTCACCGCCGCCGAAAAGACTCTCAAGGAAGGACTGGATGGCAAGAGTTCCGACGCCATCCTCTATAACTATCTCGCCGCTTCCTCCTTCGCCCGAAAAGATCCGGAGGCGGCCGTCGATTACCTGCAGAAAGCAAAGAAGGCAAATCCGGATTTCTTCGCCGCCTATTACAATCTGGCCTCCTACTACGCCGCACAGAGAAAATACGACAGCGCGCTGGAAGAGTATGGCGCTGTTCTCGAGAAGAACCCCGGCGACCTGAAAGCTCTCATCCAGTCGGGACTTCTCTATGAGTTGAGCGGCAAGGAGGAGCAGGCCCTGACTGCCTTCCTGAAGGCAAGGGAAATCGGGAAGGCAGAGGGGGCCATGGCTCTTGCCCAATACCATCTCGGCAAGAAGAGGAACGAGTTGGCTTTACAGGTCCTGGATGAAGCGCGGAAGTCGTATCCGGCCGAGCTCGGAATCCTGGAGTACCGTGGGAAGGTCCTGTTGAATCTGAACAGATACGAAGAGGCGGAGAGGATCTTCGGTGAGCTTGAAAAAGTGGCGCCGGGCAGGTGGGTGCCGTTTATGGTGGAAACCTACCTGCGCAGCGGCAACCTGAGCCGGGCGGAATCGCTGGCCCGGGAGATGACGGAAAGAGAGCCCGCCTCGCCCCAGGGGTTCCTCCTTCTGGCCCAGACCCATGAGCGGCAGAAGGACCTGGACAAAGCCCTGGAGGTTCTGCGGAAGGGGCTTTCCGGCAACCCGGGGGATCCTCAGATTCCGCTGCGGATCGGGGGCATCCATGAGAGAAAAGGGGAACTCGAGCGGGCCCGGAAGGTCTATGAAGATATCCTCGAGAAATTCCCCCGCTATCATCCCTCTCTCTTCGCCCTTGGCGCCATCGATGATCGTCTGGGAAACCGGCAGCTGGCGGAACGGCGGTACAGGGAGGTGCTGAAGGTCGCGGCCAATTTCACGCCGGCTCTCAACAACCTCGCTTATGTTCTGGCCGAAAACGGCAGCAGTGAGGAGGCCCTGGAGCTGGCAATGCGTGCCTATCGAAACGAGCCTGGAAATCCCGGGATTGCCGATACTCTGGGCTTTGTCCTGCTGAAGAACGGCCGGGCCGAGGAGGCATGCCAGCTGCTGGAGAAGGCGGCGGCCGGACTTCCGGATAACCCCACGGTCTGCTACCACCTGGCCCTCTCCTATCAGGAAGTCGGCAAAAGGGGAGAGGCGGTCGAGTGGCTGAAGAAGGCCCTGACCCTGGGGGATTTCCCGGAGATGAAGCAGGCTCAAGCCCTGCTCAAGAAAACGCATCTCCTGGTCGAGGGGAGTTGAAACATCTGGAAGGGCCGCCCCCGCTTTGGGAGCACCCCGTCGCCGCAGATTCCGCTGTTTTAACCGAGACGGCTGCCATGCGGCCCTACTGATCGAAGGGAAGTTCTGAGGAGGACCATGAGCAAGACATTAATCATCCTGCTGGTCGGGGACTTTCTGTTGGCGCTCCTTACCAACTCCTGCTTTCTGCTGCCAGGCATCCAATCCGGCGGCGGGGAAATTTCGACAGCCGGTGTCCTGAGCCTTTCCGCCTTTGCCTCGGTCCCGGTTCTCACCACCTACTTTTCCGGTCTCTACAGCGACGATAAGGGCTTTCAGGTCAAGGAAATCCTGTTGCGGATCGCTGCCTCACTATCAGCTGCGTACATCCTGCTTCTCCTCATCTTCCACCTTTTCCTCTCGGCAACGATTACGCCGGAGTCGCTGCTTCTTGTCCTGGCCGCTTTCGGAGTCTTCCAGTTCATCTGGCACAACCGCTTTTTCCTGCTCCTCCGAATCCCGGGAGTGGCGCGAAAGGTCCTGGTAATCGGGGTGGGGCCCCAGGCCCTCAATATTGAAAAGATGCTCTGGGAGACCAACCACAATTTCGTTCTGGCCGGCTTCATCCAACTGGCCGGGGAGGCGTCGGTCATTCCCGCCGCTCATATCCTCGGCCAGGGGGAGGATCTGGTGGAGACCGCCATCCGGGAGCGGATCCACAAGATCGTCGTCTCCCTCTCCGAGCGGCGCGGGGTCCTGCCGGTGCGCGACGTCCTCAAATGCAAGCTGAACGGTATCGCCGTCGTCGACGGCCTCTCCTTCTACGAGCAGGTGACCGGCAAGCTGATGATCGAGAACATTAACCCGAGTTGGTTCATTTTCTCCGACGGTTTCCGCATGAGCCCTTTCATGCACTTCTACAAGCGGGGCTTCGACCTCTTATTCGCCCTCTTCGGAATTCTCATCTTTCTGCCGCTCCTTCCCCTCCTGGCATTGCTGATCAGGCTCGACTCGCCCGGGCCCGTTCTCTTCCGTCAGACCAGGGTCGGGGAGAAGGACCGGCATTTCACCCTGTATAAGTTCCGTACCATGCGCGAGGATGCCGAAAGGCTGACCGGCGCAGTCTGGGCGCAGAAGGATGATCCCCGGGTCACCAGCGTGGGGCGAATCATCCGCAAGACCCGTCTCGATGAGCTTCCCCAGCTCTTCAACGTCCTAAAGGGTGATATGAGCTTCGTCGGCCCCCGGCCGGAACGACCGGAGTTCGTCGATGCGCTCATGGAGAAAATCCCCTACTACTCAAGCCGTCACTGCGTCAAGCCCGGCATCACCGGCTGGGCCCAGGTCCGCTACCCCTACGGAGCTTCGGAAGAGGACGCCCTGGAGAAGCTGCGGTACGACCTTTACTACATCAAAAATTATTCCCTGTGGCTGGAGTTTCTGATCATCCTCGAAACGGTCAAGGTGGTCCTTTTCGCCAAGGGAGGGAGGTAAGGCCATGCGGTTTCTATCGGTTCTTGTTTTTGTTCTGTTCCTCAGCGTTACCGCCGCGGCCGGCGACTATCTGATCGGTGACGGCGATATTTTACATGTTTCGGTCTGGGGGGTGCCGGAGCTGAGCGGCGCGGTGACCGTCCGCCCGGACGGGAAGATCACTCTGCCCGCGGCGGGGGATGTTCAGGCCACCGGCCTGGCGCCTTCAAAACTTGGCGAAAAGCTCACCGATGTGCTTGGAGACTTCGTCAAGAAGCCGATTGTCACGGTGACAGTCAATGGCATCACCAACAACCGGGTCTACGTCTCCGGCGGCGGAGTTCCCGCCGGCGTGCACAGCCTCCCCGGGCGCACCACGCTGTTCAAGTTTCTCTGCAGCTTGGGATCGCTGGAAGATGCCGATCTGCACCACGCCTATCTCCTGAGGGACATGAAGAAGCTGGAGGTCGATTTCTACACCCTTTTCCTCGAGGGGGACTTTGCTCAAGACGTCGAACTTCGATCCGAAGACATTCTCTTCATTCCGGAGGACCGGTTCAACAACGTCTATATTTTGGGGGCGGTCAAGGAGCCGAAGTTCCTCCTGTTCCGGGAAGGGATGCGAATCCTCGACGCCATCCTTGAGGCTGGTGGGTTCACTGAATACGCCAAGGAGAACGCGGTGACAATCCTCCGCAAGGACGGAAGTCGTGTGCGGGTCAAGGTTGGCGACCTGATGAAGGGGAAGGATGTCGCCTTTAACCTGCACCTGAAGCCGGGAGACTACGTGACAGTCGAGGAAGGGCTTTTCTGAGGATGACAGCGCCAGATCGACTTATAGCCGATAGTTCATGGCTCAAAGGTTTTTGAATCTGTCAAGAGCCGGGAGTCGGGGGCTGAAAGGGGAAAATCGATGGACCAGGGCTTCAATGAACTTTTCAAATATCTGCAGATCGTCTACACGCGGAGGTACCTCTGTCTGCTCATAGCGTTGACGGTCATGACCGGTATCATCGCCTACAGTTATTCCCTGCCGAGGAAATACGAGGCGGACAGCACCGTCTTCATCGAAGAGAACGTCATCAAGAATCTGGTCAAGGGAATTGCGGTCACCCCCGAGATGGAGGACCGGGTCCGCGTACTCAAGTACGCGCTGGTGAGCCGGGACATCATCTCCAAGGTTCTCGCAGAGCTGGAGATCGACAGTACGACCCACAACGATTCCGAACTACAGGCTCTCATCACCAGCCTGCAGGAACGGATTCAGATCAGCGTCAAGGAAAGAAATGGCCTCTTTACAGTCTCCATCGTCGACGATAACCCCCGTTTTGCCCAGGGATTTATCAATCGGCTGATCAACCGCTACCTGGAGGAGAATCTCTCCGCCAAGCGGGAGGAGTCATATGGTGCGAGCCGGTTTCTCCACGAACAGCTGGCCCTCCAAAAGGAAAAGCTCGACAAGGCGGAGGATACCATTATCGAGTTCCGCAAGAGCCAGGGGATCTTCCTGTCAAGGGATGAGAAATCCCTGCTCGAGGACATCAATCAGTATCAGAAGGAAATCGTGATGCTTCGGTTGAGCAGCGATACGCTGAAAGCCAGACGGCAGCAGCTGTCCGGTCAGCTCAAGAGTCTGGACCCGACGGTGGCGATCTTCAGCGAGAAGCAGGTCGAAGACCGGATCGCTACACTGGAGAGGCGGCTTGGGCAGCTCCTTCTGGCCTATACCGAAAACTATCCCGAGGTGATCAGGGTAAAAGCCGAGATCGACGCGTTGCGCCAGGGGGGCGAAAAAGGCGAGGAAGGGTTGACGGAAAGTCGGCTGACGGCAGTCAATCCGCTCCACCAGGAAATCCAGCAGCAGAGACTGACTGTCGAGGCTGAGATCAGCTCCTTGGTAGCCAGGCAACGGTTGCTGAAGGAACTGATCATCGCCAGGGAAGGCGAATTGAAACACATTCCCGAGAACCGCAAGCAGTTGGCAGTCCTTGAGCAGGAGCGGGACTCCCATCGAAAACTATATGAAGATCTGCTTGCCCGCCTGGGGCAGTCGGAGGTCTCCAAGCAGATGGAGATCGGCGGCAAGACCACCAACTTCCGGGTCGTCGATCCGGCGGTTTTCCCCACTGTACCTGTTTCCCCCGACATGGTTCGAATGATCCTCCTGGCAATCGCGGGTGGTCTCGCCGCAGGAGTGGGGGCGGCTATTTTTAGGGATTTCCTCGACGGGTCGGTCAAGAACGTCTCGCAGTTGCAGGAGTTGGGCGTCGAGGTCCTGGCGGTGATCCCCCGCGTCATCATCCCACAGGCCGAAGCCAGACGTCGACGAAAGGACATCCTCGTCTTCAGCGCAGCCTCCGTCTACCTGGTCGGAGTCGTCTGTTTGCTCGCCTTCGAGGCAGCCAAGAGGATTGCGTAATTAGGGACGCGGAACGTGGGATGAGGAACGAGGTTTAGGTTCAAGATTCAAGAGGCGTGGCAATTGACAAGTGACAAGTGACTCGGGCTAGCCAGGGCATAGCCACAGGCGACGCCTGGACCGGGACTTATATAAAGGACATTCCATGAGCCGAATCGAACAGGCCATAGAAAAGGCCGCCCGACTGCGGAAGGAGGGGGATGTAGTGCATCCCCTTCCGGAGTGGTCGGAGCGGCCGCAGGATCGGGATCAGCTTCTGCGGGCGGAACCGATTCCAATCACCAGTCCTTATCTGGTTGCGACCAATGGCCATGTCGCGGCCGAGGAATATAGAAAGCTGAAGTCGCTGCTGCTCAGACTCAACCCCCGTGAGCAGACCGGAAAAACCCTGGCGGTGACAAGCGCGGTGGCGGAGGAGGGGAAATCAATCACCTCTCTGAATCTCGCCCTCGCATTGGCACAGGATTATGACCACACCGTGCTGTTGGTCGACACCGACCTGCGCCATCCCTCCCTGCATCGATATCTGGGGCTCAAGCCCGAAGTCGGGCTGGTGCACTGCCTCAAGGAAGGGAAGGATCTCGGCAAGGTGTTGATCAAAACCGGCCTCGGAAAACTGGTTTTGCTGCCCGCCGGCGGCACGGTGGATGATCCAGTGGAGCATTTCGCCTCCGGCCGGATGAAGGACCTCATCCGAGAGATGAAGCATCGTTATCCGGACCGCTATGTCATTTTCGACACCCCCCCGGCTCTCCCTTTTGCCGATGCCCAGGTTCTCGCAGCGGCGCTGGACGGGGTGATCTTCGTGGTCCGGGAGGGGCATGCCCGGCCCGGTCAGGTCAAGGAAGCTCTCGGCAACCTGAAAGGAGCCACTCTGCTCGGCACGGTCTTCAATGATGTCAGCTCCGCCCCGGGTCAGGGGGCCTATTACTACAATTACCGTTGAAGTGGCGGGGAAAGGTCGGTTTTGAGGCGCCCATTGCTCTGTATTCTTCTGATGCTCATCGTGACATTGGTCGGCGCCGTTCAGGTCTCGGCAAGGATGAAGCTGAGTCCGAGTCTCACATTGAGGGAGGAGTACAACGACAACGTTTTCCTGCAGGAAGACGAGGAGGATGACTTCATCACTACAGTGGCACCTTACCTTTCCATTTTCCTCGACAGGAAGAGCATAGACCTTGAGGCGAGATACGGGTTCGAGTTTCGGCTGTACAGCGATCGGTCGGAACTCGACGAAACCGACCCGAGCACTGCGCAGCGGGCGTTACTGAAGGCGGACCTTTTCCCTGAGAATGATTTCACGGTGAATGTTCTGGACGAGTTCCGGCGGGTGGTGGTGGATGAACGCCGCCCTTCGACTGAGGAGAACGTGGTGGTCAACAGGACCAACTCAAACAGATTCCGGGTCAATCCGCGCTACCGCTACCGGCGATGGAAGACCTTTACCGCCACGGCGACCTTCCACTATGAGAAGCTTTCCTATGACGATCCTGTTGAAAACGATGACAGTGCAGGAAACGACTCCGATCGATATGGCGGCGGTTTGGAGCTGGAGAAGCGAATCTCGGAGAAGCTCACCATCTCCTCCGGGTATGACCATAGTACCTACCGCTCGGACACTGCAGCCGATTACCGGAGGGATGACTTTTATGCCGGCTTCGTTCACCGTTCTAGTCCCAAGCTGACGTTGAACGCCCGGGGCGGAGTGGCAGTCATCGACCAGACCGAAGACGACGAAATGACGGTGCAGTTGCTCAACATCGCGGCGAATTACGCCCTGACCGAGGAGATTGGCTTCGGTCTGGGCTATGAAGAGACGGTTGACGACTCGGTCGACTCCGGACTCGTCAATATCCGAACGGTAAAGGCAACCCTTAAGAACAACCGGCGCATCCCGACGATTGCAACCCTGACCTTGGAAGAGGATGAATATCTCGATTCGGACCGGGAGGACCTCTCCATCGGCTTGGTCGTTCAGATGAACGTGCTTCTCCGGAACCGCATCAGCATACAGGCCATACCCTACGTCACCTGGTTCGAGTTCAAGCCCGAAGAAGACCAGTCGCTTCGTTATGGGATTGGACTCAGCGCTCAGAGGGATTTCAAATACGGGCACCTGCGCTGCGGCTACAACTACCATGCGAGCCAGGACAGCGAAATCTCGGATGATTACCGGAACAATGTTGTATTTCTGGAGGTGGCGGTCAGGTTCTAGGTTCAAGGTTCAGGTAAATGCGTGAGGAGTGAGGAGTGACCTGGGACGAGGGCTTGCCAGCCATAGCTGCAAGGCGACGGCTGGACCCGGGACGAATGCCAAATAACCAATAACTAATAACGGAACCCAAGATGTACGAATCCTTCTTCGGTCTGCATTCCAAGCCCTTCGATCTTGTGCCGGATCCGCGGTTTCTCTACCTTGGCCGGGCGCACCAGAAGGCCTTGAATTACCTCCGGTACGGCATCGAGGAGGGGGCCGGATTCGTGCTACTGACCGGCGAGGTCGGCTCCGGGAAGACGACCATCATCCGCAACCTGATCGGCGAGCTGGACACCGGCGTCTGCCTGGCCATGGTCTTCAATACCCGAGTGAGCGGCGAGCAGCTGCTCTCGCTGATCAACGACGACTTCGGACTGGAGACCGTGGGGAAAGACAAGGTTACCCTGCTTCGCGATCTCAATGATTTTCTCATCGCCCGCCATGCCGAAGGCTGCCGCTCCATTCTCATCATCGATGAAGCACAGAACCTCTCTCCGGAGACCCTGGAGGAGGTCAGGCTCCTTTCCAATCTCGAAGCCGCTCACAGCAAACTGCTGCAGATCATCCTGGTCGGACAGCCGGAGCTGCAGAAAGTCCTCGCCCGCTCCGACCTTCGCCAGCTTCGGCAGCGGATCAGCATCAACTGCAACCTCGACCCCCTGAACCGCCAGGAAACCGAAAACTACATCCTGCACCGCCTGGAACTGGCCGGCAATCGGGAGGCGGTTCGTTTTGCCGAGGGCGCCTTCGACGTCATTTTCAAACACAGCCGCGGGACCCCCCGACTGATCAACATCTTCTGCGACTTCCTGCTGCTGGCCGCCTTCGCGGAGTCGACGACCGTCCTCCATCCGGAGCTGGTGGAGGAGGTGGCGGGCGAGTTCTCGACCAGGGAAGCCTCGATCCGGGAGAAGGACCCGACTGCTTCGGGTCCGCCCATGGGGGCGGAAGAGAACGGATCCTGGAAAGACATCCTGTCGCTGATCGAGGATTTGCAGGATCGTCAACAGAAGCTGATGGGGCGCTTCGTCCTTCAGGAGAAGATGATCAAATCCCTGATAGACGGCCAGCGGGAGGTCGCCAAGCAGAAGGCGGAAAACCTCCGGATGGAGGAGACTCTGAGCGGGATCTCACGGCAACTTTCGGATCTGCGGACGGGCCTGCGCTTCAGTTCCGGGATAAGAAGTGAGCTCCCGGAAAAGGAGCCGGAGAAGAAGGGATTCCTGGAGCGGCTCTTCGGAGTGTGAACGCATGGAGACAAATATGATCAACCTTCTCACCATCGACGTGGAGGACTACTTCCATGTCAGCGCCTTCGAGGCGGTATCGCCGCCATCAATGTGGGAGAGCTGCGAATTCCGGGTCGACCGAAACACCGTGAAGGTTCTGGCGATTCTGGCGGAGTCGGAGGTCAAGGCGACGTTCTTCGTCCTCGGCTGGGTGGCCAGAAGGTTTCCTGAGCTGGTGCGGCGGATCGCGGCGGAAGGCCATGAGATAGCCAGCCACGGGTATGGTCACCGCCGGGTCGGTACCCAGAGCCGAGCTGAGTTCCGTGAAGACGTCTACAGCAGCAAGACCCTGCTGGAGGACCTGAGCGGGCAGGAAATCCTCGGTTATCGGGCGCCCAGTTACTCCATCGGTCTTAATTCCCTCTGGGCTTACGACGAGCTCATGGAAGCGGGGTATCTCTACGATTCCAGCGTGTTCCCGGTAGCACACGACTTCTACGGGATTCCCGACTGGCCGCGTTTTCCCTTCTGTGTGGTCCGTGGCGGCGAAGGACAATGGGCTCCCGATGAAAGTGGGGCGGAGGCTCCTTTTCCAGACTCCGGCTGCCGGATGCTGGAGATTCCCATCACCACCCTGAACCTTTGCGGCCGCAACCTGCCCATTGCCGGCGGCGGCTATTTCCGCCTTTTCCCCTATGAAGTGACCCGCTGGGGATTGCGGCGCATCAACCGTCATGAGGGGCTGCCATTCGTCTTTTACATCCACCCCTGGGAACTCGACCCGGAGCAACCGCGGATGGCGGGAGCGAGTTGGAAGAGCCGGATGCGGCATTATCTGAATTTGGGGCAGACTGAGGGACGGTTCCGGAAGTTGCTTGAAGATTTTTCCTTTGTGCCGGTTCGGAAATCGCTGGCTGCAGCAGAAGACAGAGGAGAGGATTGTCTGCCCGTCAAGATGCCGCGGGTTCCAGTCCCACATCCCATTCGTGCTGCATTAGGCAATAGTTGAAAGATCAGTTTCATATCATTTTAAATTGCAAAGGAGATTGCTTATGAAGGTCGGAATACTTGCCGGAGGTGTAGGGTCGCGATTGTCAGAAGAAACCCAGTTAAAACCCAAGCCATTGGTTGAAATCGGAGGGATTCCCATTTTATGGCACATCATGCAGCATTATGCCCATTATGGATTTAAAGAATTTTACATTGCGCTTGGCTATAAAGGCGAAATGATCAAAAAGTATATGGTGGATTATTGTCATTTAAATAGCAATCTTACAGTCGATTTAGAAAATGGTGAGGTGTCGATGCATGATGGCGATCGTTGTAGTTGGAAAGTTCATCTGATCGATACCGGCATCGATACCAATACCGGTGGCAGAATAAAGCGTCTGGAGCCTTATTTGGGCGATAGCACCTTCATGCTGACATGGGGGGATGGCGTGTCGGACGTCAATCTTCATGATCTTCTCTCATTTCATCGGACTCACGGGAAATTCGCTACGATGACGGCGGTACGGCCACCGGCCCGCTTTGGACATATCGAAATGGAAGCGGATAACAGGGTGGTTGAATTCTCGGAAAAACCTCAGACCGCCGAAGGCTGGATCAACGGGGCTTTCTTCGTCCTGGAGCCGGAGATATTCGATTATATCGAGGGAGACAGCACCCCGTGGGAAAAGTCACCCATGGAGAATTTGGCCCGGGACGGTCAGTTGATGGCATTCCAACACACCTCTTTCTGGCAGTGCATGGACACCCTGCGCGACAAGGTATTGCTGGAGAGCCTGTGGAATTCTGGTAACACCCCTTGGATGAGGAGGTAGGAAATGAAAGTCCTGGTAACGGGTTCCCATGGCTACATAGGCACAATATTGGTCCCCATGCTGCTGGCCGAAGGGCATGAGGTGACGGGCCTTGATTCCGATCTATACCAGCGGTGCACCTTCTGCGGCGACATCCCCCGGATCCCCGTCCTCAAAAAGGATGTGCGAGATGTCGAGAAGGCCGATGTGGAAGGGTTTGAGGCGATTATCCATCTGGCCGGTCTCTCCAATGATCCCCTTGGTGATTTTCGCCCGGAGTTGACACAGGATATCAATGAAAGGGGTTCTGTCAGGTTGGCAGAAAAAGCAAAGGAGGCGAAGGTGAAGCGCTTCCTGTTCGCATCTTCCTGCAGCAACTATGGTGCCGGTGGCTCTGATTTTCTCACCGAGAAGACGACCTTCAATCCGGTGACCCCCTACGGTTGGTCGAAAGTCCGGGTAGAGGCCGCGCTGTCCCGGATGGCCGATGAAGACTTCAGTCCCACTTATCTGCGGGCCTCCACCGCCTATGGTGTCTCCCCCCGCCTGCGTTTCGATTTGGTGGCGAACAACCTCACCGCCTGGGCCTTTACAACAGGCCGTGTTTACCTGAAAAGTGACGGAACCCCATGGCGTCCCATCGTCCATATTGAGGATATCTCCAGAGCATATATTGCGGTCCTTCATGCGCCGAGGGAAGTTGTCCATAATGAGGCGTTCAACGTCGGTCTGACGACCGAAAACTATCAGATATGTGAAATTGCCGAGTTGGTGCGGGAGACCGTGCCGGGGTGTTGCATCGAGTACGCCCCGGAAGCCGGTGCAGACAAGCGTTGTTACCGGGTGGACTGTAACAAGATCGCCCATACTTTGCACGGGTTCAAACCCCAATGGACGGCACGACGCGCCATCGAGCAGTTATATGAGGAATACAAAAGCGTCGGATTGACGCTTGAGGAGTTCGAGGGGCCTCGATACATGCGAATCGGTCACATCAAGTATCTGCTTGGAGAGGGGCTCCTGGATGAGAATTTTCGCTGGACAGGGCAGCAATATGCTGAAGCCGTCGGAGGGGAACAATGAAAGAAATTTCTTTGAAATGCCGTTCCTGCGAAGCTGTGGACCTTCATCCTATTCTCGACCTGGGCATCACTCCGTTGGCCGACCGCCTGGTGCCGGCCCAACTGCTCCATGAAGCTGAACCGGTCTACCCTTTGGAGGTCGCTTTTTGTTCCTCGTGCGGATTGATGCAAATTCTGGAAACCGTTCCCCCCGAAGTATTGTTTTGCAACGACTATCCCTATTATTCCTCGATTTCCGAATACCTGCTGAAGCATACCCGGGACAACGTGCTCGAAATGATCGAAAAAAGAAATCTCGGGAATAAAAGCCTGGTCATCGAACTGGCGAGCAATGACGGATATCTGCTCAAGAATTACGTCCAGCAGGGGATTCCCGTACTGGGGATCGATCCGGCGGACGGACCCGCCAGGGTCGCGGTGGAAAACGGTGTCACCACTCTAAACACCTTCTTTACGCGGGATCTGGCCATCGAACTGAAAGGGGCGGGCAAGCTGGCTGATGTTATCCATGCCAACAACGTCCTGGCCCATGTGGCCGACACCAACGGTTTTGTGGAAGGGATCGCGCTCCTGCTCAAGGGAGACGGAATGGCTGTCGTCGAAGTCCCGTACGTCAGAGACCTGGTCGACCACTCCGAATTTGACACCATCTATCATCAGCACCTCTGCTACTTTTCGGTCACCGCGCTTGACCGGCTTTTCCGTCGGCACGCCCTGTTCCTGAATGATGTGCGGCGAATCGACATCCATGGCGGCTCCCTCAGGCTGTATGTGGAAAAACAGGATAGACCCGGTCCGATGGTGCAGCAACTGCTGGGCGAAGAGAAGGCTCTGGGTATAGACCGGGTCGACTACTACAGCGAGTTTTCCAAACGGGTTCAGGAGATCAGGGATTCGCTGCTGGCCCTGCTGAAAGACCTTAAAGGAAAAGGCAGCCGTATTGTTTGCTATGGGGCGGCTGCCAAGGCTTGCACCTTGATCAATTATGCCGGCATCGGCACCGACCTGGTGGATTATGTCGTGGATCGCAATGTGTACAAGCATGGCCGCTACATGCCCGGGCACCATCTTCCCATCTTCGGCACCGAAAAACTGCTCGACGAGATGCCGGAATACGTGTTGCTGCTTTCCTGGAACTTTGCCGACGAAGTCCTCGAGCAGCAGGCCGAATACCGCCGACGGGGAGGGAGGTTCATCGTACCGATTCCTGCTCCGAAGATCGTGTAGGTCTCCGCTGGAAAACTGCAGTTGCAAGATTTTTCAATCTTTTCAAAGAAGGAAGAAGTCCATGGCTGCAGAGCATCTTTGCCCCAGTTGCGGTGAAAAGAAAATGAAGGTTTTCCACCAGGCGTCTCAAGTGCCCTCCAACAGCTGCATCCTTCTCGGCTCCCGTGAGGAAGCGATCAGCTACCCCAAAGGAGACATCAATCTGGGCTTTTGCCTTGAATGCGGGTTTGCCGCCAACACCTCTTTTGACCCGGGCCTCACCGAGTACTCCGGTCGATACGAGGAAACCCAGGGATTCTCTGCGACTTTCAATGCGTTTCACCGAACCCTGGCCCGCCAACTGATCGACCGACATCAACTGTGCAATAAACACATCCTCGAGATTGGCTGCGGAAAGGGGGAGTTCCTGCTTCTTCTGTGCGAGCTGGGCAATAACCGCGGCACCGGTTTCGATCCGGGTTATCACGAAGGGCGCCTGACCGGTCCGGCAGCCTCCAGGGTCACCTTCATCAAGGACTTTTATTCCGAGAAGTATGCCGACATCCAGGCGGATTTAGTCGTCTGCAAGATGACCCTGGAACATATCGGGCCGACCGGTGAGTTCGTCCGGATGATCCGCCGTGCCATCGGCGACCGGCTGGAGACGACCGTATATTTCCAGGTGCCCGATACGACCCGGATTCTTCACCAATGCGCCTTCGAAGATATTTACTACGAGCATTGCTCTTATTTCAGCTCGGGTTCCCTGGCCCGTCTCTTCAGGGCCAGCGGTTTCAATATCATCAGTCTCGATACCCAGTATGACGGTCAATATCTGACTGTCGAAGTCCGTCCCGCGCGAGAGAATTCCGAAAGACCGATTTCTCCGAGAGAGCGGGATCTGGCTCAGATCAAGAAACACGTTTCAACCTTTCCCATCCGCTTCGAAGAAAAAGTCCGGCGGTGGCGGCAGAAACTTGATTGGAACAAGCTCAATGGGCGCAAAGTGGTCCTTTGGGGGTCGGGCTCAAAGGGGGTGGCCTTTCTGACCACCCTCGGGATTACCGATGAAGTTCAATACGTGGTCGATGTCAATCCGTATCGTCATGGGTATTTCATGCCCGGGAGCGGACAGGAAATTGTGGCCCCGGAGTTTCTCCGGGAGTACCGACCCGACCTGGTGGTGGTCATGAACGCCATCTACTGTGACGAGATCCGCGGGCAGCTGCAGTCCATGGGGCTCGAGCCCGACATGATGGCAGTCTAGAGAGAGGATGATCCGATGCCAAGCCCTGATCCGACATCTTGTCCGGTATGCCGCTCCCGGCGGGTTTTTGAAGTTATCAGGATCGACCGGGTTCCGGTCTGCTGTAACGTGCTCTGGAAGACCCGGGAGGAGGCGCTGCGGGCGCCGAAGGGAGATATCCATCTCCACTTCTGCCAGGAATGCGGTCACCTGTTCAATTCGGCTTTCGACCCCGCCCTGATGGAGTACGACAGCGGTTATGAGAATTCCCTCCATTTCTCCCCACGATTTCAACACTATGCCGAAGCTCTTGCCGCCGATCTGGTAGAAAGGCATTCCCTGAAGGGGAAGAACATCGTGGAGATTGCCTGCGGCAAAGGGGACTTTCTCCATCTATTGTGCAGGCTTGGGGATAATCGAGGATTCGGTTTCGACCCGAGCTATGAATTCGACCGGCATGAGCCTGCAGGGGACGTGACGATCTTCCGGGACTACTTCGGGAAAAACGCGTTTCCGTGGACGGCCGATCTGGTCTGTTGCCGGCAGGCTCTGGAGCACATCCGGTTCCCAACCGACTTTCTTGCCGAAATTCGGAAAGCTATCGGAGAAAAGACCGGAACGGCGGTTTTTTTCGAAGTGCCCAACTCCCTGTACACCCTCCGGGACCTCGGGATCTGGGACATCATCTACGAGCACTGTTCCTTCTTCTGGGCCGGCTCACTGCGGCAAAGCTTCGAGCTGGCAGGATTCAAGGTGACTCAGGTTGGGGAGGCCTTCGACGAACAATTCCTTTGCATCGAGGGTTTTCCAGCCAAAGACCAAACCCCTTTCCCGGTGCGGTCACCGGATCTCGATGAAGTACGAAAATGGGCCGCGATATTTGAGGGGGCTCACCGGAAAAAAGTCAGTCTCTGGAAAGAGCGCCTCAACGATATGGCAAAAGCCGGAAAGAGGGCCGTTGTATGGGGCGGAGGGTCCAAGGGGATTGCCTTCCTCAACCTGTTTGAAAACCAGGGAACCATTGAGTATGTGGTCGATGTAAATCCTCAAAAACAGGGAAAGTTTGTTCCTGGAACGGGGCACGAGATCGTATCTCCGAAAATGCTCATCAAGGACGAACCGGAGGTGGTTGTTTTGATGAACCCGATCTACCGGGAAGAGGTCTTCGCGATGCTTCGGCAGTTTAGGGTTAGTGCGCAAATCATTGTCGCCTGAGAAAGCTTCTGAGGCAGAGGTTGGCGTACAGCACAGGCAGTTTTCTTGAAGGAGGCGCAAGGTGAGTGAAAGTTACGGATCAAGGTTTCGAAATCTGCCGGAATTATTATCCTTGTTCATCATCGTTATAGCGATGGGTGTTTTCCCTGTTCCGTCTTTCGCTTTGACATCTGATGATTTCAATCACCCCAATCTCGATATCGGTCTCTGGAATTTCGTCGACCCGCTCGGGGATGCGACCTTGATGGTCGACGGGGCGGGTTCGGGTGACGCTCATTTGCTGATTTCGGTTCCCGCAGGGCAGTCTCATGATGTATGGACCGCGGGCAATCTGGCCCCAAGGATGATGCAGGCTACAGAGGACGAGGATTTTTCCGCCGAGGTCAAATTCGGATCGGGGGTCACCATCCCCTATCAGATGCAGGGGATTCTTGTCGAAGAAGACAGCGGAAATTTTATCCGGTTTGATTTTGTATCCGGCACCTCCGGAAGCAGGCTTTTCGCAGCGGTTTTTATCAATGGGAAACCCAGCGTCAAGTTGGACAAGATAATTCCAGGGGATCCCCCTCTTTATCTGCGGGTGGAGCGCTCAGGCGACACCTGGTACCCCTATTATTCTTACGACGGATTCAACTGGCAACTTGGGAAGAGCTTTACCCATCCGATGGTTGTGAACGGTATCGGGATATTTACCGGTAACGCCGGAAGCAATCCACCTGCCCATACTGCCGTGATCGATTATTTTTTCAATTCGGAAAGCCCTGTTGGCAGCGAAGACGGGGTAACTGATCCAGATACCGTTCCCCCTCTCCAATATGGCATAGTCGCTGTTCCCCGCGATACGATGTTCCAGCTTGCCTGGAAAACGGACGAATCCGCTCAAGGGATCGTGGAGTATGGAGTTACCGACAGTTACGAACTCGGGTCGGTTGTCGATCCTGCCTTTTCTTATTCACACGATCTGATCATTTCGGGGTTAAATCCTGACACCAATTATTATTATAGGATTATTTCACGAGATTCATCAGGTAATGAGAGTTATTCTCCAAACTTTATTATCAAAACAGAAAAAGATCCTCATAATTGTAATATTGAAATATGGTATGGCAAACAACAATCATTTGGAATGCTAGGTTTTCCACAAAGATGGGTCAACATATTGGGTAATGTCAATGGCTGTACAGATAATATAGATCTTGGGTATAGCCTTAATGATGGTCCGTTATATCCTCTATCCATGGGTCCTGATAGTTACAGACTAGCTTCACCAGGAGACTTCAATGTCGAAATAGCAATCGAAGACCTTTTGACCGGTGATAATCAGCTCATGATTGAGGCAATCGAGGAGTTCGGATATTCATTTTCTGAAACCATCTCAATTTATCGGCATCATGGCAATATCTGGCCTCAGGTCTACGCCATTGATTGGAGTTCAACGGGCAATATCCAGGATGTCGCTCAAGTTGTGGATGGCTTGTGGGCGTTGAAAGAGAGCAGCATCCATCCAGTGGTGCTCGATTATGACCGGCTGGTGGCGATCGGCGATATGACGTGGCGGGATTACGAAGTCACCGTCCCTGTCACCATCCATGGGATCGATCCTTCCGGTTACAGTGCGCCGAGTTATGGGCCTGGAGTCGGTATCCTGATGCGATGGAATGGTCACTATGATTGGGGCGGGTGGCAGCCGAACATCGGCTGGTGGCCCATGGGTGCTCTGGGTTGGTATCGCTGGCAAGGAGAGCGCTTGCAAATCATTGGCAGCAAGGGCGGTTTAATCGCCGAGGATACCAGCGGAAAGAAACTGAATTTCGAAGTCCGATACCTCTTTAAAATGAGGGTTGAATCATTGCCGGAGGGGGGCTCGCGGTACAGTTTGAAAGTCTGGCCGGAGGGGGAGGTGGAACCCCCGGGTTGGGATCTCATGCCCATAAACAACAGTCCAGCTGATCCCGGCAGGGGCTCTTTTCTGCTGGTAGCCCATCATGTAGACGCAAGTTTCGGCAATCTTTCCGTGACTCCGTTATTGCCGATGAATGATGGAACCCCTCCGGAGATTAGCAATGTAAAAAGCGTCTCGGGCACCACCCAGGCGACCATCAACTGGAGCACGGACGAGCCGGCAACTTCCTGGGTGAGCTACGGGCCGACTGCGGGATACGAAGAAGGCGACGCGGGCAACGATGTTCTGACGACGCTGCACGCGGTCACCCTGAGCGGGCTGACCCCCGGCGCCGAGTATCACTACCGGGTCCGCTCCGTCGACGCAGCGGGCAACGCCGCAACCTCCGGGGATCTGGTCTTCACCACCGCCGTTGAGGGGGGGGGCGGAGGCTCGGCTATCGTCTCGGACGATTTCAGCGCTTCGACCCTGGACACAGGGGTATGGACCCTGGTGGATCCGGTGGGGGATGCCGGCCTGGCGATGACCGGCGCCCAGGCGTCCCTGTCGGTACCGTCCGGCGTCTCGCACGATCTCTGGACGAGCGGCAATTTTGCGCCTCGACTCATGCAGGCAGCCGTCGATACGGATTTCGAGGTAGAGGTGAAATTCGAATCGGCCGTGTCATCGAAGTACCAGATGCAGGGGATTATTGTCGAGACCGACAGCGATCACTATCTTCGGTTTTGCCATTACTCGGACGGCAGCGCTACCCGGATCTTCGCGGCGAGTCTCTGGGGAGGGGCGGCCACCGTACACAAGAGCATGGTCATCCCCGGCGGCGCTCCGCTGTATATGCGGGTGAAACGCAGTGGTGACCAGTGGACGCAGTCCTACTCCCGGGATGGGATGAACTGGTCGAATGGAGCCGCTTTTGCGCGTGCCATGGCCGTCACGGGTGTGGGCGTCTATGCGGGTAATGCCGGCGGCAGCGCTCCGGCCCATACCGCGGTGATCGACTATTTCTTCAATACCGCCTCTCCCATCGTCCCTGAAGATCCAAATGGCGCCGTCCTTCTGATCATCGACATCACCGGAGGCGGCAGCGTGCAGAGAAATCCCGATCGGGCGTCGTACTCTCCAGGCGAAACGGTGGAATTGACCGCGGTGCCAGATCCTGGCTGGAGTTTTGTCGGGTGGGGCGGGGCGGCGTCCGGCAGCCAGAACCCTCTTCAGGTGGTCATTTCCGAAAACTTGAATATTACGGCGACATTCGAAGTGGAGGACGATACGACCCCGCCGGCCCTGAGCAACATCTCCTCAGGCGCTCCGGCAGCCAGCCAGGCGACCATCAGCTGGAGCACGGACGAGCCGGCAACCACCTGGGTGAGTTACGGGCTGACTGCGGGATACGAAGAAGGCGACGCGGGCAACGATGTTCTGACGACGCTGCACGCGGTCACCCTGAGTGGGCTGACCCCCGACACCGAGTATCACTACCGGGTCCGTTCATTCGACGCTGCCGGCAACGCCGCAACCTCCGGGGATCTGGTTTTCACCACCGTCATGGAGGGGGGCTCCGGGGGCTCGGTCATTGCCTCGGATGAATTCAGCGCTTCGACCCTGGACACGGGGGTTTGGACTCTGGTGGATCCTGTGGGGGATGCCGGCCTGACGATGACCGGCACCCAGGTGTCCCTGTCGGTACCGGCCGGCGTCTCGCACGACCTCTGGACGAGCGGCAATCAGGCTCCGCGCCTGCTGCAGGCCGCGCCCGACAGCGACTTCGAGGTCGAGGTGAAATTCGACCGGATGGCGAGCCAGAAATACCAGATGCAGGGGATCCTGGTCGAACAGGACGCCGATCACTATCTGCGTTTCGGCAGTTATTTCGACGGAAGCGCTGTTCGCCTGTTCACCGCCAGCCTGTGGGCAGGGACGGCCCAGGTCCGGGGCAGCAGGGTGATTGGCGGGTCGGCCCCGCTGTATATGCGTGTGAAACGTTCAGGGTCGCAGTGGACGCATTCCTACTCCTTCGACGGGATCAACTGGCAGAGTCCCCACACGTTCAGTTTTCCGATGACGGTGACGGCTGCCGGGGTGTATGCCGGCAACGCCGGATCCAGTCCGCCGGCCTTCACGGCACTGATCGATTATTTCAAAAATGTCACGTCCGCGCCATGACAATGTCGTCCTGCCCGCATTTCGCGAAGAGGGGATTATGCCGATAATTACCGTGGGTATGCCGGTTTACAATGGGGAGGAATTCATAAGGGATGCTCTCGACTCCATTCTTTCCCAGACGTTCCCGGATTTCGAGTTGATCATTTCTGACAATGCATCTACGGATGGCATGCAGAAAATCTGCCGTGAATATGCTGAATCCGACGCCAGGATTCGTTACGTCAGAAATCCGGAAAACATAGGTGCAGCCAGGAACTACAACCAGGTCTTCCGAATGGCCCGAGGGAAATATTTTCACTGGGCCGCCCATGACGATGCCTTCAGGCCGGAATACCTTGCAAGATGTCTCGAAGTTCTTGAGAAAAACCCTGATCTTGTTCTTTGCTTTACCCAGGAGGTCGGCATTGATGAGCGGGGTAACACTCTGGCTGAACGGCCATACCGACTGGACACTTCTCTGGCCCTGCCTGAGGACCGATTCCTTGAACTTTTGAAAATGCATCGAGGCTCACCCCCGATCTTTGGTTTGATGCGGGCAGATATTCTGCGCCAAACATCGCTGATTGGATCTTATGACGGTTCGGATCAGGTTCTTCTTGCCGAACTGGCTCTTCATGGCCGGTTCCGGCAAATTGGGGAAAACCTTTTTCTACATCGGGAACACGCCGGACGATCCGTTCACCGGCACCGCGGCCGTCATTCCGTCACCGTCTGGTTCGATACGGCCAATGCCGGGAAAATCGTTTTTCCCCGGTGGCGATGGTTCTGGGAATATTTCCGGGTGATTCGGAAATCTCCGATAACTCTGCATCAGCAGTGGCGCTGTGCCCTGCATGTGCTTCGCTGGGTTCGATTCAGGGATAATGTGGAGAAAATGATAGAAGATATCCGAATAGGCAGCAGAAGTTTCGCAGCGCTTCTCCGTTACAAACTCTGGAGTTGATCCTCGTCGAAAACAATAAATCTAATAAGTGAAGAGACACAAATGAGCAGTAAGCCGGTCCACGAATGAACAATATTTTAAAAGGATCAACGTGAGTAGAGCTGCAACCATATTGCGCAACGTTTCCAGTAACTGGGTGGGGTTCGCTGTCAATGCGCTGGTGACCCTGTTGCTGACCCCTTTCGTGCTTCGTGAGCTGGGAGAGGCGCGTTACGGTGTGTGGATACTGACGTCGAGCGTGATCGGTTACTACGGGTTTCTGGATCTTGGATTCAGGGGTGGGGTGACTCAATATCTTACCCGCTATCTGGCTGTTCGTGACCATCGCAGGGCAAACGAGTGCCTCAGCAGTGCAGTCGTGGCTTTTTCCTTGTTCGGCGCCTTTCTGGTTTTTCTCAGCATGGGAGCGGCCCACGTTGCGCCTCACGTATTCAATTTTCCCCGGGAACTGGAATCCGAGTCGTTCTGGTGCATCCTGATTGTCGGTTTGAGCAGTGCCATTCAATTTACGTTTTTCCCTTTCGCGGCGGTTTTCCCGGCCACGCAACGCTTCGATCTGGCCAATCTCATCGGGATAGGAACACGGCTTTTGACGGCGGGAGGCATTTTTGTTGCGCTCATAAAAGATTATGGGCTCATCGGAGTCAGTTTGGCGACCTGCGGAGCCAGTTTGGTCGACTATCTTATTCGCTGGCGTGTAGCGCTCCGGCTCGTCCCCGGTTTGAAAATTTCCTGGCGACTGGCACGGCTGGATCGGTTAAGGGAAATCGCTTCATTCGGTGCCTGGAATTTTCTGATTTCCGTCAACACCTACGCTTATGAGCACATGCCCGCTATTTTGATTGGCGCATTCATGCCTATCGCAGCCGTGGGTCACTACGCCCTCGCGACAGGTCTCCTTAGAAGTGTAAATTCAGTACTGTCTCCAGTGGGGCGAGTGCTCTATCCAGCGGCAGTCGAATTACATGCCATGGGGGATAGCGACGGGCTTCAACGCCTTTATCACAAAGGCTCCCGCCTTTTGATTCTGGTTATGATTCCTGTCGTCCTTACAGCCATGTTCTGGGCAGAAGATTTTTACCGGCTATGGATCGGGGAGAAATATTTGGGAGGGACCGATTTTCATTCCGTGGCTTTACTTCTGCAGATTTTATTGATCAGTACAATAACTGGACATACCTCTAATATCGCTGCACAGGTTTTGTCAGGATCCGGGTATATACGCGTTTTATCCATCGTTTTAATGGGTGGTTCCATCATCAACCTGACGATCAGTTTGATCTTGATTCATTATTATGGGCTTGCAGGGGTGGCCGCATCGACGGCCATTGCCTCAATCATTGTGAATTTTTTTATAATTCCAATGCTGGCGCAAAAGCTTGTGAGTCTTTCCATAAAGGATTTCTTCTGCAGCGCTTGCGTGCGACCCGTGGCGGTGGCTGTCTTGTTGGTGGTCCTTATGACGTGTATCCGGCTTGCAGGAAAGCCTTCAAGCTGGTTCGATCTGATTTTCCAGGGGGTGGGTGCTGTTATGGGGTCAATAGTTGTGGTTCTTGGAGTGGGAGTCACTACCGACGAGCGACACCGCTTTTTAGTACATCCCCTGGCACGCCTCAGGGATAAAGTGAGAGCAGGGCTGGAGGCCACAGGATATTGATACGAGCATCGGAGATGACCCGTGCCATCCATAGTGAATCATGTAGGTCAAAGGGGATCTTTCCATGTCATATGCACAAACGAGTGATGCAGCTTCCGTGAAGCCGAGTGTCGCGCCCGTCCTGATTGTGACACCTTGGTATAAGCCTACACTCGGTGGAGTTGCTGAAGTAGCCGATCGCTTACATCGTCTTTTAGCATTGAAAGGGGTTAGAACGCACCTGTTTGTGTGTGACCATACAAAGTCTCAGAAGTTCATTGAGTCTGTTCCCGGTTGTGAAAAGGCCTGGTATGTAAAGATGCCAAGCTATATCTTTGACAACCCGAGTTTGAAGTCCGCTCTGGCCTCAATAGTGCGGGGGATATCAGCCCTTCGGCTACTTTCCAGATTTGTTCGTGAAAATGAGATACGGACGATAATCCTTTTGTTCCCCGGGGGGTATGCCTGGCCGTTTCTTGTTTTGAGGCGATTCTCACCGGTTCGGATCATTGCCTCATATCATGGCAATGACCTCACCAGATATGAATCCTTCTCGCCATTATTGCGATGGCTTAATCGCAAGATTTTACTGTCTTCCGACGCCATAACCGTCTGTGCCGAGCATTTGGCCGAGCATGCCCGGAAAATAGCGACTCCTCATAAATTAGAAATCCAGCTGATAACAAATTGTGTCGACACGGAATTTTTTACACCTTCCGCAGATTATCTTGAGCATCGTGCCAATCCGGTCACCTTGATCCATGTTTCGAATTTCAATCCGAAAAAAAGGACCAAGGATATTGTTCGAGCTTTCGCAATGGCCTCCATTCCTGCGGAAACCCGCCTTGTTATGGTAGGAACGGGACCCGACCATGAAGCCGTCCGCGAGTTGTCGAGATCCCTGGGCGTCGCGGACCGCATTGAGTTCGCAGGCACAAAGAAGGATGTAAGGCCCTTTCTGTGGAAGGCGGATATTTTTGTTCTGGCTTCCGATGACGAAGGTGCTCCATTGGTTCTTCTGGAGGCGATGGCTTCTTGTCTGCCGTGGATATCGACACCGTGGGGGGCCGCGGCGATTCTGCCTCCGGGAGAATGTGGTCTTGTGGTGCCGCCCGGGTCCCCTGAAAAATTGGCAACGGCAATGGAAGAATTGGTCAGGGACCACGAAAGAAGGCAGGTTATGGGCATGTGCGGTAGAAGTCGTGCCGAGGCGGATTTCAGCGTCAATGCCTACCTCGAAAGACATTGTCAATTGATTCGAACGGTCGAGGGTGCCGTATAAAGAAGGAGCGTCCCTGGACATACGGGAGCGGGATTGTAATCATGCGAATCCGTCAGGCCAAAGACATTGATCATACTTCCTGGGACGCCTTCGTTCTGGATCATCCGGAAGGTTTGCCGTACCAGCTTTATGCCTGGAAAAAGGCTGTGGAGAAGGCTTACGGATTTCGGGGAGTCTATTTGCTGGCGGAAGAGCATGGGCGGATTTGCGGCGTCCTGCCATTGGTGTGGATGAATGTTCCCCTGCTGGGTCGGAAGCTGATTTCGCTCCCTTACTGCGATGTCGGGGGCGCCCTCGCATACGAGTCGGCGGTGGCGGCGGCACTGTTTGCCGAAGCGAGGAAGCTGGCCAGCTTGATCAAGTTCAGAGCTGTCGAGATCAGGTCGGCTGTTCCCACCTCTCTGGGTTGCGTTCGAAATTCTTTTCCGATCAAGAAGGTCCGGATGGTCCTTGAACTCCCCGGCGACTCAAGGACTCTGCTCGCCGGTCTGAAGTCGAAGCTCCGCAGTCAGGTCAACAAGCCGTTGCGAGACGGCTTGAAAGTCCGCCTCGGCGGCCTTGAACTGGTAGGAGATTTCTACCGGACTTTTACTGAAAACATGCGTGATCTTGGCTCTCCCGTGCACAGCCGGGAATGGATCGAGGCGGTGGTGGGATTCTTCGGGGAAAGGGCGAGGGTCGGCGTGGTGTACACGCCGGGTGGGCTGCCGGCCGCGGGCGGCATCATCCTTCTGCACAGGAAGACTGTTTCCATCCCCTGGGCCTCCTCCCTGCGCCGGCTGAATCACTTAAATCCCAATATGCTTCTTTACTGGGCGTTCCTTGCCTTCGCCGCGGATAACGGCCATTCCCGGTTCGATTTCGGCAGGTCCACTCCGGGCGAAGGGACTTACAAATTCAAGGAACAATGGGGGGCTCGGCCCCAGCCCCTTTTCTGGTCTGATCTTTTGACGGCGGGTGGAAAAGAAATCGCCAAGTTGGCGGTTAAACGAGGCCGGATGGAGGCGTTGTGGCGCAGATTGCCTTTGGAGATCTGCAATTCCCTGGGTCCGAAAGTTCGACGGTGGATAAGTCTTTGAGGAAATACACAAAAGGGGAGATATGGACCTGTCCTTTGTCATTTTGACCTGGAATTCCAGCGCGTATATCAGCCGTTGTCTGGATTCAATCTTTACCAGTCTCGATACTGCAGGATTGTCCTATGAAATCCTGGCCGTCGACAACGGCTCAAAGGACGACTCTCCCCGGATTCTGAGGGGGTATGAAAAAAAGAACCCGGGAGTTCTTGTCCCGATTTTTCTGCGGGAAAACGTCGGGACCACTGTATCCCGCAACATGGCCTTGCGAAAGGCCCGTGGTACGTATTTATGCGTGATGGACTCCGACGTCGAGGTTGCGCCTGGAGTTTTCCCTGCTCTGATGGAGGTGCTTGAGGCGGATTCCAGGGTTGGGATGGTTGTGCCTAAGGTCCTCTATCCGAGCGGCAACTGGCAGAAGTCGATAGATCGTTTCCCGACCCTGGTGCATAAGCTCAACCGGTTTCTTCGGTTACGGCAGATTGAAGCCGCCGAAGGCATCGGAACTGTTGGTGAAGTGGAGAGGCGGGAAGTGGATTATGCGATCTCGGCCTTTTGGTTGTTGCGACGAGAAGTCATGGAGATGGTTGGATTGCTGGATGAGAGGATCTTCTATGCGCCTGAGGATGTTGATTATTGTCTTAGAATATGGAAGGCAGGATATCAAATTAATTATGTACCTTCTGTGTCAATTATTCATCATGCACAGGAAATATCTCGTGGTTTTGAGATAAATATGGCTAAAATTAACCATTTTAAAGGTTTGATCTATTTATATAAAAAACATAGTTTTTTGTTCAAAACACCTATTGTAAAAGCTATGTAGTTTATTTGTAAGTCTTGTTTATACATTTGATAAAAACTTATGAATCAGAGGATAGAATGGAATTAAAAATTAAGCTACCAGAAAACAGAACTTACGACCAAGTTCGTCATCACTATGAAGTCGAAAAAAATATTGCAAATAGAATCAAGAAATCAAGCAGATCAGAGAGAAAAAGCATTTATATGAGTATGTATGGTGAATTGTTCGCATCTGTTTCGGATCACCCTCGGCTGATTAAAAGATCCTGCAAAGAACACATTGATGATTCGAATAAAACCAAATGGAAATTTTTCAAAAAGTTCATAAGGCAGGATAGCGATGTTGTTGAATTTGCATCGGGTGATTGCGAATTTTGCTACTTTATCGCAGATAAGTGCAAAAATATTATTGGTGTTGATATCTCTGACCAAAGAACTGATGATATAAAAAGTGTAAAAAACTTTAAGTTGGTTATATATGATGGTTATGAATTATATTTGTCTGATTCATCTATTGATTGTTGTTTTAGTGATCAACTTGTTGAACATATTCACTTCGATGATCTAAAAACTCATCTTGGACATGCCTATAAAATTTTGAGAAATGGTGGAATTTATGCATTCAGAACGCCACATAAATATGCTGGTCCACACGATGTTTCAAAGTTTTTTTCCGATACATCTGAGGGATTTCACTTAAAGGAGTATAATTATATTGAAGTATGGAATATTCTTAAGGATGCGGGATTCAATAAGATTAAGGCATTTCTGGAAGTGAAAGGAAATTATTTGGAAACTCCGAAATTACTTGTTTTTCTCTTAGAGAAAATTCTCGGTTCTTTCCCTACGACGTTAAGGCGAAGGGTATGCGGTAAATTATTTCAATCCGTTTCGATTGCTTGTTGGAAAGATTGAATTATAAAAAAGGAGTTGATAGAGCTTGAAAAACAAAGTTCTCTTCATAGCCTATCAAATGCCGCCGATTGCCGGGGCTGCGACACAAAGACACCTGAGGTTCTTGAGGAGGTTTTACTCATTCGGTTGGCAGCCAATTGTATTGACCAGTAACCCCAGGTTTGTCACCGATTATTACCTTAAAGATCCATCTCTCTCGGAAAAGATACCGCAACAATGCGTTCTGGTCCGAGCCCTCGACTTTCACCCAATAGAATATCTCCTGGAAAAAAGACCAGGTTCCGGTAATTCGGAGAAAATTGATCGGGCTAGACGATGCGTGGTTACTACCAGAAAAACCTGGGCAAGGCGTTCGGTGACCCTTTGCAAAGAAGGCATGGATTTACTCATCGAAATGTTTCGAATACCCGATAGGCAAGTTGGTTGGCTGCCTTTTGCTTTCGTCAAGGGGGCATTCTCTGCTTTTCGATCGGGCTGTCAGGTAGTTTATTCCTCTGGAAGTCCATGGACGGCTCATCTTGTGGGGATGTTGATCTCCTTGGTCCTTGGGCGTCCTTTGATTGTGGACTTTCGCGACCCTTGGATCCAGAATCCATATCGAAACATCAAGCATCCACTTGTTGAAAAAATAGAGACTTTATTAGAAAGAAAAATAATTTCAGTTGCATCCTACGTTGTTGCAAATACAAAGCGTGCATGCAGTGAATTTGCTTCATTTTACTCTTGGGAAAATAAAGAAAAATTTGTTTGGATCAGCAACGGATTTTCTGATGATGATTTTAGAATCCTATTTACTGAAAATAACAAATCTAAAGACAATAAACTGAAAATAAGTCATGTCGGTTCATTGTATGGCCCTAGATCACCGATAAACCTTTTTAAGGCCATTGTAAATTTGAAACAAAAAGGAATTATTCATTCGGCAAATTTCAATCTTAAATTTGTAGGAAAGTTTGATTCATCAATTTGTGATATTGCGAGAAGTACTGAATTCGACATTGATGATCTGGTTACATTTGTGCCGCCTGTGGATCACTGTAAAGCACTTGAGGAGATATTTATTTCAGATATCCAGTTGATCATTCAACCGAATACCTCACTTCAAATCCCTGGCAAGTTGTTCGAATGCATTGCTGCCAAAAAGATGGTGTTGGCTTTGACTCACGATGGAGCGACTGCTGATCTGGTGCATGAAGAGAGGATAGGAATGGTTGTTGATCCAGAGTCTGAATCAGAGATAGAGGCATCTCTCGAAAAACTTATCATTATGAAAGAAAATAATGAAATTTTTGACTATGGAACTACTTTCCAACGGGATAAATTTGAGAGTCGGAATCTGACCAAAAAATTGGTGGATCTTTTTGAAAAGTGTATCCTATGACGCCTCAAACTAAACGTCATGCCATCTGTCATGTCATACACTCGTTTTCACATATTGGTGGTGCTGAGAACGGTATCATCAATATTGTCAATAGATTGGTAGACCAATCTGTTTTTCATGTTATATGCTCGCTTACAAACATAGGGGATATAAAAAAAAGAGTTAAATCAGATAATGTCATTTTTCATGAATTAAACAAAAGAGAAGGGAATGATATAATGGTCCCTTTTAAGCTTGCAAAGATTTTTATGAAAGAGAAGATTTCAGTCGTACATCTGCGGGGATGGGCTACGATGGCGGAAGGGATTTTGGGGGCAAGAATGGCTGGTGTAAATAAGGTGATCTATTCAGAACACGGTCGTCATTTTGACGATGTCTGGCAGCATAAAAAATTGAAGTACACAATAAAAAGATTCCTCTTTTCCCGTGTTGACTCCGTCATGGCCGTTTCCCGCGAGTTGGGGAGGGAGATCACCGAACTGTACCGCCTTTGCCGGCCGGTTGAAGTTGTGACTAACGGTGTAGATCTGTCGCGGTTCTGTCCGAAAGAACGTGGAGAATTACGAGCGAGATTAGGGTGGGGGGAAGAGGAAAAAGTCGTCGGTGTCGTTGGTCGTCTCTGCGAGGGAAAAGGCATTGAACGGATGGTGGGCGAGTTCCTTGATACAAGATTGTCAGCTCGTCTAGTAATTGTCGGTGATGGTCCGCTAAGGGAATGTGTTGAAAGCATTTTGTGCAAACATGATTACAAAAGCAATGTTTCTCTGTTAGGCCCACGCGACGATGTTGCCGAATTGCTTAATTGCTTTAATGTCCTGGCGCTGCCTTCTGCCAGTGAGGGGATGTCGAATGTGCTTTTGGAAGGCATGGCAAGCGGGGTATCTGTCGTTGCTTTCCGAGTAGGAGGCAACCATGAGCTGATCGATTCTGGCCATGGAGGATTTCTTGTTGAACATGATGACTGGAAGGGATTTTTCTCAAGTATTCGATGTCTTATCGACGATCCCTGTCTTGCTGATAAAATGGGGATTTACAATAGACATAAAACAGTAAATCAGTTTTCTCTCGAACAAATGATTTCGAACTACAAGAAGCTCTATGGAATTTCTATCTAAAGGTAGATTCGAATGAGTATTCGCCTTTTAATATATCTGGTAATATGCCTTTGTTTTGTTGTCAAGTCCTTTAGAACTACGCCTGTAGTTTTAGCTGCTTTAATCATAGGAATGTATTTTATATATCCTGAAAAATACATTTGGGGATTAACTGAATATAGAATTGTAATGGTTCTAAATGTTATCTTATTAGTTGTCATACTTCATAAGGGACTGAAACTACATATATTTGGCGATATTTTTTCTAAGTTGATGGTTTGCTTACTAAGTTCATTCGTTTTATCTGCTTTTTTTGCAAAAGGAGATATTGCCCTCAGCAGAGAATATGCAGTTATGTTTCTAAAGATTGGATTATTCTGGTTTATGTTAAAAGCCTGTCTGAATGGAGAGCGTGATCTTGGAATATTTTATTGGACATGTTTGTTGTCCATTACTTTCCTTGCTGCATGGGGCGTTGAACAATATCTTCTCGGAAATGTACGTCTTGAAGGATTTGGGGGCGGGCAGATCCTTGGTTCAAATCAGATAGCCGCAGCCATGGTCTGGGCTCTGCCGGTCGCTTATTTTAAATTCATCCAGAAACAGGGGGCACCGCGATGGATAGCCCTGGCGTGTTTTTGCCTGCTGATTGCAGGTTTGGTCTGTACACAGTCTCGGCAAGCTGTTGTGGCGGTTTTGGTTTGTTTGCCATGGTATTTCATTTATGTCAAAAGAAAACTCATCTTTATCGGAGGGGCATTGGTTTTTATTTTGGCAGGAAGCTTCATGGTCCCTTCCGAGTTTTTTCAACGAATTAAAACTATGGAAGAATACGAGGAAGATGCTTCGGCCATGGGACGAATTGAGCAATGGCGTGGGGCGACGAAGATGTTTCTTGACAATCCGATAATTGGCGTGGGCGGAAAAAACTACTATGTCCTTGCACATAAATATGTGGAACACCCCAGGGTTACCCATAATACTTTTTTCCAGATTCTGTCTGAAGAAGGAATAATTGGCATAACTACTTTTCTACTTTTGTTTTTCATTACTTTGAAAAAATTATCGGCGTTGGCGAAATGGGAGGGTCAGTACGAGAAACCACAATATATCCCACATTATGCAATGATAGCCAAAATAAGCATAATGGGTCTGCTTGTCGTCTGTATGTTTCAAAATAAAGCAGAGCATGAATTTCTTTATTGGCCAATTGCGGTTGCGGCTGCGTTGACTGCGCAAGCTCGCCGGTGGGAGACCGAGTCCCCTGAGGTTTCCCCTCAGTCAGTTGCGATTTCCCGAGATGCTAACCTGAAGTGATAATTATGTGCGGTATAGCTGGAATCTTATCATTTACTGACCCACCCCGCGCGGCGGAGATTGCCGCCATGACCGACCGCATGCCCTGGCGCGGGCCCGACGGGCAGGGGTGTCTGGTGCTCGAAAACGACGGCATTGGCCTGGGACACCGGCGTCTAAGTATCATCGATCTGAGCAGTGCGGGGGCTCAGCCGATGCAAAGTGCGGATGGGCGCTATGTCATCGTTTTCAATGGTGAGATATACAATTACCTGGAGATCCGCCGCGAGTTGCTGACCCGCGGCCATGTCTTTCGCTCCCATTCGGATACCGAGGTCTTGCTACAAGCATATATCTGCTGGGGGCCCCAGTGTCTGGAGCGATTTGTCGGAATGTTCGCTTTCGCCATCTGGAATCGCCAGACCAGAGAGCTGTTCGCAGCCAGAGACCGGTTGGGGATTAAGCCTTTCTATTATTTTTATGACGGGAAACGCCTGATCTTTGCCTCGGAGATTAAATCCATTTTTGCGGTCAGCCCACCCGCCGGAATCGACCCCTCCTTGATCGATGCCTACATGGAGTTCGGTTACCTGCCTGGCGAGGAGACTCTGCACCGCGGGGTCAAACGTCTTCTTCCCGGGCATTATTTTACCTGCGCCGAAGGTTCTTTTAAAACCATTCGATACTGGGACCTTTCATTTGCTGATCAGAATGACGCCGGTCTCGAACGGCACAAGGAAGCTGTCGAAGAACTCCTCACTGATGCCGTGGCTCTTCGCCTGCGCAGCGATGTACCGCTTGGGGTGTTTCTCAGTGGGGGACTGGATTCCAGCGCGGTGGTTGCACTACTGGCGCCCGGCGCCGGCAGCGGGCTGAAGACCTTTTCGGTCGCCTACGATTTTGGGTCTGAGTATAACGAAACCCCATATGCCCGCGAAGTGGCCGCTCGCTTCCAAACCGACCACCACGAGATTTTCGTTTCGCCCCGTCAGTTCCTTGATTTTATACCCCACTACTGTTGGCACATGGACGAACCCGTCACCGAGGCCGCAGCTATCTCCTTGTTTCAGGTCTCGCGTCTGGCTCGTGACCATGTGGTCGTTTGTCTCAGCGGTGAGGGGGCCGATGAGCTGTTTGCCGGTTATGATTTCTACAATTATAACTTGGCCATTGATCGAGCCAGAGACGTTTTGGGCGATCAGGGCAGCCGGGCGCTCAGTTCGATAGGTCGAAGACTAATCCGGGTAAAGAAATTGCGCAAATATCTCGCTCTCGCCGGCGAGTCCCTGGAAAAACGCTATCGTGGGATTTCCAGCTACGAGAGCGAACTTAAATTCAGTCTCTACGATCCCGATTTTGGGGAGGTTGCGCGCCAAGGCAGCGAGTCCTTGGCGGGTTTTCTGGAAAACATCTTTAAAGACTCCAAAGGTTGGGATCCGCTCAGCCGCATGCTGCACTTCGATACCAAGACCTGGCTGGTCGATGATCTGCTGATCAAGGCCGACCGTATGAGCATGGCCACCTCCATCGAGCTGCGTGTGCCTTTTCTGGATCACCGCCTGGTGGAATATGCGGCCAGGGTACCTTCCAGGTATAAAATCCACCATGGCGAAACCAAGTTCCTGCTGAAGCAGGTTTTGCAAAACCGGTTGCCCGCCTCGGTGCTCAAGCGCAAGAAGATGGGGTTTCCAACACCCTTGGAACTCATGTTTCGTGGAGAGTTGTTTTCCTATGCCCATGATCTGCTGCTGTCTCAGAAGGCGATGCGAGGATATTTTGATCGCCGGGAGGTTGAACGGATATTGTTGGCACATCGCAGTGGAGTTGAAAGCAACCATCGTGAGCTTTGGCAACTGGTAGTGCTGGAAGAGTGGCACAGGCAATTCGGCTATTAAGTCTGAATTAGTGGGTTGTTTTGCGGGAAGGTTAAAATTCCGAAGATGAAAATCAAGGTGCTGGCAATCAGTCATTTGTTCCCCAACGCGGAGGCGCGGGAGTATGGCGTTTTTGTGTTCAACAGACTGCAGGCGGTCAACCGCTTGTGTCACGTCAAGGTGATCTCGCCGGTTCAGTGGTTCCCTTTCATGGGATGGATGGGCCGAGGGTTTGGGAGCAGGCTTGCCATTCGGGAAAAATGGAGGGGAATTGATGTTCAGCGGCCACGATTCCCCGTCATTCCCCGCTATCTGAAAATCCTGGATGCTTTCTCTTTTCTGGCCTCTGCCTTTCCGGCAGCACTGCGGCTGCGCAATCGGGAGAGTTTCGACTATGACATTGTGGACGTCCACTGGACTTACCCGGATCTTTTGACAGGGTTTGTGCTTGCAAGGCTTCTCAAAAAGAAACTCATCGTCACCATCCGGGGTCGTGAGGCGCTTTACCTCGGCGAGTTGACTCTGCGCCGGAAGCTTTTAGAGTACCTGTTGCGGCAGGCGGACTTCGTGATCACCCTCAGCGCAGAACTGCAGGATTTGGTGGTCGATCTGGGGGTGCCGCCGGAAAAGGTCCGGGTGATTTTGAATGGAGTCGATATCGACCAGTTTCGGTATCGAGACCAGGAGACTTGCCGGAGGAATCTTGGATTGGCCCAAGAGGGTAAAATCATGGTTTCGGTGGGCTCCTTGATCGAACGCAAAGGGCACCATGAACTGATTCGCATTATGTCAGAGTTGACAAGGTTACATCCGGTCGCCCTTTACATTATCGGCGGCATCAACCCCGAAGGGGATTTTAGCCCTGCATTGCGCCGCATGATCCAGGAGTTGGGCCTGAACAATGTTCACATGATCGACA